>NZ_JAKUVW010000004.1:661435-992153 GCF_026782085.1 Streptococcus oralis
CCTGTAGGAATGTGTGTCAAACGCACACCTGTTGAAACTTTATTGACGTTTTGTCCACCAGCACCACCTGAACGGAAGGTATCCATTTTGATATCATCTTCACGAATCTCCACTTCGATAGTATCATCCAGTTCAGGCATAACCTCTACGGATGTAAAGGAAGTATGGCGACGTTTGGCAGAGTCAAATGGTGAAATACGGACCAAACGGTGAACACCCATTTCTGATTTAAGTAGGCCATAAGCATTCGGTCCTTCAAAAGACAAGGTCACAGACTTGATACCTGCTTCATCACCTGCCTGGTAATCCAAAACTTCTACTTTAAAGCCTTTGGCATTTCCATAACGAGTGTACATGCGGAGCAACATATCACCCCAGTCCTGAGCCTCAGTACCACCAGATCCTGGATGAATTTCCAAGATGGCATTATTATGGTCATAAGGTTCTGACAAGAGAAGGGTCATCTCGTAGTTGGCCATCATCTTATCCAACTCGGTTAGCTGCTCGACCAGTTCATCATGGACTGACTCGTCTTCTGCTAAGAAGTCCAATAAAATCTCAACTTCATCCTGCAACTCTTCCATTTTACGGAAGGTATTGTAGGTATTTTTTAATTCATTTAATTCTTGCGACGTTTTTTGGGCCGCGATATTATCGTTCCAAAAATCAGGTTCTGTCATCTTGTTTTCCAAGATGGCAATCTCTTCCTCTAAGCCTTCGAGGTCAAAGAGACCCCCTAAAAGAAGCTAATTTTTCACGATTTGCGTCAATTTTTTGACGAATTTCTGAAATGTCCATAGATACTCCTTTTCATATCGTTTTATTATACCATAATCTCTCATTTCTTTCCATATTTTGCTTTTCACCGCTTTTTGTGGCAGAAAAAAAGAGGCCCTAAAGCCTCTGGTTTAAAGGACTTTGGCAGAGGTATGAATGATCTCCTCCACTTGAATTCCTTCTTTTTCAAACTTATCCTTTAATGAAGTCAAATCGATTTTTCCATCAATTTGAACTTCAATGACGACCTTCCCATCCTTACGCGGAATATTAACTGTGTGCGAGATATTTAGATTTTCTTCTACGATTAGAGCTACAATTTTTCCCAGTACTCCGACTTCATTTTCTGTAATGAAACGAACACGAATACCCTCTTCTCCGTATCCGGCGATTTCCAAGAAAGCCTGAAAAACATCGCGGTCTGTAATGACACCGTAGACCTGATGATTGTCTACGACTGGTAATATCCCAATTTTATTTTTCAGCATCAGATAGGTTGCATCTTCTAGACTAGCATAGCCAGAAACAGTCACGACATCTCGAATCATTACATCTTTTACTTTGGTTTTATTCAGAAGATAATTCATCTCATAGATAGAGAGACTGGTTGCTTTAGATGGGCTGGCTTCCGCAATGGTTCCTTCTGTTACCAATCCGACTAATTGATCGTTTTCGATAACAGGTAAACGGTGCAAACCTTGCTCGCGCATCAAATCTGCTGCGTGTGCTACAGTCGTATCTGGACTGATATAAACTACCTTACGGGTCATGAAATCTTTAACTGCCATGAGACTTCTCCTTCTATATTGCTACTTTTATTATACACTTTCTTAGAAAATCTATCAAACGCTTTCATCTCTTTTTCAAGATTTTGAATAATCTGAGAAGTTTGCATAAAATGCCAGTGTAAGTTAAGAGGGAACCTTAGTCCCCTCTCTTCTTAAATCGTAATAGTGTCTCGATCTTTTATCATATAACGTTTTAACGGGCTAAGGCTAGCTAGCCAGTATAGTAGGCCACCGAATATTGCAGTAAATCCGCTACCAGTTGTGATTAAAAAAATTGGACTTTGAATTTGTGCAGTTACAGGGTTGTAAACAAATAGTACCGCTACCAATAAGGAGATAAATACGCAAGACAAGCCAACTAAGTTAAATCCTTTAGTAAACTCGTAGGCGTCATGCCCTTCAAGGAAATAGGCTGAACGCAAGTCGAGTTTTCGTTTTCTTAAGATAAAATAGTCGACAACAATCATACCAATAATTGGCCCCTGAATATAGGCAGCTAGGGAGATAAAGGATCCGAAATACTCTTCTACTCCTCCCCAGATAGTGAGTAGACTCACGTAAACCATGGCAATCCAAACCATTAGTTTATAGCTTACTTTGGGCATCCCACTTTTGACAATCATACAGTTCACGTATGATCCTGTCCCCTGGGTTCCAATATTGGCAAAGGCTACTAGTAGTAGACTTAAGAGAGCAAAGGCCGGGGTGCTTAGAGTTGATAGCATGGTTGTTGGATCACTTTCATAAACACTTGTTTTGACAAACATGGCTAGAGCCATGACTCCACCTGTCGCAACGAAGAAGGGCGCAACAACTCCGTATGATAAGGCTGTAGCCCAATAACCACTGCGTTCTGATTTTGCTAAACGTGGTAAAACCAATGCCTGTGTAGACCAAGAAAAAGCGAAGGCAACATTTCCTTCTCCGGAGAGCATGAAGCGTTCTAATGGTGTCAAATCTCCTTGAGTGGCTGGTTGGATATTCATAATATCAGTTATAGGAACGGCGACAAAGCAGATTCCAACGATAATGAGACCGACAATCAACAAGGCGATAACCAAGAAGCGATTGGTCCATTTAATCACTTCTGGGCCTCCAAGAGCAATGAGCGTTCCAAGCAGAACACAGAGGGTACCAAGAATAGGCGCCCATATTCCCTTGTCCAAACCAAGACCAAAATTATTTGCCAAATGGATCATGGAACTGGCAAAAAGATTGGCCGCAACAGCATACCATCCAAAGTTAGCCAAGCTAATAATGGTTGATAACAGGGCTACACCTCTTTTTCCTAGAACAGCTCTCAACCAAATCCACAAATCAATTCCATATTTAACCGCAAACAAAATAGGAAGACATTCAATAAAGACCCAGATAATGTTAAAGCTAAAAATATTTATCAACATTTGATTAAAGGTCAGATATTGAGCTACATAAGCCCCTTGGGTGTAACACCAAGTAGCAATGGCAAAACCACTTGTCGATAGAAAGAGATCCCAAAAAGAATACTGACGATCCTTATTGGTCATGGGAACAATTCCTGTTATGGTTTCTTGTTGGATATAGTCATTCATTTTAGACATGTTATTGAATTCCTCCCGTCATTGCTAAGATAATCAAAATAAGGTTGATTAGGACTATGGAGATGATTAAAATGAAATCACTTTTTAGGAAGGGTTGAACAAACTCGTAGTTTGGCGACTCCATTTCTTCCAATCTTCTCTTTGTTTCAGTTGCTACTAATTCTTCAATTTCGGATGTCGTTTTCATCTTAGTTTTCCTCCAAATACAAATCAAGAGCCAGTTGTCCATATTGTTTGGTATAGCGATACCAGATGTAGAGAAACTCACCGACTGGTTTTCCAACACTCTCCTGGAACAAAGCCCACAAGAACCAATAATATGAGGTCACTGCTACATAAGCTAAGTAGTGACGCTTGGTTTTCCTATCTGGTACTTCTTGTAGATACAATTCCAGTACCTTTTCAGCATCCTCTACGGAATAATTGGAACAAGCGATAAAGGTTCCCAAATCTCCTGCTGGCTCTCCCATTCCAGAATATTCCCAATCAATCAAGCTTATTTCGCCTGCTTCATTTAACAAAAAATTAGGACTATAGGAATCTCCATGACAAAGGACAACCTGTTTCGGATCATTCTGTAAATAGTTTTTGAGAAGTGAAACAGTTTTATCCAGTTCCTCGAGACCATCAAACTCAAATCGATTTCTAGCCTTCAATTTTTCTCTAAAATCATCAATTCCCTCAAATTGGTCAAAGGAATGTTCCGTTTTTTCTCCAGATTGGTGTAACCGTCTCAAGAGGTCCATTGCTTGTGCCACATCATCCCAATTATCATAATCCAGTTGCTTAGCATTGGGAATAAATTCTGAAATTTTCCAGCCCTCATCCTTGTTCATAGCTACGAAGGTACGGTCAATCTTTAATTTTGCAGCAATTTCCATAGAAGCTGCTTCACTAGCTCGGTCGATATAATTTTCCGTTCCCCTGCCCGGATGACGGTAAACATATCTTTTTCCTAGACAGTCAAATGAAAATGATGTGTTGGTTAACCCATCTTTTAGAGGTTTGATATTGACAATATCTGAAGCCACACACTTTAATGTCTTACAGATATTATCGATAATAGCTGAGTCTGCATTTACCAAATAACGTTCATCAAATTGACGGAGTTCATCTAGTGAATCAAATTCTTTAACAATATCCGCTGAATAGTGACGAGCTTCTAAAAGGAGTTCCTTGACATGCCGACTATAATAATCCTCCCAAAGCTGTTCCCGATAAGGTTCGTGCTTAAACTCGGTTTCTAAAATTTCCTTGAATTTCTCGCTAAATGCACGGTCAAAATAAACGTGCCCCACCATGGCCCAAGTATTTTCTCCACCAATTTGGATATCAATGATGGTGTGATTCGAATCCTCTATAGCACAATATTCGTCCGTTTGACCTTCTGCAAATATCGTCGAGTAGTAACCTCTATAAATATATTGCTCAAAAGGATTTTCCACAAAATAATTATCTGATGAACAAATATACGTGTTGGAAAGTTGATCTTTAACCAACATAAGAGACGAACAGTTATTGTATTTGTAGTAATCATTATTCACTACAATTTTTACACCAAACTTCTCTGCAAGATAGAACATTTTTTCTTGAAGATAGCCTACAATAACGGTTATATCTTCTATTCCTGCTTCTTGCAGCTGTCTGATTTCCCTCTCTATCAAGCGTTCACCCTTGACTTGAAGCAATCCTTTGGGAATCTCATAAGACAAAGGAGCAAAACGGCTACTCATGCCAGCAGCCATTATAATGGCATTTTTTACTCGATAGGGGTCTAAAACTTTCTGACCTAGTTCAGTTAAGTGAAGCTCCTCATCAACCCACTTCTCTTCTTTCAGTTTTTTCAATAATGTGTTGATTGTTCCTAAAGATAGGTCTAACTCTTCAGCTAACTGTCGCTGAGTAAATGTCTTTTCTTTATGTATCAACATAAAACGCAAAAGTTTAAATTGTTTTTCTGTTACCATTCTCAGTCCTCCTGTTCAATTTTCTCTTACTCATATTATAATATGAACAAAAAGGACTGTCAATTCAAATAGGAAAACAATGAGTAAAAATTAAGGCCTTCTTCCCTTTCCTCAAAAAACATATAAATAAAAGAGCTCCTTATTCTGGAGCCCTGAAATATTTTATATTTTGATAAGTAGTCGTATTAGGTGTCGCTTGGCTGCAATCCTTATCCGCCAACTAAAAAGGTCCCCCGGACTATAGAGAGATTGCGTTCGCAATCTCCATCCACAACCTAAACTAGTCTACCAGACTAAAGGAGAATAGCTGCACAATTCTTATCCTCCGACTAAAACAATCCAGTGGATCTGATGATTGCTACGCAATCTCTATCTACCGACTAAAAAGGTCCCCCGGACCTTTTTAGCCACCTAGATATGCTTTTCTGACTTCATCTGATGCTGCGAGTTCTTTTCCTGTTCCCGATAGGACAATCTTTCCTGTTTCAAGTACATAACCTCGGTCAGAGATAGCAAGGGCCTTGTTAGCGTTCTGTTCAATTAGGAGAACCGTTGTTCCTTGCTTCTGAATATCTTGAATGATATCAAAAATTTCTTGGATAAAGATCGGGGCAAGTCCCATTGACGGCTCATCCAAGAGAAGGAGCTTAGGTGTAGACATGAGAGCGCGTCCCATAGCCAGCATCTGCTGTTCACCACCTGAAAGAGTTGCCGCATCTTGGTTTTTACGCTCTTCAAGACGAGGGAAACGTGAAAAGACTTTTTTCAAGTTGGCTTGATTTTCTTCACGATTTTTCTTTAAAAAGGCTCCCATTTCTAAGTTTTCCATAACAGTCAAACCTGGGAAAACATGGCGTCCTTCAGGAACTTGTGAAAGACCACCTGCCACGATCTTTTGCGCTGGCAACTTTTGAATCTCTTTTCCCAAAAACTCAATTTTACCAGCACTTGGACGAACCAAACCTGAAAGGGTACGAAGAATGGTTGTTTTACCGGCACCATTGGCACCGATAAGGGAAACAACTTCACCTTCATTAACCTCGAAACTTACATCACGAACTGCTTGGATCATACCGTAATGCACAGAGAGGTTTTCAACTTTTAACATAGACATTAGGCTTCACCTCCTAGATAAGCTTCAATAACGCGTTTGTTGTTCTTGATCTCATCCGGAGTCCCCTGAGCAATCAAACGACCATATTCAAGAACATAGATACGCTCAGTGACTTCCATAACCAAATTCATGTCATGTTCGATGAGCATGATGGTAATTTTAAATTCATCTTTGATACGACGGATCAATTCTGTCAATTCAGCTGTTTCTTGTGGATTCATACCAGCTGCAGGTTCGTCCAAAAAGAGGATCTTAGGTTCAGTTGCCAGAGCACGAACAATTTCTAATCGACGTTGTTGACCATAGGCCAGATTCTTGGCAAGAGTATTTGCGTCACCATCCAAATCAAAAATCTTCAGCAAGTCCAAAGCTTTGCTTTTTAATTCTTCCTCATTCTTATAAAAAGCTGGTAGGCGTAGGAAGCTCGCAAGGACATGTTGTTTATGATGATTGCTAAATGCAATCAAAACATTTTCCAAAACTGTCAAGTCCTTGAACAAACGAATATTTTGGAAGGTACGACTGAGACCAAGTGAAGCAATCTTATAGGGAGTTTTCCCATTTAGGAGGTGTCCATCTAGTGTCACAGTACCTTCGCTTGGTTCATAAACACCGGTCAAGAGATTGAAAAGGGTTGTTTTACCAGCACCATTTGGTCCAATCAGACCAACCAATTCTCCCTCGTTCAATTCAAGAGTGACATCTCCAACAGCTGTTAGACCGCCAAAATGTTTGGTTAACTGTTTAACTTCAAGTAATGCCATTAGTTTTGTCCCTCCTTCTTCGATTTTTTAAAGAAACGTGATAGACTCAATTCCCATGTCCCAAGAAGTCCACCTGGTCTGAAAATCATGACCAATACAAGAGCCAAGGCGTAGATAATCATACGTACGCTAGCAACATCTTGAAGGAGCATATTTAAAATTCCTAAAACAATCGCTGAAACGATGGTACCAGTAATGGATCCAAGTCCACCAAACACAACGATAATCAACACGTTGATGGAATTAATAAAGGTGTAATCTTTTGGAACAACAGATCCGATAAAACCGGCCTGAAGTGAACCAGCAATACTAGCTGTAATGGCACCAAAGACAAAAGCGATTATCTTGATCTTTGTAGTGTTTACCCCAACGGACTCTGCAGCAATCTCATCCTCACGAACAGATAGAGTAGAGCGTCCAATTGGACTACGTAGGAAGTTGAGAGTTGCAATAGTTGTGATTACCACAAATAGATAAACCATTTGCCAGTTGGTAAAGTTTGGAATACCCAAGATACCAGCAGCACCGTTGGTCAAACTACCACCATTAATAATAAAGATACGAATGATTTCTGAAACACCTAGTGTCGCAACAGCCAGGTAGTCACCCTTCAAACGGAGTGTTGGAATCCCAACGAGCAAAGCGACTGCACCAGAAATCAAAGCGCCCAAGACCATCGCTCCAAAGAAGGCACCATAGGTTGGTGATTTTGAACCAATAATCGCTGCTGCATAAGCCCCAATCGCCATAAAACCTGCATGACCAAGTGAGAATTGTCCTGAAAAACCAACGATTAAGTTCAAGCCTACTGCAAGGATGATATTAATCCCAATTTGTTCTAAAATTTGGACATGGAATAGATTGAGAACACCAGCAGAAACCAGTACACTAATCAATCCATAACCCGCTAATAGAAGGAATAACCAGAGAATATTTACTTTAAGATTTGTCTTCATTGTTTACACCTTCTCTTTCACATTCTTACCAAGGATACCTGCAGGTCGAACAATCAGAATCAAAAGCAAGATTCCATATACGATGGCATCACGGAAATCAGACATACCGAAGGCAGTAGCAAATGTTTCCAACAAGCCAATCACAAATCCCCCTAGAGCTGCACCAGGAATAATCCCGATACCACCGAGTACGGCCGCAACGAATGATTTTAGACCTGGAGTCACGCCCATCAAAGGTTCAAGAGAGTTGTAGTAAAGGGCAATGAGGACACCTGCTGCACCAGCAAGAGCTGAACCCAAAGCAAAGGTAAAGCTGATTGTACGATTTACATTAATTCCCATCAATTGAGCTGCGTCACTATCAACTGATACCGCACGCATGGCTTTCCCCATTTTTGTTTTTTGGACGATCAATTGCAATAAAACCATCAAGAGTACAGAAACTGCTAAAATCATCAATTGAACATTTGTCAAGCTAATTGGTCCCAAGTCAAAGCGGACTGTTTCAATTGCTTGAGGGAAGGCACGAGTATTGGCGCCCACTAGATAAACCATTCCGTATTCCAGTAGGAAAGACACTCCGATGGCAGTAATCAATACAGCAATACGTGTAGAGTGTCGTAAAGGACGGTAGGCAAGAAACTCAATCACAACACCAAGTAGTGCGGTTCCTGCCATTGAAATAATTAAAGCTAAAAAGAAATCCATTTGGAAAGAATTAATCAAAAAGTAACCAATAAAGGCACCCATCATGTAAATATCACCGTGGGCGAAGTTGATGAGTTTGATAATTCCATAAACCATGGTATAACCCAGAGCCAAAAGTGCATAAACACTACCCAGAATTAGACCATTCACAAGTTGTTGGAGCATAGCATTCACTCTTTTCTATCGTTATTTTTTAGAAAATTTCATTATTTTCACAAGTTCATAAACACCGAAACAGGGAGTGAGTCAAAGGCTCATTCCCCATTTCAATTACTATTCTAATGTTATGGTTTTACAACTTCTGCTTCTTCAACTTTACCATTGTTCATGGTCATCATGTAAGCAGTTTTCACTGTATTGTGGTCAGCATCAAAGCTTGTCTGACCAGTTACACCATCAAAATCTTTGGTTTTAGCAAGGTTGTCCTTGATTTCACCTGAGTTTTTAGCACCTTTTGCAGCATTTGCTACTAGGTAAACTGAGTCATAGGCTAAAGCTGAGAATGTTGAAGGCTCTTCGTTGTATTTAGCACGGTATGCTTCAAGGAAAGCTTTAGCTTTTGCAGAAACATCAACTGTGGTGGAGAATCCAGAGATGAAGTAAATGTTTGATGCTCTTTCAGCAGTTGCTTGTTGAACAAATTCTTCACCGTTAAATCCATCACCACCAACGATTGGTTTATCAATTCCCATACCACGAGCTTGGTTTACAATTTTACCTGCTTCTGTGTAGTAACCTGGAACAACGATAGCATCAAACTCTTTGCCTTTCATTTTAGTAAGGGCTGCTTGGAAGTCTGTATCACCTGCTACAAACGTTTCATCTGCTACAATCTCACCCTTGTAGGATTCGCGGAATGATTTAGCAATACCTTTTGCATAGTCACTAGCATTGTCAGTATAAAGAACAACCTTCTTAGCATTCAATTTGTTTGTTACATAGTTAGAAATAATCTTCCCTTGGAAGCTATCTTGGAATGTTCCGATAAATAGGTAATCTTGACCTTTAGTCAAACCGTCTTGAGTAGCACTTGGTGAAATCAATGGCACTCCAGCTTTTGTAGCGTTAGCTACAGCTGCAGCAGTTGCACCAGATGTCGCAGGTCCTACAATAGCTGCTACTTTTGATTGGGTAACAAGGTTTGTTGTAACAGAAGCTGCTTCAGCAGTTTCTGACTTGTTGTCTTTGTCTACAACTTCGATTTGTTTTCCATCAATTCCACCTGCAGCGTTGATTTCGTCTACAGCAAGTTGGGCACCTTTTTGTTCAGCTGTACCATAAGCTGCCACAGCACCTGTCTCTTCAAAGTTAAAACCGATTTTAATTGTTTTTTCGTCTACTGGATTTCCAGTTGTGTTTGACGCTCCTGACTTGACCTCTCCACAGGCAGCAAGAAGAGCCACACTAGCAAGAGCCACAAAAGATAGGGCAAATTTTTTCTTCATTTTTAATCTCCTTATAGTTGTTTCAAAAATTGTATGTTAAGAATATACCGAATTATCAGAAAATTGTCAATGTATTTGTTTAACTTTTTAAATGATAACGTTTTCTTCAGTCCGATAGAGATTCCTAACGAAGGGAGTTTCTAGCTCTTGAATATGGCAACGTCTAATTTTCTTGATATATCTTTCCTTACCTAATCTCTCAACTAAGTCATCTAACTCCTCAGTTGGAACATAGAGCTGCAAGTAACGATGTTTTTTGGAATGGTAACAGATATCACCGTATTCCTGAAGTTTTTTTGCATCTCGATTATAGTAGAGATAGATGATTAATCCTGATCGATTTGTTTTTTCAAACATGAGGAAGCCTCTTTCTAAGAAATCTTATCCTATTATATCAAAAAAAGCAAACTCCGTCGAGTTTGCTTTCATGCATTATTAGTTCAAAGAATTGTTGGCCATGATTTCATCAATAAAGCCATATTCAAGTGTTTCTTGGGCACTCATCCAGTAATCACGTTCCGCATCTGCATGAATTTGCTCGACTGATTTACCAGAGTTATCTGCAAGGATTTGCTCCAATGTCTTACGAGTTTTAAGCAAGTGCTCTGCAGCGATTGCCATATCGGTTTGTTGGGTACCACCACCTGTACCACCCATTGGTTGGTGAATCATGTACTCTGCATTTGGAAGCATGAAACGTTTGCCTTTGGCGCCACTTGATGCAATAACAGTCCCCATGGATGCAGCCATCCCCATAACGATTGTTTGGACATCTGCCTTGATAAAGTTCATGGTATCAACGATTGCCAAACCAGCTGAAACAGAGCCCCCAGGTGTATTGACATAAAGGTAAATATCTTTTGTGCTGTCTTGGGCATCCAAGAAAAGTAATTGGGCGATAACGGAGTTGGCCATGTTGTCTTCAACTGGACCTGTTAGCATGATGATGCGGTCTTTCAGAAGACGAGAGTAAATATCATAGGAACGTTCTCCACGGCTTGTTTGTTCAATAACTACAGGAATCATTCATTTCTCCTTTTAATGTTGAATTTTCTTAGTCTTACGACTCAATACAGAACTATTATATCTTTTTGGTCAAAAAAGGTCAAATTTTTGCTCTATTCTCTAAACAGAAACAAAAACTCAACCTCCTTTCAAGTTAAAAACGAACTTCTAGTTTCACTATTTACTTTGGGATTTTATTTAGTACCGAACAAGCGGTCTCCAGCATCTCCAAGACCTGGAACGATATAACCGTGTTCGTTCAAGCGTTCATCCAAGGCTGCTGTAAAGATTTCTACATCTGGGTGTGCTTCTTGAAGAGCTTTCACTCCTTCTGGAGCAGATACTAGGCAGACAAACTTGATATTTGAAGCGCCACGTTTTTTAAGCGAATCTACTGCCAAGATTGCTGAGCCACCTGTTGCCAACATTGGATCAACGACAAAGATTTGACGTTGGTCAATATCCTCAGGTAATTTCACCAAGTATTCAACTGGTTGAAGGGTTTCTTCATCACGGTACATACCAATGTGTCCAACTTTTGCTGCTGGAACCAAGCTCAATAGTCCATCTACCATCCCGATACCTGCACGCAAGATTGGGACAATCGCCAATTTTTTACCAGCCAATTGTTTTTGAACGGTCTTTGTGATAGGTGTTTCGATTTCCACGTCTTCAAGTGGAAGATCACGAAGTACTTCATATCCCATCAACATTGCAATCTCGTCTACTAGTTCACGAAAAGCTTTTGTAGAAGTGTCTGTACGACGCAAGATTGACAATTTGTGTTGAATGAGTGGATGATTAATGACTTCAATTTTTCCCATTTTCTGAGTTCCTTCTTTCAATTTATTCTTCTTATTATATCAAAAAACGGTTTAAAAAGCTGTCTAAACCATTTATTTTAATTAATTTTTAAATCAAATCTGCCTCTTGAAGAGCTGTCTGAACAGTCTCTAATGGTAAATGGGTCAACTCGGTGCCTTTTTCTTGATAAAGGTACTGGGCATAGTCATCCATTCGGTACTGGTTGATATAAACCACGCGCTTGCAACCAACCTGAAGCAGTTGTTTGGTGCAGTTCAGACAAGGGAAATGGGTCACATAGGCTGTAAATCCTCTGGGAACCCCTCGTTCGGCTCCTTGCAAGATAGCATTGACCTCGGCGTGAAGGGTTCGGACACAGTGTCCTTCAATGACCAGACATTCGTGGTCGATACAGTGCTCCGTTCCCGATACAGAACCATTGTAGCCTGTTGAAATGACTTTATTGTCCTTAACGAGGACAGCTCCCACCTTGGCACGTTTGCAGGTCGAACGATTGGCAATCAGTAAAGCCTGGGCTGCAAAGTACTCATCCCAAGCCAGTCTTTTTTCTGTCATAAGTCTTCTCCTTATCCCCTATTTTTTGAAAAATGGCAAGCGTAAATCGGCAATCTTTTCAGCTGGAACCTTCATGCCATCCTTGATCCATTTGAGCAGAACCGATACGATGGCAGAGCTCCAAAAGGAATGAAGGTAGCTGCTAACGCCTTTTGACTTTCCGTGGTATTTTTCTAGAAATTCCTGCATGGCTTGGACAAAAATCTTTTCCAAATGATAGTCCAGAGCAAGTTGGATAACCTTGGCTTCTTTCTTAGCTGCGCGGAAAAGGTGTACCCAGACTAGATAAAGATCGGTTTTGACATCGTAGTGGCTCAACTGTTCCATAATGTTATGGACACTGCGTTTAAAAACACTTTCCAAAATCTCTTCTTTGGAGTCATAGTTACGATAGAAGGCAGCACGAGAGACACCCGCACGTTTGACCAGCTCCGAAATGCTGATCTTAGCCAAGTCTTTTTTCTCTAGAAGCTGCAAAAGAGCCGTCTCGATTGCTTCTCTGGTTAAAAAATTGGATTCTTGATTTGATTTTCTGAGATTTTCAAGAGATTTTTCAGATATTTTACGTTCAGACATAACAATTTCTTTCTACTTGTGACAACAGAGAGGTGGTACTTTTGTTTCAAGGGATTTCATGATATAATTGTAAAAAAAGACAGAACCTTTGTCAATGTATAAGTGACAAAGATGGAGAATTTCTATGACTTGGAAGATTGTAGCTGACTCTGGTTGTGATTATCGTCAACTGCCAACTCCTGCTATTGATACTGAATTTGTTAGTGTTCCTTTAACAATTCAAGTAGCTGATCAGGTCTTTATCGATGATGCCAATCTTAACATTGACCACATGATGGAAACCATGTATGCGACTTCTGAGGCTTCAAAATCAGCTTGTCCTAGCCCTGATGATTACTTGCGTGCATTTGAAGGTGCTAAGCATATCTTTGTCGTTACTATCACTGGTACTCTTTCAGGTAGCCATAATAGTGCACAGCTCGCTAAGAATATCTATCTGGAAGAACATCCTGACACTCAGATTCATGTGATCGATACATTGTCTGCAGGTGGTGAGGTTGACTTGATTGTCGAGAAAATCAATAGTTTGATTGATCAAGGACTTTCTTTTGAAGAAATTGTTGAAGCTATTACAGGCTACCAAGAAAAAACGAAATTGCTCTTTGTTCTTGCTAAAGTTGATAACTTGGTCAAGAATGGCCGTTTGAGTAAGCTGATCGGTACAGTTGTTGGCCTTCTCAACATCCGTATGGTTGGGGAAGCAAGTGAAACTGGAACCTTAGAACTGCTACAAAAAGCGCGTGGACCAAAAAAATCCCTTCAAGCAGCCTATGAAGAACTCATCAAGGCTGGCTACGCTGGTGGCCGTATCGTCATGGCTCATTGCAGCAATGAAAAATTCTGTCAGCAATTGTCAGAACGCTTGCTTGAAACCTTCCCACAAGCGGATATCAAAATCATCCCAACGTCTGGTCTCTGTAGTTTCTATGCAGAAGATGGCGGTTTGTTAATGGGATATGAAATTAACTAAGATTATGAGCAACAAGAGATGCCAAGCATCTCTTGTTTTTTGTGGTACAATAGAGCTATGAAACATTTTGATACTATTGTCATTGGTGGAGGACCTGCAGGTATGATGGCTACGATTTCCAGTAGCTTTTATGGTCAGAAAACTCTTCTCATCGAAAAAAATCGGAAACTCGGAAAAAAATTAGCTGGTACTGGTGGTGGTCGTTGCAATGTAACTAACAACGGAACTCTAGATGACCTACTAGCTGGCATCCCTGGAAATGGACGCTTTCTATACAGTGTCTTTTCCCAGTTTGATAACCATGATATCATCAACTTTTTTACGGAAAACGGTGTTAAACTTAAGGTTGAAGACCACGGTCGTGTCTTTCCTGCCAGCGACAAATCTCGGACCATTATTGAAGCCTTGGATAAGAAAATCGCTGAGCTAGGCGGACAAGTTCTCACTCAAACAGAGATTGTTTCGGTTAAAAAGATAGACGACCAGTTTGTCCTGAAATCCGCGGACCAGATCTTCACTTGTGATAAACTCATAGTCACAACAGGTGGAAAATCCTATCCTTCTACTGGTTCGACCGGATTTGGTCACGAAATTGCCCGCCATTTTAAGCACACCATTACCGAGCTTGAAGCTGCTGAGAGCCCATTGTTGACTGATTTTCCACATAAGGCCTTGCAGGGAATTTCCCTAGATGACGTGACCTTAAGCTATGGCAAGCATGTCATCACCCACGATCTGCTCTTTACACACTTTGGTTTTTCAGGCCCTGCTGCTCTACGTATGTCCAGCTTTGTCAAGGGCGGGGAGGTTCTCTCGCTAGATGTTTTGCCTCAACTTTCTGAAGAGGACTTGATTACATTTCTAGAAGATAATCGGGAAAAATCCTTGAAAAATGCTTTAAAAACTTTGCTTCCAGAACGCTTGGCAGAATTTTTGGTGCAAGGCTATCCTGACAAAGTTAAACAGCTAACTGAAAAAGAACGCGAGCAACTACTCCAGTCTATCAAGGCTCTCAAAATTCCTGTGACTGGCAAAATGTCTCTTGCCAAATCCTTTGTTACCAAAGGCGGTGTCAGTCTCAAGGAAATCAATCCTAAAACTCTGGAAAGTAAGCTCGTTCCTGGACTCCACTTTGCAGGCGAGGTACTGGATATCAATGCCCACACGGGTGGCTTCAACATCACTTCTGCCCTCTGTACCGGCTGGGTGGCAGGCTCAAATCCAATAAATACCAAATAAGAAAGGAAGTCCTTTGGAACATATTATTTTACTAAGAGGTGTTACTCCTAATGGAAAGAATGCTATCCCGAAAATGTCTTATTTGGTAGATATTCTGACAGAAGCTGGTTTTCAACACGTTCGAACCTATATTCAAAGTGGGAATATCATTCTTGAAAGTGACTTAGATTTAGAAGAAATACGAGAACGCGTTCATACTCTGATAAAGGAAAAAATTGGGGCCGACTTAAAAATGGTTATCAAGAATAAGAACGATTTTGAAAAGATTGTTCATGAGAATCCATTTAGAGAAGACTATCTTCATGATCGTGTGCATGTAATTCTTTATCAAGGACTTATCCAAAGTCTGCCACTAGAAAAATTGAAAACTGACTACGGCGAGGAAGAAATCTGTGTAGGCGATTACTGTCTCTACCTCTATCTTCCTAGAACTGCAAAACAAAAAAAGCTCAATACCAACTATCTTGAAAAATTGTTTGGCGTGGTTCTGACCATGCGAAAGTTAAACGTAGTTGAAAAACTATTAACCAAATAGTACTTGAAACCAGAAAAAATCAGCAGAGGTAACTCCGCTGATTTTTATTTTGTCTGTGTCCGAACGTAAGCAGCAATGACATCTGATGTGTATTGAGCTGTACCAGGTCCAAACTTGTCAATGTTTTCCTTAAACTCTGGGTTGTAGACGTAGCCTTTGCCGATATGACCGAATACCTCAATAGAACAGTCAAATCCATAAGTACGAATAGCTTGCAAGAGTTTGGCTGCTTCTTCTTGGTTTTCGACCGCTGTTGCAGCTAGCCCATTTTTAAGGTTTTGTGCCAAGGCTTGAAAAACTTGGTTGAAGGCGGCTGTAGCCTCATCTTCGCGACCTTTTTGGCGCTCGAGAGCCTGGCCCATGACTTCTTGTCCATACTTCTCTACCGCTTCTTGGTGGTATTTTTGATTGTCTTGATAGCTAAATCCAGTAAATTTTTCCTCAATCGTCATTTTTCTTTCTCCTTTTTGTTCTTGAATGGTTTTTTGCAAGGTGGAAATCAAGGTATCCAGATGTTGCCTTTCTTGGGTCAGATAGTCCAACTGTCTGGTCAAATGGGGCAATAAATCTGTCCTTTCTTCCTTTAACAGCTCTGCTATTTTTTCTAAAGAAAAGCCTAGATATTTATAATACAGAATGACCTGAAGTCGTTCCAAATCCTCTTGACTATAGGTTCGATAGCCGTTTTCTGACTTTAAAGGAACCAAGAGTCCTATCTTATCGTAGTGGTGCAGAGTCTTGACAGAGACACCTGAAAGCTGCGCAGCTTCTTTTATATGGTACATGATTTCCTCCTTACAAGAAATAGTATAACCCCTCCCCTTAGGTCAGAGTCAAGCGTTTTTGAGAAAAATTTTTAACTTTTTGAGAAAGGTGTGAAAACTTGAAAATGGTTTTCTTGACAGACCTTAGAAAACATGATAGGATAGTCAAGTCTATCAATCAAACAGAAGGCTCATAGAGAGCCATTGAGAGAGGGCTATTTGACAACTCAAGTAGCCTTTTCTTATTTTAAAAAAGGAGATTGGAGTTTCAACTATGTCAGAAAAATCGCAATGGGGCTCGAAACTAGGCTTTATTCTAGCATCTGCTGGTTCAGCTATCGGACTTGGAGCAGTTTGGAAATTTCCCTACATGACTGCTGCTAATGGCGGTGGGGGCTTTTTACTAGTCTTTCTCATTTCCACCATTTTAATCGGTTTCCCGCTCCTGCTGGCTGAGTTTGCCCTTGGCCGTAGTGCTGGCGTTTCCGCTATCAAAACCTTTGGAAAACTTGGTAACAATAGCAAGTACAACTTTATCGGTTGGATTGGTGCCTTTGCCCTCTTTATCCTCCTCTCCTTTTACAGTGTTATCGGAGGATGGATTCTGGTCTATCTGGGTATTGAGTTTGGGAAATTGTTCCAACTTGGTGGAACGGGTGATTATGCTCAGTTATTTTCTTCAATCATTTCAAATCCAGCCATTGCCCTAGGAGCTCAAGCAGCCTTTATCTTGTTGAATATCTTTATTGTATCACGTGGGGTTCAAAAAGGGATTGAAAGAGCTTCGAAAGTCATGATGCCGCTGCTCTTTATCATCTTTGTCGTCATCATCGGGCGCTCTCTCAGCTTGCCAAATGCCATGGAAGGGGTTCTCTACTTTCTCAAACCAGACTTTTCAAAACTAACTAGCGCTGGTCTCCTTTATGCTCTGGGACAATCTTTCTTTGCTCTCTCACTAGGGGTTACAGCCATGCTGACCTATGCATCCTACTTGGACAAGAAAACCAATCTGGTCCAGTCAGGGATTTCCATCGTAGCCATGAACATCTCGGTTTCCATCATGGCGGGACTAGCCATTTTCCCAGCCATGTCATCTTTCAATATCCAGTCGGAAGGGGGACCAAGCCTGCTCTTTATCGTCTTGCCTCAACTCTTTGACAAGATGCCTTTTGGAACTATTTTCTACATTCTTTTCCTCTTGCTTTTCCTCTTTGCGACGGTTACTTCCTCTGTCGTGATGCTGGAAATCAATGTGGGCAATATCACCAACCAGGACAACCGCAAGCGTGCTAAATGGAGTGCTATTTTAGGAATCTTGACCTTTTTTTTTGGAATTCCTTCAGCCCTTTCTTACGGTGTTATGGCGGATGTTCACATCTTTGGGAAGACCTTCTTTGATGCTATGGATTTCTTGGTTTCCAATCTCCTCATGCCATTTGGAGCTCTCTGCCTGTCACTTTTTACAGGCTATATCTTTAAAAAGGCTCTTGCTAAGGAGGAACTCCATCTCGATGAAAGAGCATGGAAACAGGGACTTTTCCAAGTCTGGCTCTTCCTTCTTCGTTTCATCATTCCTATTATCATCATTGTGGTTTTTATCGCCCAATTTATGTAAGCAAAAAGGACTTGAGTAATGAACTCAGGCCCTTTCTTTTTTATGGATGGCTAACAATCAATTCCAAACCTTGCCCTTCTAGGGTCCAAGTTTCAACATCACTTGGTAGGATAAAGTGGCTGCCTTTTTGGATTGGATAGTTTTTCCCGTCAACAGTCAGCTGACCCTGACCAGCCAGGACACTAAATAAGCTGTAGTCAACTGTCTTTTCGAAGTCAACTTTGCCAGTGATTTCCCACTTGTAAACGGCGAAGAAATCATTGGATACAAGGAGAGTGGAACGTAGATCATCTGCTTTGATAGTTACAGGACGGCTATTGGCAGGCTCTCCAATGTTTAAAACATCGATAGATTTTTCAAGGTGAAGTTCACGCAAGTTGCCCTTGTCGTCCTTGCGATCAAAGTCATAAACACGGTAGGTGGTATCGCTAGACTGCTGGGTTTCAAGAATCAAGATACCCGCCCCGATAGCGTGCATGGTACCACTTGGTACATAGAAGAAGTCTCCAGCCTTAACTGGCACTTTTGTCAACAGCGCATCCCAGTTTTTATCTTCGATTTGCTGGCGGAGTTCTTCTTTTGATTTGGCATTATGGCCATAGATAATCTCTGAACCTTCGTCTGCTGCGATGATATACCAGCACTCTGTTTTTCCGAGCTCGCCTTCATGTTCTAATCCATAGGCATCGTCTGGGTGAACTTGGACGCTGAGCCAGTCATTAGCATCGAGAATCTTGGTCAATAGTGGAAACACAGGTTCTGGACGGTTACCAAACAATTCACGGTGTTCTGCATACAAAGTAGCTAGGTCTGTTCCCTCGTAGCGACCATTAGCTACCTTAGAAACACCATTTGGGTGGGCTGAAATAGCCCAGTATTCTCCTATTTTTTCACTCGGGATGTCGTAGCCAAACTCATCACGTAGCTTGGTTCCACCCCAGATTTTTTCTTGCATAACTGATTGTAAAAATAATGGTTCTGACATCTTGATCTCCTGTCTATTTTTCTCACTTCATTATAGCAAAAAGCTTGGTCTAATTGAACTCTTTTTCACATCTTATAAAGTAGGGAGAAGATTTTATAAAAATAGTGAACAAATGTGCTCTACTTAATACTTGCACCATTGCTGGCAATGACATCCTTGTACCAGTAGAAGGATTTCTTCTTGCTCCGTTTGAGACTTCCTTGACCTGCATTATCACGATCCACATAGATAAAACCATAGCGCTTGTTCATTTCGCCTGTTCCAGCTGAAACCAGATCTATACAACCCCAAGTCGTATAACCAAGCAAGTCAACGCCATCTTGGTAAATAGCATCTCGCATAGCCTTGATGTGGGCTTCTAGATAAGCAATCCGATAGTCATCCGCTACATAGCCATTTTCATCTGGCGTATCCATAGCGCCGAGTCCATTTTCTACGATGAACATGGGTTTTTGATAACGATCCCAGATGGCATTGAGGGTGATACGAAGCCCCAGTGGGTCAATCTGCCAACCCCATTCAGAAGATTCTAGATAGGGATTTTTGATAGAGGCAAAGACATTTCCAGCTGTCAGATCCGTCATTTCTGGATCGCCTGAAGCCACTCGGCTCGCATAGTAAGAGAAGGAAACAAAGTCAACAGTGTGATTCTTTAATAAGTCCAAATCCTCTGCCGTCATTTCTATCTCAATTTCCTCACGCTCCCACTGCTTCTTGGCATAGTTTGGGTATTCCCCACGCGCTTGAACATCAATGAAAAAGTAACTCTTACGGTCTTCTTCCATGGCTGCCCAGTAGTCTCTCGGATGGGCAGTGTTAGGATAATATTGCCCTGCTGCCAACATACATCCCACCTTGTTTTCTGGATCAATTTCGTGAGCAATTTTAGTCGCCATAGCCGAGGCTACCAGCTCATGGTGGGCTGCTTGGTATTTGATCTGTTCTTGATTTTCTCCTTCTTCAAAACAAATCCCAGCTCCTAAAAAGGGGGCATGCAGAATCATATTGATTTCGTTGAAGGTGAGCCAGTACTTGACCAAGCCCTTGTAACGGGTAAAGAGGGTGCGACAGAGATTTGTGTAAAAGTCCAACATACAACGATTGCGCCAACCACCGTACTCCCTGATTAAGTGCATGGGGCAATCGAAATGTGTGATGGTCACCAGTGGTTCAATTCCATACTTGTGACATTCCTTAAATAAATCCTCATAAAAAGCTAGACCAGCTTCATTTGGCTCTGCTTCGTCACCTTGAGGAAAAATCCGAGTCCAAGCAATAGAGAGCCGATAGGTTTTAAATCCCATTTCTGCAAAAAGCGCAATATCTTCCTTGTAATGATGGTACATATCAATGGCTTCCTTTGCTGGGTAAAAATAGCCCTCCTCAAACGAAAACATCTTTTTCTGACCTGTGATAATGGCCTCACGGTCTGGACCAATCGGTACCACATCCACATTAGCAAGACCACGACCGTCCTGATTATAAGCACCCTCACATTGATTAGCCGCCGTTGCCCACCCCAGAGAAATCCTTCTGGAAATTGTAGTATTTCTGTCATCACTTTACCTCGATTGATTTATTACTTCTATTATACTAAAAAGGAGGCAAAAAGTTTTGAACTCTCTGGATAATGATAGCACTAAACTTACTTTTATATATACGAAAAAAAGACTGAAACCAGTCTTCTTTTTAAATCAAAGCCGTGATAGCCGTTACTAGACCAAAAACGATACCCGGTGCATTCGCTGCCGCAAGGGGAATATCTCTTTCTTTCTTGAAAAGACCGTAGTAAACCCAGAGACTACAGTTGATGGCTGCGACTAAGGGTTGGATGAAGTTCCCTTTTTGACCAGCCAAGTTGTTCATGATTTGTGGGAAGTAAGAGACATACATCATAACGGACATGAAGGTCGCTACCCAACCCAAAATTTTCATTTGTTTTTCAGACATTTTCAAAACCTCTTTCATTTTTATGAATCATATTTTATAATCTTTTTTCAAAACAATCAAGACTTTGTAGCTTTTGTTATGAAGATGTAAACTATCACAATCTTGTGATAAGAAAGAGGAAACAGAAAAAGACCGGATTGCTCCGATCTTTCAATAGTTCATATTCTCACGTTCTGTACTAAGAATAATTATGGTTAGCGTCAAATGATTAAGCGCTCTACTTCATACGATAAAAATCAATCACTAGACCAGCTGGACCTTTTACAAGCAAGGATTCTGTCCCCCAATCAGTTACAGCCAGATCGTGTAAAATCTCGACACCAATCTCTTTCAACCGTTGGTAGTTCTGCTCTACATCCTCAACCTCAATGTGAAGAATGATGCCTGACTGAAAATTTTCCAAAGGAATCAAATGATTTTGGGACAACATAAGACAATGACTGCCAATCGTGAACTGTGCAAAACTGTTGTCAACATAATCGGCTTTTTTATCCAAAATACGCTCCAAGTCAGCACAGACTTGAGGGACATCTGAAACAATAATATCTAATTGATTTAAATTCATTTACTATCCTCCAGAAAAAGACCGGATTGCTCCGATCTTTTCAAGTTCGACTCTAGAAAATCAAAGAATAAAATCTACAAAGTTTACATTTGATTTTCGACGAGAGGAATTATTTTATTGCGCGTGATTGCAATCCTTCTTCTTCCAAGAAGAAGCGGAATGGTACGAGTTCTTCTGCTTCGTATTTTTCCTTGAAGGCTTTGATTGCTTCTTCTGAGTGTTGTTTTGGATCCAACTCAAGTACTTCTACTGGAAGTGGACGGTGTTGAGAGATGCGAGCATCGATCACAACAGTTTTACCTTCTTTGTTCAATTTAACAGCTTCTGCAACAACTGCATCGATATCTTCGATACGGTCAACTGTAAATCCTACAGCACCTTGCGCTTCAGCGATTTTCGCATAGTCAGCATTAGGGAAGTCACAACCAAACAAGTGTTTGTTTGTGTCTTCGTATTTGTCCTTGATGAAGGCATATTTACCATTTGAGAAGACAACGTTGATAACTGGAAGGTCGTATTGAACGTTTGTGATAACGTCTGGGTAGCACATGTTGAATGCACCGTCACCCATGATGTTCCATACTTGGCGATCTGGATTGTCTTTCTTAGCAGCGATACCACCAGGAAGGGCAATACCCATTGTCGCAAAGAGTGGAGATGTACGCCACATGTTCTTAGGTGTCATGTGAAGGTGACGAGTAGATGTTTGAGTAGTGTCACCTACATCGATTGAGTAGATAGCGTCTTGATCAGCATGTTTGTTGATTGCATTGTAAACTTGGTACAATTGCAATTCACCCTCAGTTTTACCTTCGAGTTTGTTCATGTAATCACGCCAGTTTTGGTTGTTCTTAACGTTTGCACGCCACCATGGAGTAGATTCTACTGGGTTTACTTTGTCAAGGATTGCTTTCGCTGCTTGACCTGCATCACCAAGGATAGAAGCATCAAGGGCATGACGTTTACCAAGTTTGTATGGGTCGATGTCAACTTGGATGAATTTTTCAGTGTTCTTGAATGCTTCGTAAACTTCAGCAAATGGGAAGTTTGAACCAAGGAAAAGAACTGTGTCTGCTTCGAAGACCACTTCGTTAGCTGGTTTCCAACCAACACGGTAAGCAGAACCTGTCAAACCTTCGTAGTTCCATTCAAAAGCTTCAAAGTTTTTACCAGTTGTGATGATTGGTGCTTTGATTTTACGTGACAATTCAGTAATCACTTCACCTGCTTTAACACCACCGTAACCAGCATAGATAACTGGACGTTCAGCATTGTTCAGGATTTCAACTGCTTTGTCAATTTCAACTTCGTTCAAGGCAGGAGCGATGAATGAACGTTCGTACGAACCTGAACCGTAGTATGAGTTTTCATCGATTTCTTGGAAACCGAAGTTTACTGGGATTTCAACAACAGCTGGACCTTTTTTAGAAACTGCAGCGCGGCAAGCTTCGTCGATTACTTTTGGCAACTGCTCAGCGTAAGCGACACGTTTGTTGTAAACAGCGATACCGTTGTACATTGGGTTTTGGTTCAATTCTTGGAAGGCATCCATGTTGAGTTCGTTAACTGGACGTGATCCAAGGATAGCAAGGAATGGAGTGTTATCCATAGCTGCATCGTAAACACCGTTAATCAAGTGAGTCGCACCTGGACCACCTGAACCAACTGCAACCCCGATTGAGCCGCCGAATTTAGCTTGCATAACCGCTGCAAGAGCACCTGTTTCTTCGTGGCGAACTTGCAAGAAGCGGATATCTTTGTCTTCAGCCAAAGCGTCCATCAATGAGCTGAGTGTTCCTGATGGGATACCGTAGATTGTGTCTACACCCCATGTTTTCAATACGTTGAGCATTGCTGCAGATGCAGTAATTTTCCCTTGAGTCATAATGATAACTCTCCTTCAAATATTTTTAAAATTTGATTCATCCGTTTTCATATACTAATTGGAAACGTTTCAGCAAATTTTTACTCTACTACTTTACCACATTTGTTTTGGGTCTCCTAAGAATGTGCTCAGAAGTTTTGATTCTCTATTACAGTACAGTTTGAAAACGTTTTTCAGAACTGTTTTATAATAAAAAGCGAGCAAGCTCGCTTTTAGTCTATTTTACTAAAGTTTAGTAAGAGTGAACTAGTCAGAACAGATACAGAACTAAAGGCCATGGCTAGACCAGCCAGTTCTGGATTGAGAACGAGACCAATTCCTGAAAAGACTCCTGCTGCAATCGGAATGCCGGCGACATTGTAGATAAAGGCCCAGAAGAGGTTGAGCAGAATTCGATTAAAGGTTTTCTTACTCATGTCAAAGGCACGAACCACTCCTAGAAGGTTATTAGTTGTCAACACCAAATCTGCTGACTCGATGGCAATATCTGTTCCAGCTCCCATAGCAATCCCGACATCCGCTACACTGAGGGCAGGAGCGTCATTGATACCATCACCAACAAAGGCTACTTTTCCAGCTGATTGTAGTTTATGGATTTCATGGGCTTTTTCTTCTGGCAAGACACCTGCAATGACCTCTTCGATTCCGATCTGATCGGCAATAGCACGCGCCACGCCAGCATTATCCCCTGTCAGCATGACTGTTTTAAGTCCACGTTTTTTCAGCTGACTGATGGCTAACTTGGCATTTTCCTTGGGAATATCTTGCAGGGCAAGCAAGCCTTTGATTTCATTGTCAACAGCCAAGTAGACAACTGTCTTAGCTTCTTTTTCTAGTTCTTCTAGTTTTTCTTGATAAGTGCTAGAAATGTTCATGCCATCCAGCATTTTAGCATTTCCAAGCAGAACTTGTTTTCCATTGATTTGCCCTGAGACACCTTTTCCGTGCAAGGCTTGGAAATTTTCCACAGTTTGAATCTCAAGTCCAGCTTCACTCGCTCGCTTGACAATGGCCTCAGCCAGTGGGTGTTGGGAAGCTTCTTCCAAGGAGGCTGCCAATCCAAGCACTTCTACTTCGTCGCCGATGATATCTGTTACCACAGGTTTCCCTTCCGTCAAAGTCCCAGTCTTATCAAAGACAATAGTTTGAACTTTTTGGATTTCCTGTAGAACCGTTCCATTTTTGAGGAGAACCCCCATCTTGGCACTGCGACCTGTCCCCACCATAAGGGCCGTTGGTGTTGCAAGTCCTAGTGCACAAGGACAAGCGATAATCAAAACAGCCACCCCATAGAGAAGAGAAGAGACAAAGCTCGCTCCAAGCACGACTACACTATCCCTGAACAAGACAAACCATACCCAAAAGGTCACAATCCCTAAAATGACAACCGCTGGTACAAAAATCCCTGAAATCTTATCCGTCAAATCCTGAATTGGTGCTCGGCTGGTCTGGGCTTTCTTCACAAAGTCCACAATCTGAGCCAAAACTGTCTCTGAACCAACTTTTTCTGCCCTAAAAACAAGTGTTCCACTATTATTGATGGTGGAGCCAATGACAGTATCTCCAACTGTCTTGTCCACAGGCAGACTCTCACCTGTCACCATAGACTCATCAATACTAGAGATACCTTCTACTACGACCCCATCAACCGCAATCTTTTCACCGGGACGCACTCGAATCAGGTCACCTACCTTGACTTGCTCCAAGGGGACTTGAACATAGTTATCCTCACGCAAGACTTCTGCAGTTTTAGCCTGCAAATCCAGTAATTTCTCCACAGCTTGGGAAGTATTTTTTCGCATTTTTTCCTCAAAAACTGCTCCCAAAAGAACGAAGAAGAGGATAAAACCAGCACTTTCAAAGTAAACAGGAAGTCCAGTAAAGAGGGCAACTAGGCTATAGAGATAGGCCACTAGGGTTCCCAGAGCAACCAAGGTATCCATGTTGGCATTGTGCTTTTTAAAACTAGCCCAAGCACTTTGGATATAAGGACCACCTGCTACTAGCATAATCGGTGTTGTGGCTAAAAAGGTGCCCCAACGCATGACTTGGTGACTAATTCCTCCTGTCGACATTCCAATCATGAGGATTACAAGAGGCACAGTAAAGATACTAGTAATCCAAAAACGCTGTAAAAGTGATAGAGATTTTCGAGTCTTCTCAACTACGGTATAGCTTCCTTTTTGCATCTTCATACCACAAGAAAATTCATGTTGACCTAATTCTTGAGGTGTAAAACGAATGACTTTCTCCTCATCTACGCCGATTGGTTCCAAAATGCCTTCTTCTTCAAACAGAATTTCCTTGTAACAGTTTGAAGGAGTTGCTCGATGAAAGGTAATCTCAGCTGGAATCCCTTTTTGAAGCTGGATATGGGCTGGATGATAGCCTTTGTCTGCCGTGATACGGATTTTTTGAATGCCATTTTCTAGGCTTGCTTTTACAATTTCAGTCATATCATTCTCCTATTCTACAATCATCTTGCCGTGCATCATATTCATGCCACAAGAGAAACCATACTCTCCAGCCTGTTCAGGTGTGATTTCCACTACATACTCTTCACCCATAGGCAAGTCCGCATGCACTCCAAAATCTGGGAAAACAATCTGATCTAGGCAGGGTGAAGGGTCCTTACGGTCAAAGACGATACGGGCTGGCACTGATTTCTTAAGAATAATCAACTCAGGCGTATAGCCCCCCATGACTTCCACTCGGATCTCTTGGTAACCCTTTTTTTGCTGGGCCTTTTGTCCAGATTTTTCAGGCTTTTTGAAAAACCAAAACAAGATAAACGCGATAAGGGCAATACAAATAATGGTTACAATACTATTTAACATGACGTCTCCTTTACATACAATTACATCTTACTTCTGTTACAGCGCTTGATTTCTTCTTAGAAATCACTTCTTCCAATTCTTCCAAGTCAGCCTGAGTGAAATCACATTCCACAATCAAATCAGCCAACAAGTTCTTAATCCTACGGGAACAAACCTTGTCTTTGATATCTTGGACAAGCAAGTCTCGACTCTGGTCCAGAGTTAAAAGGGCTGAATAGACAAAGAACTTGCCTTCTTTTTTCCTTGTCAGACACTCTTTCTCAACCAAACGAGCCAAAAGAGTTTGAATGGTCGACTTGGACCAGTCGAACCGCTCCGCCAGAACCCTGATCAAATCCGTACTGGTCTGCTCTCCTTGCATCCAAATAATCTTCATGACCTGCCATTCTGCATCTGAAATCTGCATAATCACACCTCCTAAATCTACATTTGTCGATTACAGTTATTAGTATACTCCGAAAATCTACATTTGTCAACTATAATTTTTATTATTTTTTCGAAAAATAGAATTTTAATCCTGTAACGAGAGATTTGCAATCAAATTTTACTATATAAACTATAAAAATATGCTATACTGAAGAAAAAAGAAAACAACCACTAGGGGTGCGTAAAGCTGAGATTAACGACTGTTAGATCCCTTTGACTCAATCTAGGTAATGCTGGCTGATGGAAGTGGAAAATAGTGAGGACTACCCAGTCTTCTATTTCCTTCCTAAAACAGACTTGCTTGTTCTTAAGAATACAAACTTCAGTTGGTTGGGAGGTTTTAGATGACTTATTTACCCGTTGCTCTAACCATTGCTGGGACAGACCCTAGTGGCGGTGCTGGCATTATGGCTGATTTGAAGTCGTTCCAAGCTAGAGATGTCTATGGAATGGCCGTTGTGACCAGCCTTGTCGCTCAAAATACCAGAGGTGTTCAATTAATCGAGCACGTCTCTAACCAAATGCTGAAAGCTCAATTGGAGAGTGTCTTTTCGGATATCAAACCTCAGGCTGTAAAAACTGGTATGTTGGCAACTACTGAAATCATGGAAATCATCCAACCCTATCTTAAAAAGCTGGACTGTCCCTACGTGCTGGACCCTGTTATGGTCGCAACAAGCGGTGATACCCTGATAGATACTAGTGCGAGAAGCTACCTAAAAACAAACCTGCTTCCTCTTGCAAGCATCATTACACCCAATCTTCCTGAGGCAGAAGAGATTGTTGGTTTTTCAATCCATGATCCAGAAGACATGCAACGTGCTGGTCGCCTGATTTTAAAAGAATTTGGTCCTCAGTCTGTGGTAATCAAAGGTGGCCATCTCGAAGGCGGTGCCAAGGATTTCCTCTTTACTAAGGAGGAGCAATTTGTCTGGGAAAGTCCTAGAATTCAAACCTGTCACACCCATGGCACTGGATGTACTTTTGCTGCAGTGATTACGGCTGAACTAGCCAAGGGGAAAACCCTTTATCAGGCAGTCGATAAGGCCAAGGCCTTTATCACAAAAGCCATCCAAGAAGCTCCTCAACTCGGTCATGGTTCTGGCCCAGTCAACCATACAAGCTTTAAAGATTAAGAAAAAACTCTCTAGTTCCCACTTTAAGGGAATTAGAGAGTTTTTGATTAGAAAATAATGTCATCCAGCTTTGTTAAAAATGCTTGCGTTTTTGCTTCAATATCTTCTGCCTGCATCAAATCACGGACTACAGCTACACCAGCTATGCCAGTTGCAGCAAGTTGGTCAATGTTCTCTGACGTCAAGCCTCCAATAGCAACTACTGGAATGGCGACCGTTTGGCAAATTGTTTTCAAGGTTGAAATCAGGGTGATAGGTGCATTTTCTTTGGTCGTAGTCGGGAAAATGGCTCCTGTTCCCAAGTAATCCGCACCCGATGTTTCCGCCTCAAGAGCCCTTTTTTCTGTTTTAGCAGTAACACCGAGGATTTTTTCAGGACCCAAGACTTGGCGGGCAACCGAAACTGGTAGTTCATCGTCGCCAATATGCAAACCTGCAGCATCGACTGCAAGACAGATATCCAACCGATCATCGATAATTAAGGGGACTTGGTAAGCATCTGTTATTTCCTTGACTTGTTTTGCCAGTTGATAGTATTGATTGGTTGTGAGATTTTTTTCTCGTAGTTGGATGATGGTAACACCTGAACGGCAGGCCGTCTCGACTTTTTCAAGAAAATTTTCCAAGGAATCTTGGTAGCGATTGGTGACCAGATATAGTCTGAGTGCTTCTCTATTCATAAACATCTCCTTTGATGGCTTCTAGCCAATTTTCATCTCTTTTTAGGAGAGAGAGTTGGTTGAGAACTTGGTAACGAAAATCTTCCAATCCCATTCCTTGAACAAGTATTCTCTCAGCAGCGATATTGAGATAAGAAACTGCTAGGCAAGAAGCTTCAAATGCAGTCTTTCCTTGGCTGAGAAAAACGGATGTCAAGGCTCCAACTAAGTCTCCTGTCCCTGTTATCCAGTCTAATTCTGCACAGCCATTTCCCAATATTGCAACCTGATTCTCCGAAACAATGAGGTCCTTGGGTCCAGTGACTAAAAATGACATACCAGGATAAAGCTGACACCAGTCTTTCAAGACTTGGAGCAAATCCTCAGTTTCTTGATCTTTAGCACTAGCATCGACCCCAACTCCGTGGTGCTTTAAACCAACAAGACTCCGTATTTCCGACATATTTCCTTTAAGGACTGTGGGCTTGTATTCTAAAAGTTCTCTGACTAGATTCTTACGAATGGATGATGCTGCTAGGCCAACCGCATCTACTACCATTGGTAGAGAAGCTTGATTTGCATAAGAAGCTGCCATACGGATTGCTTTTTCCTTCTCAGCAGACAAATGCCCCAAATTGATGAAGAGAGCCTGGCTTTGTTTGGTAAAATCAAGAACCTCACGGGGATCATCTGCCATAACAGGTTTGCATCCCAGAGCCAAAATGCCATTGGCCAGCATCTCGCAGGAAATCTCATTGGTGATGCAGTGAATCAAGGAACTTGCTACCAGAGGGAAAGGATTTGTAAACGCCTGCATCAGTCTATCCTTTCTCCAAAGAAATATCCCTGCACTTTTTTAAAGAATTCCTGCTTGATTAAAAATCGAAAGGCGAGGAAAGCTATGGCTGTACCGATCAAGGTTGCTCCGAAAAATCGAGGGGTATAGATAAACCAGCTAAGCTTGGCCGCAGATCCTGTAAAGAGAACCATAACAGGATAGGAAACAATGGAACCGATTATCCCTGTTCCCAAGATTTCTCCTAGAGCAGAATAGTGAAATTTTCGACCATACTTATAAAAGAGACCTGCAAGGAGGGCTCCGAAAGTAGCTCCTGTTAGGGCCAAAGGGGGAATGCCCTGAGTAGACATACGGATAAAGGCTGTGACTGTAGCCATGACCAAGGCATAAACAGGTCCCATCAAGATCCCTGCAAGGATATTGACTACACTGGACATCGGTGCCATTCCTTCAATTCGAAAGATGGGTGTAAGAACTACGTCAAGAGCAATCATCATGGACAAAACGGTTAATTTGTGAACTTGTAGTTGGTGCTTTCTCATTTTCTATTTCTTCTCTGTTTCTAAGGACTGCAAATCACTCGTCCAGGTTTGATGTTGGTAAGCCATCTCCCAAAACTTGGCTTCCATGTGGACACTTCGGTGGAAGGCCTCTAGCATTTTTTGTTTGTCCGTCTCGTCGCTTTCTCGATAGAGCTGATTAACCAGCGCTTCTTCCTCTTTAATCTGCTGTTCTAACTCATCGGTGATATAGGTTTCAATCCACTGTTGATAAAGAGGATTCGGGGATGGTTTGCGATTAAGTGCCTTGCCCAAATCATGGTATAACCAAGGACATGGAAGCAAACTAGCAAAAGCGATGCCCAAGTTTTGCTCTGCAAACTGGCGATAAATATGAGAAATGTAATGATAACAGGTTGGAGCGATTGGATGTTGCTCCATTTCCTGGTCGCTGATTCCTAATTCCTTGAAAAATTGTTGGCGAATAAACAACTCACCCTCCACTAGACTCTGGGCATTTTGTTTCAAGAGTCTTTTCATCTCCTCGTTTGAAGTCTTACCAGCCAAGAGGTGATAGGCTTCTGAGAAGGACTTCAGATAGTAGGCATCCTGAATCAGGTAATAGCGGAAAATAGAAGGTTCCAACGTTCCCTCTTGTAACTGTAAAACAAAGGGATGCTGAAAGGAAGCCTGCCAAGCTTCCTTGGATAATTCCATCGCAATATCTGTAAATTCCATAATAACTCCTTTATAGAAATAAACTGGTTTGAAGCAATAAAAAGAACAGCAGGTAGATTAATTTTGTTTTTTTAGGAATATAAAAAGTCCGATAGCGATTCTCCAACTGTGCATGCTCATCATATCCATGTGCAGACAAAGCTCTCAGGTAAAGATGGCGCCACCTAAAAACCGTCATCAGAACCTTACTATAAATCAAGGGAGACCAAACATGCAGTTTTTGACCACGCAATAAGCAAGCTTCCTTGAGGGACTTGATTTCCTGCTGAATGAGGGGAAAGGAATTGAATACCACAATCAAGGCATAGGCCCAAGAACGCGATAACCCCTTTTGAGCCAAGTACAAGAGAAGCTCTTTTAGGGAAATACTAGAAACAAAGACAAGACCAATACAAACCGTTACAAAAGCTCTCGTTCCAAGCATCACTGCCTGCGAAGCATCCCCATGTAACTGAACTGCCCAATAGTTAGCAAAGGATGGCAAAATGGCGAGCACAATCATCCAAGCCAACATTTTAAATCGACGATGATAGAGCAAAAAGAGGATGCAAAATGTGACTACCAAAAGATTCAGAGCAATCGAAGGAATGAAGGATGTTTCCAAGGATAAAATCAGCAAGAAAAGACTGATAACCGGTGTCTTGGTTGCTACTTTGATCATACTACTTCACCTCCCCTAGAGTATCATTATTCAGAGAGGGGAGAGGTTTGCTGATGGTCACTTCTTGAAGATGGCTGAGACCCTCTCTCATCATCTCGATCCAATAATCGACCACAGAGATCAAGGGATCTAAACGATGGCTAATAATCAAAAAACTTCTTCCTTGATTTCTGTCCTCCAACATCCACTGACAAAAATAATGGCAGGCTCTATCATCCAAACCAGCAAAAGGTTCATCTAGCAAAATCACAGAAGCCTTGCTGGTGAAGATGGTCAATAGCTGAAGAATCTTTTGCTGACCACCACTTAATTGATAAGGACTCTTATCGAGTGCCTGCTCCAGATTAAAATATCCTAGAGCTTGGAGAATCCGCTGATTTCTTTCAGTGTCTGAGCTATCTAATTGCAGTTCCTCTCGCAGACTGACTCGGATAAACTGCTTCTCAGCTTCCTGAACAACACCCGTTAAGTCACGGTACAAACTCTTTTTCTTTTTGAGAACCGATCCCTTCCAGGTAATGCGCCCTTTATACTTTTGAAATTGAAGAATAGAGCGAAAGAAGGTTGATTTCCCGACACCATTATCACCCAAGATACAGGAAATTCCTTGGTAGATAGTAAAATCCGTAATCGAAAAGAGGGGGCGATTTCCCAGCTCACAAGTCACACGGTCCATATGGAATAGTTCTGGGTTAGAAGCAACTTCCTTTGAAGAAACCTGTGTCATCTCAGAGGTAGGGATTTTATTTATTTCCCTTAGTTGTCCATCTCTTAGCTCCACCATATGGTCGATATAGGCTTCATAATCAGATAAATCATGGTCGCATAAAATAACTGTCTTCCCATCAGAGGCCAACTCTTTTAGAATCTCCAATATCTCCAGCCTGCTCTTGCGGTCAATGGAAGCAAAGGGCTCATCCAAGAGATAGACCCTAGGATTCATGGCAAAGAGAACAGCCAGCGCAGCCTTTTGCTTTTCCCCACCTGATAAGTGATGGATGGGACGGTGCAAGATTGCCTCGCAACGACATTGCCGGACTACCTCAGCTATTTTAGTATCAATCTCTTGGAGGGGATGGCCAATATTCTCCAAGGTAAAAACCAGTTCCTCAAACAAATTCTCCATGGTAAATTGATGATTGGGATTTTGAAAGAGAATACCAACCGTCTGAACACGTTCAACGGTAGAAAGCTGACTAACCTCGCTCCCGTCTATCAGGACTTGACCACTATAGGGAAGAGAAATGACTTGAGCAATAATTTGAAAGAGACTGGATTTTCCTGAACCACTGCTCCCAACTAATAAGGTAAAAGCTTGCCCATGAAAAGTAAAATCAATCGGCTCCGAAAAGATTGAGGACTGAATCCCCCGTAGTTCCAGCCCCATCTACGCCTTTCCTCCAGCTGCAAACTGATGATAGAGTTTGACAATGGCACGAACCAAAATGGTACAGAAGAAAAAGACAGAAACAAAACGAACCACAAGCAAGGAAAGGACAAAAGGAAGGGAGAAGGCGTAGTAACCTAACTTAATGTATTCATAGACAAAGCTAACAAGCGTAATCCCAATACTATTAGCAGTTAGAGAGAGCCAACTTTCATAGCGATTCTTGGTTACGAGAAAACCAAATTCACTTCCCAAGCCTTGAACCAAGCCAGACAAAAGAGCGCCTAGGCCGAATTGGCTACCATAAAGAACTTCAGCAAGCGCAGCGAGCACTTCTCCAATCGTCGCACTTCCGACTCTTGGAACAAAGATGGCCGCAATGGGCGCAGCCATACACCAGAGACCAAAGAGGATTTCATTGGCAAAGGCCTGCAAACCAAGAGGGGCCAAGATTAGGGTGAGGATATCAAATAGATAGCCCGAACCCACAAAAACGCCACCAAAAAAGATAGACAAGAAAGCAAGCAAGATAACATCTTTTAACTGCCATTTTTTAAACATAAAAAACTCCTTTTTTAAAGAAAAGTGGGGCATTCAAGGAGAGCTACCGAAAGGCTTGTCGTCAGGCCTATCCTCTTTTGATAAACAAAAAAACTCCAATTACAAACGAGAATTAGAGTTTACCTTACAAGATTAGACAGTTCTTTTCGACATACGAAAAAAACCTTTTCACATTTCCCTTCGCCAGTATTAACTGTATCAGGTTCAATGGGTATCATCTCAGCCTAAAGCACCCCAAATGTCTTTATTATTTTATTACTGGACCAGTATAACAGAATTTGAAAGCCCTAGCAAGATATTTGACCGGAAAATATATTTATATAGTTTGTTTGTTCATTCTTTTAATCTACATAAAAGGATTGAATTTATCCTATAATTCATAACCAATATCAAAAAAGGCTAATTCTAAAGCAACTGCTTGATTCCAGCGTTGCTGAAGTTCTGTCAAATCTTCTCGATTTTTCCCGACACGATTGAGTTCGTCAACCAGAAATTGAACCCACTCTGTAAAGAAAGGACCTCTGTGGAGATTGACCCATTCTAAATGAATATAGGCTTCAGGTAGAGCCAAATCTTTAGAACCCCAGTCTAAATAGAGACCTTCTGCAATGACCAGCATGACCAAAAGATGAGCATAGTCTGATGAAGCCACAGCAGAATACATTAGCTCCTGAAACGCTTTTGTTACAGGGTGCAAGGTCACTTCTAGATAGTCATTCTCTGCTACTTTTAACTCTTTGAAAGCCTTTTGGAAATAACCATCTTCATCTGCTTCAAGAAAGCCTAGTTGTTTGGCAAAACGAAGTTTGGATTCAAGCTGGTCTGCGTGAGCTACACAAGCTCCCAGCATGGATAAGAAAGCATCAAAGAAATGATAATCTTGAATCAGGTAGTCTTTTAAGACCTTATTCTCAATTGTCCCCGCAAAAAGTTCCTTGACAAAACGATGATTGATTGCAGCCTGCCAATCCTTCTGACTGCTTTTTAATAATTCTCCAACGGTCAAACCTGGCTGAAATGCATAGTCTTGTGTTTCCATATTTATTTTTCCTTTCTTTACTCCTTAGTAATCAATAAAATATCAAGAGATACCAAGCAAAATCGTAATTCCACTTGATACTTTTAAAGAACATCGAGGGCATTTGCAGATAGCTACCTAAACAAGCCTATCCAGTTTGTATAAACAAAAAAACTCCAATTACAAACGAGAATTAGAGTTTACCTTACAAGATTAGACAGTTTCCTTCAACATAAGAAAAAAAACTTTTCACATTTCCCTTCGCCAGTATTAACTGTATCAGGTTCAATGGGTATCATCTCAGCCTAAAGCACCCCAAATGTCTTTATTATTTAATTACTGGACCAGTATAACAGAATTTGAAAGCCCTAGCAAGATATTTGACTGGAAAATATATTTATATAGTTTCTGATAACGATTTAATCTTTCTATACACGAAGAAAAACCTCCACATCAGGTGGAGGCCTTCAACTTTATCAATACAATTTCAAATCACGAGGATCGACTGGGAAGGTTGGGTTGTATGGGTTATGACGGAGTTTGAAGTGTTTGACATCCTCAATAGTCTGAGTTCCAGATAACTGCATGACTGTCTTCAATTCTGCATTCAAGTGCTCAAAGACTTGACGCACACCAACACTACCACCGAGAGCCAAACCATAGATCACAGGGCGACCAATAGCTACCAAATCTGCTCCTGAAGCCAAGGCTTTAAAGACGTGTTGACCGCGACGAACACCAGAGTCAAAGACAATTGGCACACGTTTATCAACTGCTTCTGCTACTTCTTGAAGTGAGTCAAAGGCAGCTGGCCCACCGTCGATTTGGCGGCCACCGTGGTTGGTTACCCAGATACCAGAAGCACCTGCGGCAAGAGAACGTTCAACGTCCTCACGGCATTGTGGCCCCTTGACATACACAGGAAGTCCTGAGTATTCAGCGATAAATTCGACATCGCGTGGAGACAAGCGTTGTTTGGCTGACTTGTAAACAAAGTCCATTGATTTTCCAACACCTTCTGGCAGGTATTCTTCAACAATCGGCATGCCAACTGGGAAGACAAAACCATTACGCTTATCTACTTCACGATTGCCCCCTACAGTTGCATCTGCTGTCAAGACAATCGCTTTGTAGCCTTCAGCCTTTACACGGTCCATGATGTGGCGGTTAATGCCGTCATCCTTACTAAAGTAAAATTGGAACCAATGAGGTGTCCCTTGAAGGGCTTCCGTAATTTCAGGAAGGTCAACAGTAGAGTAAGAGCTGGTTGTATAAAGAGAACCAAACTCATGCACACCACGCGCAGTCGCCACTTCACCCTGTTCATTTGCCAATTTATGAGCCGCAACAGGCGCCATAATGATTGGTGAAGACAATTTTTCACCTGCAAATTCAATCTCTGTACTTGGATTTTCAACATCACAAAGAGTATGAGGAACGATGAGTTTGTGGTTAAAGGCGCGAATATTCTCACGTAAAGTAAAAGTATCTTCCGCCCCACTAGCGATATAACCAAATGCTGCTTTAGGAATAACTTGTTGCGCCATTGGCTCCAAATCATAGGTATTGATGAAATCTACATGACCTTCTGCATTGCTTGTTTTGTATGACATAAAATGTCCTCCTTGATAAGTAAGCGTTTACTTTGTATATTACAAAAAATATTCTAACTCTTTTTTCAAAATTTTTCAAATATTTTGTTTGGAAATTTCATGCTTTCAATCATTTTACAGAGATAATTAAAAATGATGAACTTTCTTAAGTTATGGAAATTCAAATAATCTTTTCATTTTCTAATACTTTATCATCAAATTGTTCAGCTAGTATAGTTGCTGAGTGATAAAGTTCCTTTGCTTTATTTTTATCATTTTCAAAATAAAGATAGCACTTAGCTTCAAATACTGAAATTCCAGATTTATAGACTTGCAACATTGTTACTGATAAAATTTCATTCATCTTTTTTACTAGAGATATCATATGCTTATAGTCACTATGAACAACATAAACACCCGCTATGGCACAAAGAACTGATAGTAGCTCTACATTATACATTTCATCACTAACTAATTGCTGTTTCAACAACTTAATCCGAAAATCATCTAATGCTCTCTTCTATAAATCAAGTCTTGACATTGCATAGCAAAATAATCAATTAATAGTAAATCATTGAATGTGTAAACTTGCTTTAGTGTTACTTGCTTAAAATAATCATCAAAAATATCTTCAGCGAAACTACCTGTCCCTGTCCTTATCAAGTCTAATATTCTTTCAATCAAGTCTAGACTCAGCAACTCTTCCTCAGGAAGAGCTAGTTCTTTATTTTCAAGAAAAGTATCTATCGGAACTTTTAATCGCTTAGATAAATATTGTAACTTAGTAATTGTTGGCAAGGATTGCCCAAGCTCAGTACGCATCAGCTGTTTGATTATTAAGTCAGCTTCTGTCCACAGACCTCTTCTCTCGTCAATTTGTGACGTTCACGTTTCTGTCTTACTCTATGACCAATTTCAGTTTTAATATCTGTTGTCATTCTTACCTCTAACCACAATCCATAAATTAACATACTTTTAATTCTTCGGCTAAAAATTAACAATAATTCTTTTTCAAATCCGTCATATTATTTTCCAAAACTTGGATGTCTTGGCTGACTTTGAGAATGACAATGCTGCCTTGAATACTGGAGATGACTTGACGGGCCTGCAACTGCGCCCGCTCTTCTGACCAGTCAGCATGCAGGTCTTGCAAGAGGCTAGCTAACTTCTCTGTCCACTGGGTCATAAAATCATTGAGAGGACAGCGGAAGTTCTCATCTTCTGTGGACAATGCCACAATCAGATTACCAATTGGGCAACCATAAAAGACCGTCTGACTTTCATGAAATTGATAAACCCAGTCAATCATATCCGAAAATTTGTCACTGTCAGACTTGTCTGCTTCAAAAATATCTTCAAAAAGCTCTTTTCGCCAATTTGCTAAAATATCTTGAATGACCGTCAAACCAATTTCCTTCTTAGATTTGAAATAATAATAAAGCTGCCCCTTGCCAACATCAGCTGCCTCCATGATGTCACTGATGGAGGTGGCCACATAACCCTTCTGATAAATCAATTCCTCAGCACTTTGTAAAATACGCTCTTTAACGCTCATCTGCTCACCTCTCTTTTTTACTATTATAGCATATTCAGAGTCTGGGACCAAACCATTGAAATCACCTCCTTTTGCCACTGTTTTATCATTAAAATTTTTGTTCTGAGCAAATTGATTTACAAATTCAATTCTAGATGTTATTATAATTGTACCGAACGGTCAGTATATAACTAAAACTACCATTTGGAAAATCATCAAACTAACAGTCTAAATTCCTATTGGCTGTTAATCAAATCATATTAGGAGGAATCATGTTCAATCAGAAAAATGTCGCATTTGTTATCACAGACCCGCAAGTTGAATTCTTAAAATCTACTGGTAAAGGATTCGGAGCAACTAAAGACGTTCTTGAAAAAGTTAATACTATTGAAAATCTGACAAAGCTTTTCGCTCTTGCTCAAGAGCGTGGCTACAAGCGTTTTATCTCACCGCACTACTTCTATCCACACGATCACAAGTGGCAATTTAAAGCTGCTGGTGAAACGATGATGATTGAAAACGAAATGTTTTGGCGTGATAGCCAGTATTCAGCAATTCCAGAAGGCTCTGGAGCAGATATGATTGAAGAGATTAAACCATTTTTGGATGAAGATACTATTGTTGTCAACGGACATAAAATCTTTGGCCCAGAAAGCAACGACCTTAACCTTCAACTCCGCAAAAATGGTATCGACACCGTCATCTTGGCTGGTATGAATGCTAATCTCTGCGTGGATTCACACATGCGTGAACTCATAGAATTAGGCTACAATGTCATTGTTGTTAACGATGCTGTCGGTGCTCCAGGTGAAGAAGCCTACCAAGCTGCCCTGACAAACTATGGCTACATTGCCAACCAAGTTTTGACAACTGAGGAAGTTATCGCTCAACTTTAGTATTAAAAACAAAATCAGGTAATCCTTGTGACTACCTGATTTTCTATGTTTTAAGCATTTTGCCAATTTTCTTGGTCTTCTTTAAAGCGTTTTAAGAGAGCCAATCCCTCTGGTGTGATGTAACCTTCTTCTTGGGCTAGGTGAATGAGCTCGCTATAGTTAGATAGTGTCACCAATTTCACATCAGCATCCGCAAAATTCTTATCGGCTTTCGGCAATTGATAACTGAAAATCGCTACAACTCCAAGCACATCGGCTCCTTCGCGTTTAGCAGCTGCTACAGCTTCAAGAACAGACCCACCAGTTGAAATGAGGTCTTCAACAACAACCATCTTTTGCCCCTGAGCTACGCGACCTTCGATTTGATTACCAGCTCCGTGGTCTTTTGGTTTGCTGCGGATGTAGGCAAAAGGCAAGTTCATCTTGTCAGCGATGATAGCTCCGTGTGGAATTCCTGCTGTCGCAGTTCCTGCAATCACTTCTACTTCTGGAAATTCTGCTTTAATTGCTTCCACAAAACCATTTTCAATCAAGCTACGAGTCTCTGGATAGGCAAGCGTCACACGATTGTCAGTATAAATCGGCGATTTGATACCAGATGCCCAAGTAAAAGGCTCCTCTGGTTTGAGATAAACGGCTTGGATTTTCAAGAGGTGGCTAGCGATATCTTTAGCAAGTGTCATAGTATTCTCCTTTTGTTTTTATAATCTATTTCTTTAATTTCTGTCTTGGTTCCATTCATCCTTGATAGCATGATAAGTTGTAACAGGATCCTCAGCTTGGGTAATGGGACGTCCTACTACGATATAGTCACTACCGATTTGATAAGCATCCGCTGGCGTCATGACGCGTTTTTGGTCTCCAACCGCAGCTCCCGCCGGACGAATTCCCGGTGTCAGACAGATAAAATCTGGATTGGTGGCCTGTTTGATGAGTTGCACTTCCTGAGCCGAGCAAACAACACCATCCAAGCCCGCTTCAGCTGTCTTCTTGGCATAGTGAATCACAGACTCTTGCAGACTGGTTTGGATATTTTGAAAGTCTCTCATTTGTTCTTCAGAAGTTGAAGTCAATTGAGTGACAGCAATCAATTTTGCTTCTTTTCCAAGACCTTCACGCGCAGCCTTCATCATCTCCACACCACCAGCAGCATGAACATTTGTCATATCTACACCAAGCTGAGATAAGACCTTCATGGCAGATTTGACTGTATTTGGAATATCATGTAGCTTGAGGTCCAAAAAGACACTATGCCCCAGTGACTTCAAATAACGAACAACTTCTGGACCTTCCGCATAATAAAGCTCCATCCCTACTTTTAGATAAAGACTTTCTTCTGCTGGGAAAAGAGATAAAAATTCCTTGACCGCCTCAAAACTAGGAAAATCAAGAGCAATAACTGGACGATGTTCACGCATACCTTTCTCCTTTTACCTTTACGAGCAAGAGAGTATGGTCAAAAATAAACCACGAAAAAAGGAACCTGCCAACAGCAAGGTTCCACGAAAAATGGGTAGTCTCCACCCTTTCACCGTCTAACCTTAGCCGCCTCTCTGGACTGCTTTAAAGGTTTTTTTCTATTCTATTATTTATAGTAGGACTTGTCAAGCAAAAACTCGAAACTAGACTTCTATACCATTCAAAATCAAGAGGAAAAGTTAGTCTAACGACTCTGTGATTGCTGGCTCGTTTGGCTTTGATTTCCCTGTTCTTCTTGTTTTTTCTTTTCTTCTTCCTGTTTTTTCTTCTCAGCTTCCTTGGCCTCTTGTTTGGCTTTTTCTTCTGCTTCTTCTATCAGCTTATCCGCTATCGTGTAGCTGTATACTCCAGCTTCCATATCGACTACACTCGGTTCTGACAATTGTGGCTTGATTTTGCTGTAATAAGGCAATTTCTTGCTCAATTCTGATAGGGGAACCAAAACCTCATCTGTATCCAGCATGGTAATTTTTAAAAGATCTGCTGTTGCCTTGCTCGGTGCTAATTCGATTTTCTGGATTTGACTCTTGATATCCTCACTGATGGTAGACAATCCTGTTATCAGCTTTTTCACCTGCTGCTCATCGTTAAAGGTAACTGTTAGATAAGTCTCAGGCAAGTTTAAGCGATCAACAGGAGTTGACTCTACTGTACCACTAGACAGAATAGGATAATGTTCTTCACCAGACACATAATAACCAACAATATCAAATTCCTTAACCTCAATCGTAAAGTTAGTCGGAAATTGATAGTTAATCTTCGCTGATTCTATCCAATGATTGGACTTGATTCGCTCAGCGTATGTTTCCTTATCCAACAATAGGGCTAAAGTATAGTCGCTATCTTGAATTCCAGAAGCCTGTTTGATGTCATCCGCATGCGTGTTACTATTTCCCTTAACCTCGATATTTTTGATGGTCGAAAGCGGAGTCAATAGATAGACTGAAAGTAGGAGGACCAGGACACTGGGTACCAAGATACTCACAGCTCGCCAAATATGAACAGGTGCAATTTTAGGTTTGGCTGGTTTCTCTGGTTTTTCTTTTTTCTTCTTCTTTTCTTCTTTGACTTTAGGATCATCCTTTTTAGATTTCTCTTTTTTTTCGGAAGGTTCCTTGCTTGGACTTGAGGCTTCCTTATCTGATTCACTCGATGATTTCTTGGATTCCTCCAATAGTTTCGAGTTGGCTTCCTTACGAGCTTGTTTTTCCTTTTCCTTCTCTTCAGCTAGGGCAGCTTCTTCCTCAGCCTTCTTCTTCAGGTATTCCTGGTTTCGTTTCTGCCATTCAGACAATTCTTGCTTGGGGTTTGATTCTTTTTTCTTATCCTTTGACATTGATATTCCTTATGCTAGGTCTTTTCTTAGTAGATCGTAAAAATCTGCAAGAGATTTCAACTCAGTCGAAGCTTTCATGCTAGCTTGGTATTGGTCCTTATGACTAAGCAAGTGACTGAGTTTCTCCTCCAAGCTTTCCAAGGTCAAGTCACTTTCTTGAAGTTCTTCTGCATAGCCTTTCTTAACAAAGTAAGCTGCATTTTCAATCTGGTCTCCTCGACTTGCTTCACGACCCAATGGTACGATGAGATGGAGTTTCGCCATGGCCAAGAGCTCGAAAATCGTATTGGCACCGCCACGCGTCACTACCACATCTGCCATCTCCATCAAGGGTTGATAGAGATCCGTCACATAATCAACACGAAAGAGATTTTGACTCAACTCATTGAGGCTTGAATCTCCAGTGAGATTGATAATATTGTAGCGCTCTGTCAGTTCTTGCTTATGATCTGTCACTAATTGGTTAAATACACGAGCTCCTGCAGAACCACCAACAAACAATACCGTTGGCAATTTAGGATTAAAGTGGGTTTGGATATCTACCAATTCATCTGGTTCAGGAGTTTTTTGGTCTGAAACCTTGGTCACTGCTCCCACATGCTCGACTTTTGCGAGACCAGCAGCCTGCTCAAAGGTTGAATACATCTTGGTCGCAAATTTATAGGCAATTTTATTGGCCAAGCCCATAGACAGGTCTGATTCATGAATAAAGACAGGCACTCCTGACACTCGCGCTGCGATAACCGGCGGTACAGAGACAAATCCTCCCTTAGAAAAAAGAGCCTGTGGACGCAGTCGTAACATGATAAAGAGCGATTGAACAATTCCCCAACCAACTTTAAAGACGTCCAGCATATTTTGCCAAGAGAAATAGCGACGCAACTTCCCAGTCGCAATAGAGTGGAAGGTCACATTCAAACCTGACTTGAGGATTTCTTGGTGTTCGATTCCGTGTTTATCACCAATATAGTGAACTTCCCAGCCGTCTTCGATGAACTTGGGCATTAACAAAAGGTTGAGGGTGACATGTCCAACCGTCCCCCCACCTGTAAAGACAATTTTTTTCATATTATTCCTTTAACTCCGCTACTGTGTCGATGAAAAGATCTCCACGTACTTCAAAGTTAGCATACATATCCCAGCTAGCATTAGCAGGACTGAGGAGAACCACATCTCCTTGTGTCGCAAGCTCATAAGCCTTGCGGGTCGCATCAGCAATATCTGTCGCATCTACATAAGCCACATCAGCCTTATCCGCTGCCCGTTTGACACGTTCTGCAGATTGACCGAGGATAACCATCTTCTTGAGCCCAATAATATCTGGAACCAATTCATCAAACTCATTGCCGCGGTCCAAACCACCTGCGATTAAGATAACCTTACTATTGTCAAATCCTGACAAGGCTTTTTGAGTGGCTAAGATATTGGTTGACTTGCTATCGTTATAGAATTTGACACCCTGAATTTCATCCACAAATTGGAGACGGTGTTTGACACCACCAAAGGCTGAAAGAGTTTCCTTGATGGTTTGGTTATCCACACCACGGAGCTTGGCTACAGCAATAGTCGCAAGGGCATTTTCTACATTGTGGCTACCTGGAACACCGATTTCACTAGCTGCCATGACCACTTCTCCACGGAAGTAGAGTTGACCATCTTCCAAATAAGCTCCATCAACCTTTTCCTGTGTTGAAAATGGAACAACAGTGGCTTGTGTTTTGGTAGCCAATTCTTTTGCCAAATCTTGGTTAAAGTTCAATACAAGGAAATCAGCTTCTGTCATCTTGTTCTGGATATTCCACTTAGCTGCCACATACTCTTCAAAAGAACCATGATAGTCGATATGAGTGGGCATGAGGTTGGTAATGACCGCAATCTCAGGATGGAATTCTTGGACGCCCATCAGTTGGAAAGAAGAAAGTTCCATGACGAGCGTGTCCTTGGCTGTCGCAGTTTGAGCCACTTGACTAGCAGGATAGCCGATGTTCCCTGACAAGAGACCACATTGACCAGCAGCAGTCAAAACTTCCCCAATCATCGTCGTTGTGGTGGTTTTCCCATTTGAACCAGTGATACCGATAATTGGCGCTTCTGAGATTAAATAAGCCAATTCCACCTCAGTCAGGACTGGAATCCCCTTTGCCAATGCCTTTTCAATCATGGGATTGCTATACGGGATACCTGGATTTTTCACCATCAGAGCGAAATCTTCATCCAAGAGCTCCAAAGGATGCCCACCAGTGACAACCTTGATTCCCTCTTCTAGCAAGCTTTGAGCAGCAGGATTCTCCTCAAAAGGCTTGCCGTCATTTACTGTCACAATAGCACCCAGCTTGTCCAACAAACGGGCCGCAGACTCACCAGACTTAGCCAAACCTAAAACAAGTACTTTCTTATTTTTAAATTGATCGATTACTTTCATGTCTCAAACTCCATTTCTACTCCTACTATTTTACCATTTTTATGGAAATAATACTAAACGAAAATGCTCTAGTCCTCATTCTGACATCGAAAAAGAGAGCCATAGCTCTCTTTCTCTTTATCTTCTTCTGCTCTTTTTTTCAGACATGAGCGTAATGTCTCTCAAGCTAAAGTAAGCTAGGGCCAACATGGCGATTGTGACAAAGAATTCTGTCGGTAATTGGAAGATTTGCAAGATGGACAACATCAGCAAAATCAAGAGAGCAACAACTACAAAGACCAAGATAACGATGTTGACTGTTCCTTTGATACTTTGGGGTGTCGCAAATACATAGAGTAGTAATAAGAGTATCCCTATGATTAAATAGACCATCTTTATCTCTTTCTAGCTCTTATTCAGCTGATTTTTTCTTTTTGTTGGCTTTCTCGCGCTCTGCCTTGTTGAGGATTTGCTTACGCAAACGGATAGACTCAGGCGTTACTTCCATGTACTCATCGTCATTCAAGAACTCAAGAGACTCTTCAAGGGTCAAGATACGAGGTGTCTTGATAACCGCTGTTTGGTCCTTAGTAGCTGAACGAACGTTGGTCATTTGTTTGGCCTTGGTGATATTAACAGTCAAGTCGTTTTCACGAGAGTTTTCACCGATGATCATTCCTTCGTAAACCTCAGTACCTGGGTTGACAAAGATTGTACCACGTTCTTCGATAGACATGATTGAGTATGTTGTAGCCTTACCAGCATCAATAGAAACAAGAGCACCACGGTGACGTCCACCAATTTCTCCTGGAATCAATGGCAAGTATTGGTCAAAGGTATGGTTCATGATACCGTAACCACGAGTCATTGACAAGAACTCAGTTGAGTAACCGATTAAACCACGCGCTGGAACAAGGAAGACCAAACGAGTTTGACCATTACCAGTTGAAATCATATCCAACATTTCACCCTTACGTTCAGAGAGGCTTTGGATAACAGAACCTTGGTATTCTTCTGGAGTATCGATTTGCACACGTTCAAATGGCTCACATTTAACACCGTCGATTTCTTTTACGATAACTTCTGGACGAGACACTTGAAGTTCATACCCCTCACGGCGCATAGTTTCGATAAGGATTGACAAGTGCAATTCTCCACGACCTGAGACAGTCCATTTATCTGGGGAATCCGTTGGGTCAACACGAAGGGAAACGTCTGTTTGCAATTCTGCTTGCAAGCGTTCTTCTACCTTACGAGAAGTCACCCATTTACCTTCTTTACCAGCAAATGGTGAGTTGTTGACCAAGAAGGTCATTTGAAGCGTTGGCTCATCGATGTGAAGGATTGGAAGAGGCTCAACTGCATCTGTTGGTGTAATCGTCTCACCAACAAAGATATCTTCCATACCTGAAACGGCAATCAAGTCACCCGCTTTAGCTTCTTGGATTTCACGACGTTCCAAACCAAAGAAACCGAAAAGTTTTGTAACACGGAAGTTCTTCGTTGTACCATCTAGTTTAGAAAGGGTAACTTGGTCCCCAACTTTCACACTACCACGGAAGACACGACCAATACCGATACGTCCTACGAAGTCATTGTAGTCCAAGAGTGAGACTTGGAACTGTAACGGTTCATCTGAGTTGTCCACTGGAGCAGGGATATGGTCGATAATGGTATCAAAGATTGGTGCCATTGTTTTTTCTTGATCAGCTGGATCATCAGACAAGGAAGATGTTCCGTTGATAGCTGAAGCATACACCACTGGGAAATCAAGCTGGTCATCGTCTGCACCAAGCTCAATGAAGAGCTCCAATACTTCGTCTACTACTTCTGCTGGACGAGCTGATGGTTTGTCGATTTTATTAACAACCACGATTGGGACAAGATCTTGTTCCAAGGCTTTTTTCAGTACGAAACGAGTCTGTGGCATGGTTCCTTCGTAGGCATCCACGACCAAGACAACACCATCAACCATTTTCATGATACGCTCAACTTCTCCACCGAAGTCCGCGTGTCCTGGTGTGTCCATGATGTTGATACGAGTTCCGTTGTAGGCAACGGCTGTATTTTTCGCAAGGATGGTAATTCCACGCTCTTTTTCGATATCGTTTGAGTCCATAGCGCGCTCTGCCAATTCAGTACGTGCATCAAGCGTTTCTGATTGTTTCAATAATTCGTCAACGAGGGTTGTTTTACCGTGGTCAACGTGGGCGATAATCGCAATGTTACGGATATCTTCTCTTAATTTTGTCATGATTTCCTCTAATATTTAAATTTTTATTTCTAACTGAACAATTATACCACAGTCTCATTCAAAAATCACAGTTCAGCTAAGTGTAAATGTTTTCACTCTGCTTTTCTAGTCAAGGCAACTCTTTTCAAAGTCAGAGACTTATGATAAGATAGGCTGGTATGCGTTTAGATAGATTATTAGCCCAAGAAATGGTCAGTCGTAAGGCTATGAAACAGGCTCTGTTAAAAAAAGAAATCCTAGTGGATGATTATCCAGCTCGCTCCCTCGCCCAAAATGTTGATACAGGATTGCAAAAACTAGTCTTTCAAGGACGGCAGATTCAAGGATACGAGCACAACTATCTCATGCTTCATAAGCCAAACGGAGTCGTTACAGCTAGCAAGGATAAGAAACTCCCAACCGTCATGGACCTACTCCCACCTGACATCCAGTCTGACCAGCTCTATGCTGTCGGCAGATTAGACCGCGATACGACGGGACTGCTCCTTTTAACAAACAATGGACCTCTTGGCTTTCAGCTCCTTCATCCCCAGTACCATGTCGATAAATCCTATCAAGTGGTAGTAAACGGACCGCTCACGTCAGACCATATCCAAAAATTCAAAGATGGGATTGTCTTTTTAGATGGGACCACTTGTAAACCTGCTCAGCTTGAAATCCTGTCCGCAAGCCCAACAGAGAGCCGGGCCTCCATCACTATCTCTGAGGGCAAATTTCATCAAGTCAAGAAGATGTTTCTATCAGTTGGTGTCAAGGTGACTGCCCTAAAACGAGTCCAGTTCGGTGACTTTACATTAGACCCAGAACTAGCAGAAGGACAATACCGTTCCTTGAATCCAGAGGAATTGGAAATCATTAAAAACTATTTAGAGATGAGTCGATAAAACAAAAAAGCTTTATATTTAAAGCTTTTTTGTTTTTTGCTTATCTAAAAACTATTGCGATTGCTAGAATCCAGTTAAGAACAGAAACTACAAGTCCTACGATATTGAGAATTTTTTCTGTTTTATAGTCCAGTCCAGATTCTTTTTGGTATGAAAAAGCCAAGACCAATCCTATGATCCCCAAAATCAGACCCACTATTGGCGATAGCAAACCAAGGACGATAGATAAGATACCTAAAATAAGTGAAGGTTTTTTCTTTTGTTGTGAATTCATATTATAAAATCTCCTTAAAATTAATATAAATGATGATACCATAAAATGCAAGCTTTATCTATCATTCGACAGTTTTTAACAGAATGTTAGCTAGTCTTGACTTTCCCGTTCCAAGAATCCAATCCATAAGAAAGGATATAAATCTCAGAAAAACCTTGTTTTTTCAAATAAAGTGCTGCATTGGTCACTCCTTGTCCGCGTTGGTTTTCATAGAGAAGGACAGGTTTATCCTTACGAAGGGCTGCAAGGCTTGACTTCAACTGATTTGAAGGAATATTGCGAGCTCCGAGGATATGTTTTCTGTGAAATTCTGCTGGTTCACGGACGTCAATCAATTGCCCTTTCCGAATCAAGGCTTCAAATTCTGCATTATCCACAATCTTAGCCGCACGACGAATACGAAGGTAGTTATAACCCATCCATGCCGCCATCGCTAGTACGATTCCCCACAAAACCCAAATTGTCATAAGTTCTTATCTCCATTTTTCTCTATGTAGTCTAATTCTACCTTGTGCTCTCTACGAAGAACAGCTTCCGCCTCTAGATAGTCTAGCTTGTCCATCAGACCTGCATCATAGATCCGAGAGAGTTCGAGCTTCATCAGTTCAATATCATACAAGCGCTTCCCCATGTAAACAATAATGCCAAACTGTTTGAGAAATTGCTGCACATCATAGAATGTTTTCATAGCTTTCATTCTAACAGATTTCAGACTTTTTTTCAATACTGGACCGGCTCTTTCCCCCTATTTTCTTCGTCTTCATTGCCCATTCTTCCGCAAGTGTGGTACAATAAAAACATGAGAATTCAACAACTACACTATATTATCAAAATCGTCGAAACTGGCTCTATGAATGAAGCAGCCAAGCAACTCTTTATCACCCAACCCAGTCTTTCAAATGCCGTTCGAGACTTGGAAAATGAAATGGGCATTGAAATCTTTATCCGCAATCCCAAAGGCATTACCTTGACTCGTGATGGGATGGAGTTTCTCTCCTACGCTCGTCAAGTTGTCGAGCAAACCCAGCTTCTGGAGGAACGTTATAAAAATCCTATCGCCCACCGCGAACTTTTCAGCGTTTCCTCTCAGCACTATGCTTTTGTAGTTAATGCCTTTGTCTCTTTGCTAAAGAAAAGTGATATGGAAAAATACGAACTCTTCCTTCGTGAAACTCGGACCTGGGAGATTATCGATGACGTCAAGAACTTCCGTAGCGAAGTTGGTGTCCTCTTTTTAAACAGCTACAACCGCGATGTTTTAACGAAAATGCTAGATGACAACCACCTCTTAGCCCACCACCTCTTTACTGCGCAACCGCATATCTTTGTCAGCAAGACCAACCCTCTAGCTAAAAAAGACAAGGTCAAACTGGCTGATTTGGAAGACTTCCCTTACCTCAGCTACGACCAGGGGACGCATAACTCCTTCTACTTTTCAGAGGAGATTCTTTCACAAGAGCACCATAAGAAATCCATTGTTGTAAGTGACCGCGCCACCCTCTTTAATCTTTTGATTGGTTTGGATGGTTACACCATTGCAACAGGGATTTTGAACAGTAACCTCAACGGAGACAATATCGTTTCCATTCCACTGGACATTGACGACCCGATTGAACTAGTCTATATCCAGCATGAAAAAACCAGCCTGTCTAAGATGGGCGAACGCTTTATCGAATACTTACTAGAAGAAGTTCAATTCGATAATTAATAGGAAAAATGAAAAAGAGAAAAGAGAAAAGAAAAAGTTAGGAAATAAAAAGTGAAAAAGATACTACTGACCAGTGCTTTAATCCTTTCAATCGCAGGATTAGCACCCGCATCCGTCTTAGGAGAAGAAAACACTACTCAATCCACATCTGCTGTCAAGGAAGCAATTGCCAAAGAAGAAAAGAAGGAATCGAGTGTTGAGGAAAACTCTAAATCAGAAGTTCTTCCGAAAGTAAATGTGCAAGAAGACAAGCCCAAAAAAGAAGGATGGTACCAAGAAAATCACCACTGGCGTTTTTACCAAGATGATAAACCTGCTTTGAACTGGAAACAAATCCAAGGCAAATGGTACTACTTCGATCAAGATGGTAATCGTCTTCATTCTACTATCTACAAAGGTTATGCCTTTGACCAAGATGGTGTCATGATAGAAAATAGCTGGACCAAACTGGACAATCAATGGTACTATGCTGATCCTTCTGGACGACTAGCTCTGAACACTTGGAAAAAAATCAATGGTTCTTGGTACTATTTTGACCAAACTGGAAGCATGCTCAGCAACACTGCCGTTGACGGCTATCTGCTCACAAAAAGCGGGGCTATGGCGGAAAAGGGCTGGACAAAATTAGATCAAATTTGGTACTATGTCGCTCCTTCTGGAAAGATCTCGCAGGATAAATGGGAGAAAGTCAACGGTTCTTGGTATTACTTTGACAAAGACGGTGGAATGCTGAGTGCGACAACCTTCAAGGGCTACCTCTTCAACCAGAGTGGAGCTATGGCAGAAAACAACTGGGTCAAAATCAAGGATACTTGGTTCTATGCGAACGGGTCAGGGAGATATATCCAAGACAACTGGCAAAAGATTCAAGGTTCCTGGTACTCATTTGACCAGAATGGTGGAATGCTAGCAGACAAATGGAAAGAAAGCTACTACCTTAAAACCAGTGGAGCCATGGCGGAGAATGAGTGGATCTTCGATAAAGCCTACAAGAGCTGGTTCTATCTAAAAGCGGATGGCCGTTATGCAAATCAGGAGTGGGTTGGAGCATACTACCTCAAGTCAGGTGGTTACATGGCAAAGAGCGAATGGATTTACGATAACTCTGACAAAGCACGCTACTACCTAGATGATAATGGGCATTATGTTTCAGGAACTTACAAGATAGACGGTAAGGAACACCTGTTCCAAAAATACGGCCAATGGATTTCTGAAGTTTCAACTGAAGGTGGATTTACAAAAGGACTATACAGCAATACCATCTTCCTAGATCCTGGACACGGTGGTCGAGATTCAGGTGCCTTTTACTACAATGTAGCTGAAAAAGATCTCAACATGCAGATTTACCGTAAGCTTCGTACTAAGTTAGAAGAACTAGGCTACAAGGTCCTCACTTCTCGTGATAGTGATATTGACGTTGATTTTGTTACCGAACGTTCTCGTATGGTTAATAAGACCAACTCTGATATTTTTATCAGTATTCACTTCAACGCTACTGGTAATACCTACTCAAAAGCGAGCGGTATTCAAACCTACTCCTATAGCGATGAACCTGATTATCCAAGTAAGATTAATAAATACTGGCACAATCACCCTGATCGTATGAGTGAAAGCAAACGCCTCGCCGCTGCCATCCACTCCTCTCTTCTAGCAGAAACAGGAGCCAAGGATGCTGGCCTGTTGGAGAGCAGCTATGCCGTACTACGCGAAACCGCCAAACCAGCCGTTCTCCTAGAGCTTGGATATATGGATAATTTCTCCGAAAACCAACAAATCAGAGATAGCCACTACCAAGACAAACTGGTCGCAGGCATCGTAAAGGGGATCCAAAAATATTACGCTGGTCGATAAAAAAAGTCTCGAGAAATCTCGAGACTTTTTATTTATCTTCTTTTTTATCCTTATCAGGAAAGAGGTAGCCAATTCCTACACAAGCTAGCACACCAGCACCAATCACCAAACCACTTGAAATTGGCAAGAGATCAAAAATAGCATTTGCAATGATAAAGGCAATGATCAAGCACATCAGACTAGCCTTGTAATCTTTTTTCAAAAAGTTTTCTAGTGTGAAATAGAGGAACAATCCTACCGGAATGAGTGACCAGAGGTTGACATCCAAACTTGGCCATCCAACAGAACCGAAATACAATACTAGCGCTGCTGCTACTAAAAATACAAGTCCTAATAATTTTTTCATTTTTTTGTCTCCATTTTCTTTTTTAGGTTCTTGAGTTGTCTGATACTGACCCCTCACGCCCCTTACATGAACCATTATAGCAGAGGAATTTTTCAAGAACAAGCCCTTTTGCCTATCTGGTCAATATCTCTGTCTAAGTGGTTGAGTATTTGTAACAAAAGAAAAAGAAGCCCATTAGAGCTTCTTGATTTTGCCGATTGTAACAGTATTTTTGAACGAATACCATCTAGTTTTTCTTTTCCTTTGGCTCTAGAGAAGATTTGATTGATTCACGGTCTGCTTGTAGTTGAGCTAAGTTCTTTTCTGCTTCCTCAAGTTTACTGGTATCTGGTTTCACACGATAATAAACATTTTCTGGTTTCATTAACATAGACCCATAATCTTGTCCTGAAAGTAGTCTTTCCTCAGTATGATTGCTTTTATCCGTAATCTTTCCGTCATCAGCAGGTTGCATAACGACTCCACTTGGCACAGCTACTATTACAAATCCTCCAGCAACAGAATCTTTTACCCATGCACTGATAGACGCTGTCTCAGGGTTACGATTATCTTGTCCTTTTGATACCTTTAATCCAACTACAGATTCGTACTTTTGATCATTTGTAAACCAAGTCGCACGTACTTCTCCAGAATCATTAATAATGTATTCATTACCAGATTGACTACGCCAAGTACCTTCTAAACTAGACAAGTCATTGTTCTTAATTGCTTCAATATCTAATTTTGGAACAGCAGTTTCTTTCTTGAACTTGCTAACAAATGCTTCTGCTTCCGTAATTTTGGTATCTAAAGCAGTCAGTTGATCCTTGAGTTTCTGAATTTCCTCTTGTTTATCCTTATCAGTCTCATCTGTCTTTCCTTGGCTTGTAGACGATTGACTTGTTGACTCTGTAGTTGAAACAGCAGACGATGCTTGATTTGACTCTTTCTTTACAATCAGAAAATATGAGAAAATACTTACCAAGATAAGAGTGACTAAAACAGCGAGTGCTATGCCAATATAGATTTTTATTTTTTTATTTGGAGTCAACTTTGATTCTGACCGCTTACGTCCGTTAATCTCTTCAAATTGTCTTTCCCGTTCTTTCTTATTCATAATTTTCTCCTTTTTGATTTATATTCAGCCAAGTTTGCGAGACTTCATTCGTTACTATCCATGAACTTTTATGACTTTTTAAAAAAATCAAAGCAAAAATTTCTAGAATAATTAACAGCCTATAGTCCTCTAAAACGGAACGAAAACAAGTGCTTATTAAAATATATTATACCACAAAATATAAATTTTAGTTTTAATTTATAAGTAGGAGTTTCTGACGTTAAATAGAACCTATATCAAACGTTCCACCTTTCCTATATTTACAAAAAAAGAAGCCCGTTTGGACTTCTTGATTCTGCCGATTGCAGGGCTTGAACCTGTGACCTACGCGTTACGAGTGCGTTGCTCTACCAACTGAGCTAAATCGGCGATTACCCTTTTAGTATAGCACTCTGAGAATAGATGTCAAGAAATTTTCATCTCCATTAGAAAAAGCCTGTCCTGAGACGAGACTTTTACATATATCTCTTTTAAATCTCCCATTTTCATAGAAATCTAAATAATATATTTATAAATCAATATTTTCACAAAACTATGTCATCACCTCACTATCTAATCTCAGTACATAAACCATTTTTTCTATAGCTTTTGTCTTAGTCTTTATTTTTTCTCTTCAATCCAAGAAAAGCTCCTACTATAAACATGATTCCGGCAGCTAATAGTGTCTGGGCTCCGCTTGCTGTTCCGGTTTTTGGCAACTCATTAGGATTGTTACTAGTTGATTTACTATTGATGTTGGTATTTTTATTAGTTAAGTTCCCTTGTTCATTTAGATAAACGTTCTTGTCAATTTCAAAGTTTTTATCATTTTCATCAGAAACAATACTGTTGACATCATTAGTTGAATTAGATTGTGTTTTTTCTTTCTTTTTCGATACATCAAAAGTAGGTTTATTTTCCTCCTCCTTTTTCTCCTCTATTTTCTTGAATACAGGTTTTATAAAGGTATCTTTTGATAGATTAAGAACATAGCCGGCGTCTTTTTTCCCTTCGAAACCAGAAATTTCCCAACCATCAAATTGGTATCCTTTTTCTAATTCACCCTTATAGACAGGTAACATAAAATCTTCTTCCGACACTATCGTTGAACTCATTTCTTTTCCATTTTGAATGGTCACAGTTACTGTATGAGGATTTAGTTCACTCACCTCTCCCGTATCTTTGTTTAAAATGAATTCTTTTACGGTTGTATTTCTTGCAAAATCTTTTACAACAATCTTAATGTTTAGTGTCTTATCTGTTAGTTGTTTAATATCATCAAATGATTTGTATTCTTTTCCATTTACATAAATATGTTGTTCTTGAATCTCACCATCGAATCCATTATTTCTTTTATCATTGATGTTAAAGACTACAGATTTTCCATTAGCATATTCGATACTAGTATTTCCTTTTGGATCAATCTTTACTTCTGGTTTGACATTATCATATAAAAATTGATAATGTACTCCAACCGCTTTCGCATTCAAATCGCTATAGCCAGTTTGAAGATAAACATTTCCATCCATGTCTGTTACCTTATCTGGGAATCCGTTTGCTTTATAGTCTTTCATCCCCCAGTCCATGATGTCACCGTCTTTAACATTAAGCTTAATGTTAAAATCTCTAGTGTTATCAATGTGTAAATCTCCGTAGATTAAATAATTGTCTACAACCGATTCATTAACTCTCAACTCCCAGTTAAAACCACCCTTATCAGAAATCTTACCTCTTAAATAAAATTCTGGATTTCGTACATAAATTTTATTAGTTTTAGATGGATTAAAGTAGTTCTTGTCCATTGAAAGATTCACTGGTTTTGCATCAATAAATAACGTAGAGCCATCTTCTTTTATAGCTTCTACATTGGACTTATCCTCTCCTGTGTACTCTTTACCATCCTTACCAAATAATACAAGTTTAGAAGAATCTGTCACAAGATTTCCATCTTTATCGATTGCCTCCCCTTTATCATTCATTTTAAATGTAAACACTTGATACCTTACAATGTTAAAGCCGTCCAAAGCCGACATTAATACTGATTGAGTACTTCTTCCATCTTCAACATTTCTACTATCAGCATAAATAGTTGTTTCTGATAAGACTCTTAGATTAGGATTGGCCTTTTGGATTTTTGCTATATCTTCCTGGCTATAAACTCCATTCCCTTCTAACATATCCGTTTTTCCAGGATTATAGGTAGTCACTTTTAGTGCATAGCCTTTTCTTAGAATGACGTTATCCTTTAACAGATATTGTTGTTTTTCTGAATCAGAATAGATTTTACCAGATTCCATGTCCGTTAAATTATTTGGTTTATTTTTTGAAAGATCTCCTTCTCCTAATTCTATTACATTCCCATAACTTGATGCATACGGATATTCTGCTTTAGTTTCCTTATTTTTTTCAGGCATTCTAATTTTAGTTTCAGCTTTTATCTGACCATCATCTTTGACAAAAAACCTCATATCTCCTGCAAAAGCTAATCCATCCACAATATCATTAATATTAGCGTATAAATCAAATGTCATCGTTTTTGAATGGGAATCATACTTGGTCGTTTTGATTTCTATCGATTTATAGTTATTTCCATAGTATACCTTGGCATTTTTAGAAACATTACTGATCTTTCCAAGAATTTCAAAGTGTCCATCTTTAGATGGGTTTAGAATGCCATAAATTTTTGATTTGATTTCATCAAGTTTTTCAGTTTCATATTCTAAGGCACTACCATCGTCATAAGCAATGATATTTCCCTTATCATCGTATTTATAATCGTATTCCTCTATTCTCTTACCAGTTTCACTTGTAAAGTCATCAACTTCTCTAAATTTCTTTTTAATGAGTTTCTTTAAATCTTTGCTTTCAAAGTCTCTAATTGTTGAAATTGTTTTATGAATAGTCAAGCTAGATTTTTCTTCGGTAGCCTCTTCATTTTCTTGATGATGTTCTACTTCAGTTGTATCTTTTTTAAGACTATCCTCTTTTCTATTTTCTAAATTTTTAAATTTAGATTCGGAAATCTCGCCAAGCTTTTGGTATTTAGATGAATCTTGATCAGGATCTACTAGATAATAGGAAATCATCCCATTTTTATCAGCATGATCAGCAAATTTAATTCTATGAATCTTTGTGAAATTGCTAGAACCGTCTAATGCAATCACTTCAATGATTTTTCCTCTTAAATCTCCTGCACCTTTAATTTCATAAATGGTATTTCCGTCTTTGTCAAGTTTTCTATTTCGTCCTTGACCCTCACCTGCATAAGTGACTTCAAGATTTTTCTCAACCTCTCCATCTTCATTAACAAGAGCGGCCCCAGCATACCAAACTTCGTTGGCAATCTCGTCAAATTTTTCAGGATGTTCTTTTTGATCTCTCGCAAATAGCGTTTCATTCTTATATTGCTCTTTGACCTTGTGATAAGTATCCTTTGTAATTAACTTAATTTTTCCAGGGTTTGAAAAATCAATTGAAACAATCTTTGGAGGGGTGTTATCAATTTTTACAGGAATATAGGAAACCTGCCATGGGTAATCCTTGGTTAATCTATATTTAAATTTATAGAAATATTGGCCTTCCGCAATCGGTTCAAATTGTCCTCGTATCTTAGTAGCAGGATCTTTTTTGTCATTACTTTCTGGGGCATTTTCTTCTCTACCTCTAGGGTTATAAATGAGTCCATCCCATTTCAAGTCACCCCAAACTTTTAGCTTAGAAGATTTAATGCCCTTTGCATCATTTCTTTTAGAGTTTAAAATTCCTTTAATAAAGTGTTCTCTCGAAATGACTTTTAAGTCTTTTTGATTTTCTCCTTCTTTATTTGTATTTACTATTGAAATCACCCCTTCTTCTGCACTTCTTAATACAAGTGGAGAAGGCGTTAATCCTCTCTCAAGTTGAGCATCTTGAGGATTTCCATTTGAATCTAAAGGATAGATTTTAGCAATATTAGAACCACTCGTTGATGGTGCGTTGATTCCTTCGTTATTGAAAGCAAATAATTCTGGATTTTGATCTAGGGATGTTGTATTTTTATCTTTTCTGTTTTGTATAACTCCTGCTGGATTAAATTTATCTATACCATGTTCTCCACCAATCCCCTTATTTAAGGTACCTGGAATTTTTGGTTTACCATCATCATCATAACCTTCCATTGCTTTTGATTTTGATCCTTCTTCCCAGGCCCATTTATCAAGGATTGGTTCGTGGTTCCAATTCCCAGCAAATCCCATTAGAGGCATCGACAAAGAAGGTTGGAAGTTTCTTTTCTTACCGTTGGAGTTTAGAGCTTCCATTTCTTCCACTGACTCAAAATGAATAAATGATTCTACAAATTTATTTTTGTTTTTAGCTTCTCCAACATTTATAACCGCATTTAAATCAAAGCTGGAATTTGGACCTATAGTGAAAGTATCATGCTCAAATGTGATATTTGCTCCTTTGACTTTTTCTGGGTGAATTTCTGGAACAATTTGCTTCCCGTCCGGAGATTTTTCATCTTTATATGTTTCATCGAGTTTTAGCCTATCAGTTAGAGCATCTGTAGTTACAGTTGATGCAGAAACTTTAAAGGTTAAAGGTCTGTTTGAGGTATTGTGAAGCTTAATTGTAAAGTATTTTTTATCACCTTTTATTTCTTTAAGAGAAATGGAACCATATGAATTTACCAAACCTTTAGAATCTGTATTTTTGAAAGTTGCTACAACTTCATTTCTCAAAGCGTTGGCAACATTAATTAGCCCCGCTCCCTGCTGTCTAGGTGATGCAAAGTATTGACTCTTTTCTTTCCAAGAGGTTGCATCCATCATAGGTCTTGCAGTATTTTGTAGAGCTATTTTTGTAAGACTTGTAAGGTCTATTTTGTCATCTCCCTTAAGATTTTTCAAGACAGGTCTTTCAAGCAATTCCTTTAATTTTGGTCGAATCAAAACAGTAGAAGCTGCTACGATTGGAGTTGCCATACTAGTTCCTGACATATAACCATAAGTGGATTTACCATTGATAACATTTAGAGTGGATTTAATATTTTTACCAGGTGCTGAAACATCCGGTTTTAAAAGCAAGTCTGTTCTTGGCCCCCAAGATGTAGACCCTGCTGGGACTATAATATCTTCTTTATAAAGTTCTTTGTCTGTGTCAGCTGCAAATTTAAAGTCAATTTCTTTTTCATCACCTACATTCGGTTTATTAGAATTATAGCTTTCCATATCAATTGGATAGTATTGTTCTAAGTTATCTTTAAAATCTTCCTTATTATTTCTTTTGACTTCAGTTTTTTTATCAGGGTTAATCATGTTCCATAATTTTACACCATCATCTCCTGAAATTGAAAATACTTGACTTTTAGTCCCTTCATCCGCTTCATATCCCATAGCTGGAAGGTCTGTCCAATTATCTCTATTGTAGTAATTTACAGTATTTACAACCATAATGGCACGTGCGCCTTTATCCGTAGCTCTTTTAAAAGCATCTTTTAAATCCTTGGTATAAATTCTATCCATTACTGCAATTTTGCCCTTAAGATCCAAGCCTATCAAATCTTGGTCTTGACCTTTACCTATATATACAAATTTTAATTTATTTGGAGTTTTTGACCCATCCTCATTTGTTAGGATTTTATTTTTATCGAAAAAAGCACCTATATTTCTGTATTTAAAACTTTGTCCACCTATGTTAACTTTATCAAACTCAATGGTTTGATTTTTAGCAGAAGCGACCGCTATCGCATCTTCATGTGCAGCAGTTCGTGTTACATTTCCAGTATCTGTCATTTTCAGATTATTATTTGCTACTAAATCCCAAGAAGAACTTGAAGCAGAAGTCGCAAAGTTACCTGTAGCAACAACCATTGGGATTCCAGCTTTTCTTAATGCTCTAATAGCCTCCCAATATTTCTCGCCTACAAGACCTGTTCCCGTAAAGCCAGATGATACCGAAACAACATCGACATTGTGTTTGATCGAATCTTCAATAGCATGAAACATTGTTTCATCACCCGCAAACCCGGATCCTGCGTCAGAGTACATTTTATAAGAGAAAATTTGTGCATTAGGCGCAATTCCATCTATGCCATTAAAGTTCTTGATGTCTTTTTCAGTATCATTTCCAGCAAGAATCCCTGCAATATGCATCCCATGTGGGTCAAAATAATCCCTTCCATCATCATATTTTTCTACAGTGATTTTACCACCATTATAATAATTGAACGCATGAGGGATTTTATCACTCAACCAATAATTTTTATCAGTGCCTTTTAAGTCTTCTTTTTTAAATTTCATTGAGTCTTTGGCATCATCATCGATCCTCATAGCCTTATGCCTATAATCTGTTCCAGTATCGATATTTGAAATGACCATACCTCTACCATCAAAATTTTTCCCAAATGGAGCATTAATAGACTTTAGGTAATCAATAGCTTCCTCAACTCCAATTTCCTTTCTGGCATGATTCATCATTGGTTGGACTTTTTGTGATCGTTCAACCGACGAAACACCTTCTATTTGTTTAATTTTGTCGAAATTATCTGGAGTTGTTTCAATGGCAGCGCCATTAAAAATCGTATTATAGGTATATAAAACTTTTGTATCCTTAAGATTGGATAGTTCCTTAATTACTTTTTCTCCAGATTGTTTATCTTTAAATTCAGCAATATAGACAAGTTTATCTTCTTTTTTCGGATTTTCTGTATCTTTATTTACAAATGAGTCCGCATCATCTCCTTTGGGTTGCTTGGAGTCTTCTTTGATACTTGCTCCTTCGTTACTAGTTTTTTTGTCTATCTCAGACTTTCTACTAACAACCTCTTTTTCCTCAATAACTGTTGTCTTCTTCTCCTCAATATCCTTTGAAGTTTCTATAACATTATGAATATCTTCAGATTGTTCATTGTTTTCTGTTTCTTTATCTGCTACTACTTTTTCTTTACCAGAAATTTTTAAAGCATCTTCAGAACTAGGTGCATCTGCTACTACTTTTTCTTTATCAGAAATTCTTAAAGCATCTTCAGAACTAGGTGCATCTGCTAAAATTACCTCATTGGGGGCATATGCTGCTAAAATAACTGCAGCAGTAGTTAATGACAATACCGTACTTTTTTTCATTATAATTCCTTCATTTTTTATTTTAAACCCAATAGATAGAAAACTTTAACTTTGCTAGCCTTTGTTATAAAAAGTTTTATGACGTATTATCTAGTGGGATAGAGTAGTACATTTATATATAATTGTTAGCTCTCTGAAAAATAGTATATCAATTAAAAAAATTTAAGTCAAGAAAAATTAACCCAGGTTAATTTTTTTTTTAATCCATGTTAACAAATAGATTAGTCAATAAATATTATAGTTAACTGGGTACAATATAAACTCATTCCTCCCATCAAAAATAGTAGCAATCAACTGGAATAATTACCAAAATCGCAAAAAGGGGTATGGATAGAATTTATGCCTTAATAAACATGCAAAAACAACCGCTATAATTTTCAACGGTTGTTTGTAACATATTTAATGTTTAAATCTCATCCTATTTTATATCTTACGAACCCGCACTTTCGTAAGCGTCCAAGCCCCTGTCCCAGAGTTTTAAAGAAATAACAAAGAAAACAAGGGAAATCAACATCAAACCACCGATGTTAAAGAGCCCGTCTTTGTCCTGCAAGAAATAGCTGGCAGGATAGTAGGCCGTAAAGGCGAAAGGCACGATAAAGCTAATCAACCAACGAAGAAGCGAATTGTAAATGGAAATCGGGTACTTGGCAAAATCATTAAACATATAGAAAATATAAATCATGGCACCTGACTGCTTGGTCCAAAAAGCGATGCTGGCAGTCGCGATTTTCAAGGAAGTATAGATCAAGGTCGCAAAAGGAATACAGACTAGAAAAATCAGGAATTTTGGAAGAGTCCAACCAATGCTAGACACTGTGGTCGCTAACAAAATACCACCGACCAATAGTTCGCCCAAGGCATCAATCTGAAAGGTCTCAACCAAGATGTGAAAAAGAGGATTGATAGGACGCGTCAGGTACTTGTCAAACTCTCCTTTTCGCACCAAACGTTGCCCCAGAGCCCAGAGATTGTCAAAAAAGAGATGATCTAGTCCCTTGGGAATTAAGGAAAATCCATAGATAAAGGCGATTTCTTGAAAAGTCCAGCCTTCTAAGGAAGGAATGTGTTGAAAGAGCACATTGAGAAACAAGAGGTTCAGGCCTTGAGTCAGAAAAACTCCTAACACGCCCACCACAAAATCGACCTTGTATTCCATGATTTGCTTGATGTATTGTCTGATAAAAATCAGATGCATGCGTTGATATTTTTTCATACTAACCTCCTTGAATAGTGATAAAGGACTGGACTCGTTTCCATATCAACTGAGACAAGCCCACCATCACTATGAGCCAGAAGAACTGTAGCAAGAGTGCTTGAAGAATCTGACTGGCATCGTATTTCCCAACAATGATCATAACTGGAGTATAAATCAAAGATGAAAAAGGCAAGAAGGACAAAATATCAGAAACAATCTTTGGAAAGAAAGCCAAGGGAATCAGACTTCCAGACATAAAGGCCACTATAGAAGTCTTGAGTAGATTGGAACCCCATAGATTTTTAAAGACAAAGGCTGAAAATCCAAAGCAGATATTAAAGAAAAAGTTGATTAGGTAGGCTAGAGTTAAGCTAAAAAGATAAAGGATGGTTAAGCCCAGCAATTCTACAATTCCTTGCCCAGATAAAATTTTCATCAAGACAATGACACTTAAAAATGGCAGTCCAACAGAGATAAAAATCAACCACTTGGATCCAAGCTCTGTAAAGAGGTAAGAAGCCGCAAAATGCACTGGTCTCAACAAGCGCATGATAATGGAGCCATCCTTGACCTCCTCTCCAATCATAAAAGAACTATCAGACCTAGTCAAAAGATTGGTCACAAAACTCATGATGATGTAGAGGGTGATATCCGCCATACTGAAGCCTTGAATCAAAGACTCTTGCGAGGAATCAAAGACAGCCTTCCAGAGATAAAAGGCCACAAAAGCACCCATGACATCGCCAATCCGATAAAGAAGAAAGTTAACTCGATAGGTAATCAACTCCTGAACCCCTGCATTGATAAAGGGTTTATAACGTCTCCACAATTTGACCATCTTAGAGCTCCTTTCGGTAGAAGCGACGGATAATATCCTCAATATCCGTATCCAGCATCTTCAAATCGCGAATTTCAAAATCAGACAGGGTTTGCTTGATAATATCAGCCGACTGGTAGCGGGAACTATCGAATTCAATATTGAGACTGTTTCCTTGTCTATCAATGGTCATATCCGAAAAGCCTTCATAGTGAGAAACGAGATGACTTTGACCTGGTACCAGTTCAAAAGAAAGAGTCTTCATCTTGCCAAAGGTTTCCTTGAGCTGGCTAACCGTTCCATCAAAAATCTCCTGCCCCTTGTCAATCATAAAAATCCGATCACAAAGTTGCTCAATGTCGCTCAGGTCGTGAGTGGTCAAGAGAATGGTTGTTTGTTCCTCTTGATTAATCTGAGTGATAGCCCGACGAATGTTGTCCTTGACCGAAACGTCCAACCCAATGGTCGGCTCATCTAAAAAGAGGACCTTGGGATTGTGGAGCAAGGAAGCTGCAATGTCCGCCCGCATTCGTTGTCCCAGTGAAAGAGTCCGCACGGGATCCTTGATAAAGTCCTTCAAATCCAAGACTTCATTTAAAAAATCCATGCGTTTATGAAAGAGCGAGTCTGGCACATCGTAAATCTCTTTCAAAACCGTGTAAGTCTCTTGCAGAGCTAAATCCCACCATAGCTGGGTTCTTTGTCCAAAAACCACTCCAATATCCTTGACATAATCTTGGCGATTGTCTTGCGGAATCTTGCCGTTAATTCGACAAAAACCAGATGTCGGCTTTAAAATTCCTGTCAGCATCTTAATGGTTGTCGACTTCCCAGCACCATTAGCTCCGATAAAGCCTAAAATTTGTCCCTTGGGTACCTCGAAGGTCAAATCCTTGACCGCTTCAAAGGTCTGCTTTTCAGGATGAATAAAGGAGCGCAAAGCTCCCTTCAAACCTGGTTCCTTTACTGTCTTCACAAAATTTTTCTGAAGATGTTCCACTTCTATCATTGCCATAAATCTCTCCCTATAGCAAGGAATAGCAACATTGTATTTTTAACTACAAATATTCTAAATCCTTACTTTCTACACCTTCTCAATATTATTACAGAAGGCTTTACACCAACCTATTATAGTCCAATAAAAAACAGAATGCAAGCGTTTGCTTATAGTTTATGAAATTAGAGATTTTTCTCTTAAAATAATACTTTTAAACAAAAATTCTGGTTTTATATTTTCCTTAAAACACCAAAAAAACCTGCCCAATGGGCAGGTTACGAATTATAAAAAGCAAACTATTTTGATCAATATGAATCACTATTTAATCAAAGAACTAATCTTTCATAATTCTTTTCACAATCCCATTTCTATCAATTAGAAAACAATCTGGAAAGGTCATCTGATCCCATTTTTCATAATCAAAACTGGAATCAAAGTGATGTAGTAGTATTCCTATCAAATTCCCGTGTGAACTAAGCAAAATCGTTTTTTCTGAGTATCTCTCTTCCAATTCCATTAAAAAATTTAGTACTCTAGCTAGTGCATCTTGATTTGATTCCCCTTCTGAAAGAGATTCACTGGGATTTTGCCATAAATATTTAATACTGTCTTCAAACTCAGAATCTTTTATAAAGGTTGAAGATAGTTTTCGCTCTCGTAACCGATTATCAAGAACTATTTTATCAAATTGAATTGGCGAGCTATTAATCGTTTCAAATGCTCGTTTATAAGGACTAGAAAAATAATAATCAATATTAAAAGAATTCAAAAACTCTAACTGGTCAAGAGATAAAAATCCTTTTTCTGACAAAGTTCTATTAAAATCATCACTTGAAAATCTTGAATGAGCATGTCTAAGTAAAATATAAGAATTATTCATAAGTCATTCCTTTCAATTATTATCATCAGTCTCAATGGATTTTTAAGCCCTCAATTATTCTCTAAAAATTCTTTAATGCGAGAAACAATAGCATGACTTTGATAATGATAGAGGTCGTGAGGCGCATCCATATAGACGACTTGAACATTAGACTGGTCGCTTGCAAATCTCTCTGCATAACGTTGCCACTCAGATTGGCTAAAGCTAGTACCTTCACCGTTAGACACCATTAGTAAGGCTGGAATTTTCGGATTAATGTTTGAGGGAACTTTCTTGGCATTTTCCTTTACCGTTTGGGATTCATGAAGCATGGCTTGTGACATCAACTGCTTATAAGCTAGAAGTTTATATTGTTTTCGTTCACTTTCGATCAGAGTTTGATTTTTTATATAAAAGGACTCAGGGAAATAGCGTAATAACCCAATCTTACTGCTCCAATAGGCCAACGTAAGCAAGGCCTGATTATCCTTTAAATCCTCATAACTTGATGGCAATGCCAAATCTAGACCAACCAAGGCTTTCACTTCATCTGGATACTTCTCCTGCCAAGCCAGACTCTCAAGACTCGCTATAGAATGAGACAGAATGATAAAAGGACCTGTTACATTGGCTTGGGACAGTGCTTGACGAGTCTCAGCCAAAACTTCCATCACATCTCTTGATTGATTGCTATCATCACTATAACCATAGCCAGCACGTTCCACGATGACTACCTTATATTTTTTTGATAAGGAATCCGATATATCCTTAAAATCCAAGATTGGAGAAGCAATCCCAGCACCGGATAGAAATACTATAGTCTCTGGACCGTCCCCTTCAACGTAAACATTCATTTGATGCCCATTGACAAGAACTTGCTGTCCCACAGGTGTTAGTGAGGCTTGTTCCTTTTCCAAACTGATACGATGAAAGATGAATGTTGCCCCTAAAAACAAAAGAATGAAACTAAGAAAGCCAAGACTCCATTTTTTCAGTTTTTTCATAGCATTATTGTACAAAAATTAGACTCTTTTAGCAACTTAAGATAGATTCTTCCCCAACATATTCTCTATAGTTTCAAACACCAAAAAACCTGCCCTTAGGGGCAGGTTCTTTCTGTATTGTTCAGCTAGATTATGCTTTACCTTCTGAACCGAATACGTCAATACGTTCTTCAACAGATGCTTGGATAGCTTTTACACCGTCAGCCAAGAATTTACGTGGGTCGAAGAGTTTTTTCTTGTCGTATTCTGCTTCGTTTGCTTCGTAGTCACGAGCAAATTTACGAGTTGCGTTAGCGAATGCGATTTGACATTCAGTGTTAACGTTAACTTTCGCAACACCAAGTTTGATCGCTGCTTGGATTTGGTCATCAGGAATACCTGAACCACCGTGCAATACGATTGGGAAGCCTGGAAGAGCTTCTGTCAATTTCTTCAAGTGGTCAAGGTCAAGACCTTCCCAGTTTGCTGGGTAAGGACCGTGGATGTTACCGATACCAGCTGCCAAGAAGTCGATACCAGTTGCAACCATTGCTTTAGCGTCTTCGATTGGAGCCAATTCACCTTTACCGATGATACCGTCTTCTTCACCACCGATAGTACCAACTTCAGCTTCTACTGAGATACCTTTAGCGTGTGCTTTTTCAACAACATCTTTAGCCAATTTAAGGTTTTCTTCAACTGGAAGGTGTGAACCGTCAAACATGATTGAAGTGTAACCAACTTCGATACACTCAAGTGCATCTTCGTAGTGACCGTGGTCAAGGTGGATAGCTACTGGTACAGTGATACCCATTGACTCAACAAGGTTAGCGATCAAGTTGCGAGCAACTTTGTAACCACCCATGTATTTAGCAGCACCCATTGAAGTTTGGATCAAAACTGGAGCTTTTTTAGCTTCTGCTGCACGCAAGATAGCTTGAGTCCACTCAAGGTTGTTTGTGTTAAATCCACCAACTGCATAACCGTTGTCACGAGCTGCTTGGACAAATTTTTCTGCTGAAACGATTGCCATTTGTCAGGCCTCCTATATATTTTTTGGGACATCCCATTTACATTGTTCATTTTATCACTTTTTGATAAAAAAAGCTAGTTTTTCCCATACTTTAGATTGAATTTCTTCCAATCCAATCAATGTAAACCCTTTCTTTTCCTTAGTCCTGAGTGACTTTGGGATAACGTATGAAGAAGGTCAAGCGATCGCCCTGCATCTCAAAATGATAAGATAATTTCTCATGTTCTAATAAACTTTTGACCACAAAGAGTCCCATTCCTGAACCCTTGGCCTTGCGACTAGCATTTTCAGAAAAAGACTGGGCCAGTTTTTCTTGTTCTTCAGGACTACAGCTATTTTCGATAAAGAGTTCCCCCTCTCTCTCGCCGATGCGGACCAGGCCACCTGAAGTGGAGTGCTTGATGGCATTGCTGATGAGATTCGATAGGATCAACTTCATCACAGATGGGTTTATGTAAGCCTGCTGATGGGTTAGGCTAATGTCTACATGAAGTTCTCTCTCCTTGGCTAGCAAGGCATAATCCTTAACCAGAGTTTGCGTCATCTGAAGGAGGTCAACCTCTTCTTTCTCCTCTCGAATTTCCTGCACAGAAGAGAGAGAAAGTATCTGGAGAACGTGGTGACTGAGGTCGTCCACAATCCCCAAGGCAACTTCAAGATAGTGGTCTCTATCCTTGTAACGACCGATATTTTCTTTCATATTTTCGATTAGGATTTTGAGACTAGCCAGGGGGGTTTTCAGTTCATGAGAGGCCCCTCGTAGGAACTCAACCTTCATCTTCTCCAGCTGGAGAATAGCTTCATTCTTATCATGCAAGTCCGCAATGACTGTCAAGAGATGCTGATAAAGGCTATTGATTTGTTCCTTGAGATCACCTATCTCATCCTTAGAATCCACGCGCAACCGTACTTGAGCATCCAGTTCCATCATCCGACGGGTCACCCGCTTGATTTCCAAAATCGGGGCAACAATGGTTCGAGCGTAGATGTAGGCTACCAAGAGGGAAATCAGAAAGGATGCCAGCAAGGTATAGGGGAGAAATTGGAGACTAATCTGCTCTGCTTCCTTTTGCAGGTCCATGGAAGCTAGAAACTGAAGAGTCATAGTGCTACCATCTTGCGTTTTCACCTCACGCTCCTCGATAAAGAGGGAAGTGGTCTGGCGGTCCGTATCCAGAGGAAGATTGTCCTTGACTTCTAACTTGTCCTCAGTCATTTCTCCCTTGACAGCTCCTTTGATATCACTGCTCTGGGAATACAAATCTAACACTTGCTCGATACTCTGCCTATCCTTTCCTTCTAGGGATTGGGCAATAGCAGTCGCTTTTTGGCCAATGGTTTCCTGACGATGGCTCAGATAAGTAGAGGGAAAGAGAAAATAAATGGCTAAATGAAGACAAATAACCAGAACACTAAAAATCGAGAAGGTATAGATAAAAATCTTTGTAAATAAACCTGTTCGTTTCATTTTCGCTCCAATTTATAACCAACATTGCGCACCGTGAGGATACAATCCAAGTCTAGCTTTTTCCGCAGTTCCTTGATATAGACATCAATGACACGATCAAAGGGAACCTCATCTGTCGCCTTCCAGACAGCATCAATTATCTGAGAACGGGTCAAGGCCCGTCCTTCATTTTTCACCAGATAGTCCAGAATTTCCAACTCTTTAGCATTGATAGCCACTTCTTGACCTGCTAGGCTTGCACTGTAGCTCTCAAAGTCCACCTTTGTATCCTTATAGGAGAAGACTCGTCCCGTATCGTAGTAGCGCTTGAAAATCGCGTCTACCCTCACTTTTAAGAGGGAGAGGGAGAAGGGTTTTTCCAGATAGCCATCCGCCAGAGAGGCAAAGGCGCTCATCTTATATTCCTCATCCTGAAAGGCTGTCAGCATCAAGACAGGAACCTGACTGGTCTTACGAATCTCTGCTAGGACTTCTAGGCCATTAAGCTTGGGCATCTGGATATCCAGTAGTACTAGAGCAACTTCATAGCTGGAAAATTTTTCCAGAGCTTCTTGTCCATCTGCTGCCTCAATGGTTTCATAACCACAATCCGTCAAATAGTCACTGATTCCCTCACGGATCATCTCTTCATCTTCTACAATTAAAATTTTCATAGAAAAAACGTTTCACATTCCTTTAAATTTCTTGTAAATCTCTCTATTTCATCCTGATAAGAAGAGTCCTTATCAAGACAAAACAGATAAAAATGCTACCTATATTATACCCCATTTAGGGGAGAATAGGTAGCAAGTTTTTTATTCGCTATCGAGCAAGAGCTCTTTTGGTTGTTTTCTAAGGAGATTGCTTGAAGCAAGCGCCATAACGAGAATCACTAGAACCAAGGCAAGGACAAAGACGATGATAAAGTCTGATGTCTGAATAGAAATATCTAGGCTCGACAAGGTCTTGCTAAAGCCGTCTACTTCTGCACCACCACCAAGGTTAGAAGCTTGAGCAGCCTTGCTGGCTTGCTTGGCAACACCTGAAGTGACATTGGCAAGAACAGTATTTCCGATGGCACGAGCTGTGTAGTTGGCTAGGAAGTAAGCCGAAACAAGAGCAGGGATGGCAATCAAAATAGATTCGGTGATGAATTGCCCCAAGATACTTGCCTGCTTGAGACCGATAGAGAGGAGAATTCCCACTTCCTTGCGACGGGCATTGATCCAAAGACTGAGCAAGAGTGCAAGGAGAAGAACTGAGAAGCTCAAGCTACCCCAGAAGAGGAGGTTGGCCATCTTGTACATACCAGAGATGGATTGCTCTAGAGCTGGGTAGTTAGAGGAGCTCTTCACAAGTGTATAGCTCTTCCAGTTGATACCACTGATGCCATTCAACTCTTTCATAACATCATCCAAGTTCTTGTCTGCTGTTACAAAGAAGGTTGCGTCCCCATAAATAGCTGTGTCTTCTGTGTATCCATAAAGTTTTGCAGCAGTGTGAATGTCTGTGATAGCTGTGTTTTCATAGAGTTCTTGTGAGTAGGTTACTGCTGACTTATTGTGACCATCAAAGAGCCCCTTGATTGTCACTTCGACTGTTTCCTTGGCACCTTTTTCGTTGTCTGCATCATAGACATTAGAGTCCAATTTGACCTTATCTCCGACTTTCCAACCGTGTTTGGCTGCCAAGTCCTTGTGCATGAGAATCTTGTCCTTGTCGTCGTTGGTTAAGTGCTCACCTTCAACCAGCTTATATGAGCCAGAGACAAACTTATCTTCTTTAGAGGAGTCATTGACACCTGTAATCATCAAACTGCTTCCAAACCGTTTTGCTCGGTCAGCAGTAAGATTTTTCTTGGTTTCTGGCGTTTCGATGAGTTCATATCCAGTCAAATCTCCGATAGCGTTGATGCGTTTAACATAAGACTCGATGGCCTTATTTTCGGTGATTTTTTTGATATCCTCTCCCTTGATATTCCCAGAACCACGTGGCGTCCCTTGATTGACGCGACGATTGATTTGCATGGAGAAGCTATTGGTGATATTTTTAAAAGTCTCCTGAGAAGCCTTGGCAGTAGCTCCCTTGATCGACAAGCCGACCAAACTCAAGCTCGCCATGAGGAGAATAATCAGGAAGATAACAATCGATTTGAAAAACTTCCTTGTAACATAGGCAAATGCGTTGTGTAACATAGGTTCCCTTTCTAGATTTGATTTCATAATGCTATCAAAACAAGCTCATCTTATTTTGTAGTATTGCGAGTTTCAGTGAGTTTCTTATTCTTCAATTCAAGTGTAATATCTGATGCTTGTGCCACTTCTTTACTGTGAGTGACGACGATCACACATTTACCTGTTTTCTCGGCAAGTGATTTGAGCAGTTCGATAATATCTCCAGCAGTTTTAGGGTCCAGATTTCCTGTTGGCTCATCAGCTAGAATAACTGGAGCTTCTGAGACCAAACTGCGAGCAATAGCAACACGTTGCTGTTGACCACCTGATAACTGGAGAACGTTCCGCTTGATCTGACTTTCATCCAAACCAAGTTCAAGAAGTGTATCCTTGCTTGCTTTTTTGTTGACCAAGCGGATATTTTCCAGCGGAGAAAGATAATCTATCAAGTTATAATTCTGAAAGACCAGGGAAATATGGTGCATACGATGGTAAGAATATCCCTTGTTCCGAATATCCTCTCCTTGGAAAAGGATAGAACCTTCAACAGGACTATCTAGACCAGCCAGTAGGGACAAGAGAGTGGATTTTCCTGCTCCTGACTCACCAATGATACTATAAAATTTTCCGGGTTCAAAATTATACTTGATCTGATATAAAACTGCCTCAGCAGTGTTCTTATAACGGTAGGTAACATCTTGCAATTGTAATAAAGTCATGATTTCTCCTTCTTAACTAATAGATGATAAAATTTCCTTAGGCGATTTTCTAAATAAGAATAGGAAACAAAGGGCTACAGACAAGCAACCAATCAGGAGCAGAAAGACATAGGATTCTGCAAAGGATAGGAGACTAGTTGATAGACCACTTGCTTTGGCCAGCGTGTCCTGTAAGCTTGTCTGATCTCCACTGGCTAGTACAGTTTGGAGCAGATAGGATGTAATGGCATTCCCAGCGATAAAGGATGGAAGCAAAGCTCCGAGAGATACCAAAACTACCTCTAAACAGAATTGTAGGAAAATCGAACTCTTGCCTTTTCCAAGTGCCAGAAGAATCCCTACTTCGTAGACCCTTTCTCTCAACCAGAGAGACAAGACCAAGATTAAGGCTCCTGCTCCTGCTATCAACATCCCATAAAGGAAGATGGTCAGGAAGGTTTGGAAAGTTGCAACTGAGTCTTTGATTTGTTCAAAGGCCTTGTTTTCCTTCTCGACTTGGTAGCCTTGACTTTCTAAAGCCAGGTTTTCTACCTGCTTCATGAGTCCGTCCATTTCCTTAGGATTTTCTACATAGAAGCGCGCTGCACTGACTTGCGGTTCACTATTTCCCAGAAGCGTTTGGCTACTTTCATAGTCTGTAAAGACCTGGTTTTCACTGAAGTCAGAAGATAAGCCTGTGAACTTTTCTTGCTTTTTACCAGAAAAGATGCCAACAATCTCAAACTCAACTGTCTGTCCTTTTCCAGATTCTGACTGTCCGGCATCCAAGCGAATCTTGTCATGAAGCGAAAGACCGTTCTTCTTAGCCAACTCTTCGTGGATCAGGATTTTCTTGGAATCCCCTTTTTGAAGGTGTCGGCCTTCCTTTAGATTGAAAGCCGAACTGGTAAAGGTGACATCCTTGGATGAATCCTCAAGAGCTGTTAAGCTAACCAAATTCTTGTCTGATGCTGACAAATCATCACGTTCTACGCTCTGCTCGCCACTCACTGCTTCCTTGTCTTTCAGTTTTGCGACCGTCTCGAGTTCAGGAGAGACATTTTCCAGTCCCTTAATCTTGCTAACTGATGCTAGGTCCGATAACTTGAAGGTCTGACCATTTTCGATCTTTTTGATAGAAAAAGAAGTATTGAGTGATTTGTAAAGATTGCTTTCTACTGTTTTGTTGGACTTCATCAGCGTCAAACAGGCTGAAATTCCTGCTAAAAGAACAAATAAAATCAGAAATAAAATAAAACTTCTCAGTCGTTTTCTGCTGACATAAGCCCAAGCTCTTTGGATTGGATTCATTTGTCACCTCCATATTTGTAAGACTATTATAAAATCCAAATATGAAATGTTTATGAAATCGAAAAAAATTTTGATTTATTTTTTGAAAAAAAGCTGGTATTTCTACCAGCTCCATTTTTATAACTGCATCCACTCAAAGCAAAGAAAATGCAGAAACTAAACCAGAGAGGATGTTGGCTGTGGCATGCATTAGCCAACTTGGTAAAATTGATCCTCCTGCTATCTTTTCATTAACAAAGCCAAGATAAGCTGCTATTGCTCCAGTAAAAAATACAATGAAAAAAGTGACTTCCAAACTCACTACTGAAGCAAACAATACTCCATGAAGCAATCCAAAAGCGAAGGCCTGTATGGTATTTGCAAAGACAAACGGCATGTGATTTGCCATTCGTTTCAGTAGAAAACCTCTAAATAATAGTTCCTCTGGTAAAGATGTTTGCAAAATACTGTAAATTAGAATACTTGGTAAAGCCTTATATTCCATAGCAGAAAAAGCCGAAGTAGCTGTTTCTAGACCACGAGTAAGAGGAAAGATAAGGATAGAAAAAATAGTAAATAAAGAAAATCCCCCCACCATCCATAAAATCAGATGCAAAGTTTTTACTCTTTTAATAGCTTTTAGTCCGATCCATTCCATAAATGGAACTTTCCCCCTCATAGTCATAAACCACCAGATAGAAGGTAGTAAAATAATAAAGAGAATTTGAATAAAGGCGCTCATTATTCGTTGAAGTTCATTAACCATCGTAATCCTCCTTTACACTTTTGAAATACTCATTTCAAATACCAAACGACTATCTACTCCTCCTTTCCTACCTTATATATCCGTTTTAACCAAGCCTATTAGTATCCATTACTCGATGATCTTTCATATAAGACTTTTTGCAGTTACTTTCTATCTATATTATAGCACTATTTAAAAAAAGAAAAAAACAAGAAAGGTAGACCTCTCTTGTTGAATAATCACTATGCGTGCTAACAAAAAAAGAGCTAGCCAAAGCTAACTCTTACCCTATGCGGAGAGAGGGACTTGAACCCTCACGACCTAAAGCGGTCACAGGATCCTTAGTCCTGCGCGTCTGCCAATTCCGCCATCCCCGCGTCGATTACTTTACTAGTATATCAACTTTCAAAATCTTTGTCAACACTTTTTTCAGATTTTTTTCATTTTTCCAACAGGCTTATAGTTCAATTTCAGCAAGGTTTTCATCCAGTAATTTTGCTCCCAATGTGTTCTTAAAATGCCCAAGAGCAAACTGATGATTTTCTGGCCAAATAGAGGCAACTGCAGGCTTAACAATCTCAATTTGATAACCTAAATTATAAGCATCAATAGCCGTATGAAGGACGCAAATGTCCGTCAAAACACCTGTTAAGATAACAGTGTCAACCCGACGTTCTCGCAAACGGATATCTAAGTCCGTTCCTGAAAAAGCTGAATAGTGACGCTTATCCATCCAAAAGACACGACTATCCGCCTCATGCTCAGCATAAAAATCAGCTAGGGAGCCATAAAGGTTACGCCCACTAGTTCCGATGATGTTGTGCGGTGGAAAGAGCTTGCTTTCTGGGTGGAATGTATCCTTCTCTTCATGAGCATCAATGGTAAAAAAGACATAGTCTCCACGATCAAAAGCTAATCTAGTTACCTGATCAATGGCTTTTGATATCGCTTGAGCAGGTGCGCCAGCAGTTAGCTTTCCATGGTCTGCTACGAAATCCTCTGTATAGTCAATCGAGATTAAAGCCTTTGCCATTAGTAGTCCCTCTTTTTCACTTCCTCAAAAATATCTGAAATCAATACCTTGAGATAGGTCCCCTTCATTCCTAGTGAACGACTCTCAATAATTCCCGCCGACTCCAATTTACGAAGCGCATTGACAATCACTGAGCGCGTAATGCCAATACGATCTGCAATAACTGATGCAGTCAGCTGCCCTTCATTTCCATCCAATTCAGCTAAAATAGCTGATACGGCACGAAGTTCTGAATAGGAAAGGGTGTTGACCGCCATGGTAACAGCCGTACGACGGCGAATATTTTTCTCATCTTCTTCACGTTGGAAGTTCAATAGTTGAATTCCCACAACCGTGCTCGCAATCTCGACAAGAATCAAATCTTCATCTTCAAATTTCTTATCATTGCGCCAAATAATCAAGGAACCCAAACGAATCCCTGATACATGAATCGGAGCGATGGTCGTCAACCCATCTGGAAAGTCCGCACGACTCTCTACAGGGAAAATGGTCAAATCATGTTCAACAGGAAGATTGGCTTCCGTATCATAGATCATGTTTGCCCCTTGTACATAGACGTCAGGGAAGGTTTTGGTTTGGAAGAATTGTTCTACACGGTCATTATTGGTCTTATAACGCATAAAGTAACCCAAGAGACGTCCCTTGTTATTTACAATACAAGCGTTACAGTCAATAATATCAGCTAACTGGCGTGTTATTGCATTGTAAGGAAGTTCATCTTGGAGTTGCTCCTCAGAGCGCTTTAGAATAGACGTGATTTTTCTTGTTTTTTCTAATAAATGTGCCATTTTTTACCTCGCATATAATCGCTTCCATTATAACATAGAAAAGTCTTTATTTCAATAATTATCTGAAAATTGCTTATTTAATTGCAATTTTGAACAGCAAAAATATTTTAGAAAAAAAGCGATTTTTTTATTGACATCCTATTTTATTTTTGATATTATAACATTATAAGAAGATGACATGATAAATCCCTTTCCGTTTCACCTATCCTTTACTATCACCATCTTCTTTTACTATCGGTCTCCTTATATATAAAAGCGATTCACATTGTGAATCGCTTTTTTCTATTTGTCTCCTTTGTTACGAATAACAAAGCCGGTTTTCTTTTCGCTTGAAGTGTTGCGAGGTTTTTTATTGTCTTTATTACGGTAACGTCTGTCTTTATCAAAACGGTCGTTTCCACGACTGCCTTTCTTGAACTCATCACGGCGACCATTGCCACGACGATCACGATCTCGACGGTCGTCTCCACGACGGCCTCCACGACCTCCCTTACCTTTGCCACCAAAGCCATTACCTGATGGTTTAAATGGCAGTGGTTTTTCACGCGCAATCTCCACTTCAGGAAGGCTGTCTGGATCTTGGACTGTCAGACTCAAGATATACATAGCCAATTCTTCTGGACTAAATTCTGCAGCTAACTTACGAGCATCTTTAGTAAATTTTTCAAAGTTCCCACGAATGGCTTCGTCTGCGAAGTCTCGTTCGATTTTCTTGAGCGCTACTTGTTTCTTAGCTTGGAAGGCTTCCTCTGCACTTGCAGGTTTAAGACCTTTCATGCGCTTCTTGGTCAAGTTTTCGATGATTTGGAGATAGCCCATTTCATTTGGAGCTACGAAAGTAATGGATTGACCTGACTTACCAGCACGACCTGTACGACCGATACGGTGAACATAGCTTTCAGGATCTTGTGGAATATCGTAGTTGTAGACATGGGTCACACCTGAGATATCCAAACCACGCGCTGCAACGTCTGTCGCAACGAGAACATCTAGATTGCCATTTTTAAAATCCCGAAGGACACGAAGACGTTTGTTTTGGTCCAAATCACCATGAATCCCTTCTGCACGGAAGCCACGAATTTTAAGTCCACGAGTCAATTCATCTACACGGCGTTTGGTACGACCAAATACGATAGCAAGCTCTGGTTGTTCCACATCCATAAGACGTGTCATGGTATCAAATTTCTCTTGTTCTTTGACACGGATATAGTACTGGTCCACCAGCTCTGTTGTCAATTCCTTTGCAGCAATCTTGACATGCTCAGGGTCCTTCATAAACTGAACACCAATACGTTTGATAGCATCTGGCATGGTTGCTGAAAAGAGCAAGGTTTGACGATTTTCAGGGACACGGGAAATGATGGCTTCGATGTCTTCAAGGAAGCCCATATTGAGCATTTCATCCGCTTCGTCAAGGATGAGGGTTTCAATGTCTTGTAATTTCAAGGCCTTGCGTTTAATCAAGTCCAAGAGACGGCCTGGTGTTCCTACCACGATATGGGCACCAGATTTAAGGGCCTTGATTTGTTTTTCAATGCTGGAACCACCGTAAACTGAGCGAACTTTCACTCCCTTGCTACGGCCAAATCGGAAGAGTTCTTCTTGGCTTTGAACAGCGAGTTCACGAGTTGGAGCGATGACCAAGGCTTGGATGGTCGCTTCTTCTGTACGGATTTTTTCAAGGGTTGGCAAGCCAAAAGCTGCAGTTTTTCCTGTACCAGTCTGAGCTTGACCGATAACGTCTTTTCCTTCGAGAGCCAAGGGAATGGTCTGTTCTTGGATGGGACTGGCTTCTACAAATCCAGCTTTTTCAATCTCTGCTAGCAATTCAGCAGACAAGTTAAATTCATTAAATTTCACGTTATTCTTCTTTCTAAAGGTGGTGCGAAGCCACCCTATAGGGCTTTAGTTTATACTTTTCTTTTCATGACGTATCTTCAACAAAAATGAGATACCGTGTTGCTTCTTTTCCACGAAAGAAAAGTACTAGTTTCTTTGCAACCTATCTAGTATAACACAAGAGCGGGGCAAAAGATAGTAGAATCCTTAAGGAAAATCATGTAAGCGGTTTTTGGATTTCCTTTTTGATTGAACGACCTAGATAATAAGACAAAGCCAAGGCTATACTATATAAAATGAGAAAAACGAACAAGGTTTGTGTGTAAGAATGAGCTATTTTATAAGTCTCTGCTAATAAAATAGGCCCTGCTAAACCAGCCATTGCCCAAGCTGTTAAAATATATCCATGCAGAGCGGCCAATTCCTTGGTTCCAAAAATATCACTGAGATAAGCCGGAATCAATGAAAAACCAGCTCCATAGCAAGTCATCAAAATAGACATAGCGACTACAAATAAAACGGAATCTGTAAAGAGCCAAAGTGAGAGAGAAAAGAAAAGATTGACAAGCAGTAATATACTAAAGGTTAGAGGGCGACCGATATAGTCAGATAAACTCGCCCAGAGCAAACGACCAAACCCATTGAAAATCCCTAAAACGCCCACCATTACTGCTGCATGACTTGTAGACAAGCCAGCCATCTCCTGTGCCATTGGCGATGCCGCTGATATTAAGCCTAAACCACAAGCTATGTTGATAAAGAAAATAATCCAAAGTATATAAAACCGATTGCTTTTCAGGGCCTGATTCGCAGCCATTCCTTGCGTCAAAGAGGCTGTTTTTTCTTTCCCTGAAACAGATAAAATTGCAAGCTCTTGCTCATTTGGACGCTTAATGAATTGTGAAGCTAGGAGCATGATAATAAAGTAACTTGCACCTAAAATATAAAAAGTTTCTACAAGCCCTACCCCTGCGATGAGATGTTGCGCTATGGGACTAGTCAATAAAGAAGCAAAACCAAACCCCATAATCGCTAAACCTGTTGCGAGACCACGTTTATCAGGAAACCATTTTATAATCGTTGACACAGGGGTAATATAGCCTGCTCCCAAACCAAGCCCACCTAAAATACCATAAGCGAGATACAACAACCACAGCTCCTGACGGTCTATTGCAAATCCTGTTAAGATATTTCCACCTGCGTATAGAAAAGCAGATAGACTCCCCATGACTCTCGGACCAAATTTTTCTACCAAACGCCCCATAAATGCAGCCGATAATCCCAAACAAAAGATTGCTAGACTAAAGGCAAAGGCAACAGAAGCCTGATCCCATCCCGTTTTTTCAATAATAGGGTTGCGATAAACACTCCAAGCATAAGTCGAACCCAGCATTAAGTGTAAAATGACCCCAGCAAAGGCAATAATATAACGATTCGATTTCATAAAACCTCCTATTTTCGAACATTTATTCTATTTTATATAAAAATAGATAGGATTTTAGTTTATCAAGCTTGTCAAAAAATTACTAGTTTTTTGTTTGGAAAGCGTTTTTATCTTTTTCTGTCTTTCCCGTAGCAGATTTGTGCAAAAAGTTTTTTCTTATGCTAGAATGAAAATCGAATAGGAGGACTATAAATGTTAACATATGATTTAATTGTTATTGGATTTGGTAAAGCTGGGAAGACACTGGCTGGTAAACTAGCTTCAGCTGGCAAAAAAGTTGCCCTGATTGAACGTAGCAAAGCTATGTACGGTGGAACTTGTATCAACATCGGTTGTATCCCAACTAAGACCTTATTAGTTGCTGCTGAGAAAGACTTGTCTTTTGAAGAAGTGATTGCTACTAAAAACACGATCACTGGTCGCCTCAATGGTAAAAACTATGCGACTGTTGCGGGTACAGGCCTGGATATCTTTGATGCGGAAGCTCACTTCCTTTCAAACAAAGTCATCGAAATCCAAGCTGGTGACGAAAAACAAGAACTCACTGCTGAAACTATCGTTATCAACACTGGTGCTGTTTCAAACGTCTTGCCAATCCCTGGACTTGCTACAAGCAAAAACGTCTTTGACTCAACAGGTATCCAAAACTTGGACAAATTGCCTGAAAAACTTGGAGTTCTTGGTGGCGGAAACATCGGTCTTGAATTTGCAGGTCTTTACAACAAACTTGGAAGCAAGGTTACAGTCCTAGATGCCTTGGATACTTTCCTACCTCGTGCAGAGCCTTCCATTGCAGCTCTTGCTAAACAATACATGGAAGAAGACGGTATTGAATTACTTCAAAACATCCGTACTACTGAAATCAGAAACGACGGTGACCAAGTCCTTGTCGTAACTGAAAACGAAACGTACCGTTTCGACGCTCTTCTCTACGCAACTGGACGTAAACCAAACGTAGAACCACTTCAACTTGAAAATACAGATATTGAACTAACGGAACGTGGTGCTATCAAGGTAGACAAACATTGTCAAACAAACGTTCCTGGTGTCTTTGCAGTCGGAGACGTCAACGGTGGACCTCAATTTACCTACATTTCACTTGATGACTTCCGTGTTGTCTACAGCTACCTTGCTGGAGATGGCAGCTACACACTTGAAGACCGTCTCAATGTGCCAAACACTATGTTCATCACACCTGCACTTTCACAAGTTGGTTTGACTGAAAGCCAAGCAGCTGATTTGAAACTTCCATACGCAGTGAAGGAAATCCCTGTTGCTGCCATGCCTCGTGGTCACGTAAATGGCGACCTTCGTGGAGCCTTCAAAGCTGTTGTTAATACTGAAACAAAAGAAATTCTTGGAGCAAGCATCTTCTCAGAAGGCTCTCAAGAAATCATCAACATCATCACTGTTGCAATGGACAACAAGATTCCTTACACTTACTTCACAAAACAAATCTTCACTCACCCAACTTTGGCTGAGAACTTGAATGACTTGTTTGCGATTTAAGTTGAGACTGATTTGTTAGCTAACAGCCCGACGAGGGCTGTTTTTGTTTCTGCGAAATCTCAAATCTGCCTTTTCCCTCTTTTATGATATAATATCCCAACTTTATTTAGCAGTCCTAATTATATATTGAGTCTCAGGTCACTCTTTCAAATATCAGCAATACATATGACTTTGAATAACTCGCTTCAGCTCATCGTTTTATGGGTAATTTAAAAAGTATATTTTGCAATGATTGTTTCATGCCTAATTAGTAAATTATCCACTCTTTGCGCGGGTCGTATGTATATTTTCATCATTTGTGGAGAGGTTTTACCGTTTGCAAATTGATGGCTAAGTCGATATATTTTTTCTTCTCAAATATTTTCCAAATCATTTAATCTTTTTAAAGATAAGAATCACTTTCTAATCAATCAAAGGATAATTCAAATTTCTTCGTTCTTGATAATATGAGCAATACTCTGCAAAATGTTTAAACTTTATCATTGTAAAAAATATCGAAAGAAATCCCATATTACATTAGTATATATTTGGTATGGGATGAAATTGACTTTCGAAAATATTAACTATATAATGTCTGTAAACAAGAAATAATGAGGTAACGATTATGAATAAAACAGAATTACTATTACAAAGACTAGGTGATATTGGTCAGTCTCTAAAAGATTCTAGACAAGCACTAGCTTTGCTGGCACTTGGTTCTTGCGGAGCAGAAAGAGAACGATTGGATCAGTACTCCGATTTGGATTTCTTTGTTATTGTAAAAGATGGCTACAAGCAGGCCTATATACAGGATCTAACTTGGTTAAGTAATCTAGAACCAATTGCATTTCACTACCAAAATACAGTGGACGGACATAAAGTTCTATTTGAAGATGATGTTTTTTGTGAATTTGCTGTCTTTGAAGCTCATGAACTAGTAAACATTCCCTTCGCTGAAGGCAAGATTATCTGGAAGGAGGTCGGTTTTGATGGAACAATCTGCCAGCCACAAAGATTGCCATCAAAAGAAAATAGAGACCGTGAATGGCTGTTGGGAGAAATTTTATGCAACCTATATATAGGACTAGGTCGCTATCAACGAGGCGAAAAATTGGCTGCTTATGATTTCATCCAAAACAGATCCGTCAAGCTTTGGACCGAACTAATCAATTTGGAAAAAACTTCTAAATCTGATTTTATAGATATTTTTAACAGCAACAGAAGATTTGAAAAAGGTTATCCAAATGAGGCCAAACAATTGCCTCACTTTTTGCAAGGTTACGAACGGATTTCTGAATCTGCTCAGGCACTCCTAGAATATCTTGATAAACACTATCCTCTTAACGCATTTATAAAAGAAAAAATTCGTAATTTATTATAAAAGAGACTTTCCAAAAAATAATCTAAATCCCAAAAGTTAGGTATCTTTGTCAACTATAATGGATTAATGAAATTTTAAAACCTGTAGAAGGTAATCGATGTCCTCTCCTTTCTTATGTTCAGAGCAAGAAAGATTTATTTCTTAAAGTTGCCAAAGTTATCAAATTCAAAGATATTGTATTTGATTGGTTTAATCAGAACCTAAAAAGCACCTCTAAGGTTACTTCTTTAGTTGATCTTAGAGTTTACTTTAGTTATTGGACTGCTGGGCGCAGTATGATATAATAGAAACATGAAATTAAAAACTACTTTGGGCCTTCTTGCTGGGCGTTCATCTCACTTCATCTTGAGCCGTCTTGGCCGTGGAAGTACGCTCCCAGGAAAACTCGCCCTTCAATTTGATAAAGATATTTTACAAAATCTAGCTAAGAACTACGAGATTGTCGTGGTCACTGGTACCAATGGAAAAACCTTAACAACCGCCCTGACTGTCGGCATTTTAAAAGAAGTTTATGGTCAGGTTCTGACCAATCCTAGTGGTGCCAACATGATCACAGGGATTACGACAACCTTCTTGACAGCCAAATCCTCTAAAACTGGGAAAAACATTGCTGTTCTTGAAATTGATGAGGCCAGTCTTTCTCGTATCTGTGACTATATCCATCCTAGCCTTTTTGTCATTACTAATATTTTCCGTGACCAGATGGACCGCTATGGTGAGATTTACACAACTTATAACATGATTTTGGATGCCATCCGTAAAGTGCCTACGGCTACAGTTCTCCTCAATGGTGACAGTCCACTTTTCTACAAGCCAGCTATTCCAAATCCTGTACAGTATTTTGGTTTTGACTTGGAGAAAGGGCCAGCCCAACTGGCTCACTACAATACCGAAGGGATTCTCTGCCCTGACTGTAAAGGCATCCTCAAATATGAGCACAATACCTATGCCAACTTGGGAGCCTATATCTGCGAAAATTGTGGTTGCAAACGACCTGACTTGGACTACCGTCTGACAGACTTGGTTGAGTTAACCAACAATCGCTCCCGCTTTGTCATTGACGGCCAAGAATACGGCATCCAAATCGGTGGACTTTACAACATCTACAATGCTCTTGCTGCGGTTGCCATCGCCCGTTTCCTCGGGGCTGATTCACAACTCATCAAGCAAGGATTTGATAAGAGTCGCGCTGTCTTTGGACGCCAGGAAACCTTCCATATCGGCGACAAGGAATGTACTCTCGTCTTAATTAAGAATCCAGTCGGTGCAACTCAGGCTATCGAGATGATTAAACTAGCGCCTTATCCATTTAGCCTATCTGTTCTCCTCAATGCCAACTATGCTGATGGGATTGACACTAGCTGGATCTGGGATGCTGACTTTGAACAAATCACTGACATGGACATTCCTGAAATCAACGCTGGCGGTGTTCGTCATTCTGAAATCGCGCGTCGTCTACGAGTGACAGGCTATCCAGCTGAGAAAATCACTGAAACAAGCAATCTGGAACAAGTTCTCAAAACCATTGAGAACCAAGATTGTAAGCATGCCTATATCCTGGCTACCTATACTGCTATGCTTGAATTCCGCGAACTGCTGGCTAGTCGTCAGATTGTTAGAAAGGAGATGAACTAATGGTTTATACTTCACTTTCCTCAAAAGCTGGCAACTACCCTTATCAGCTCAACATCGCCCACCTCTATGGAAACCTCATGAATACCTACGGGGACAATGGAAACATCCTCATGCTCAAGTATGTAGCTGAAAAACTGGGGGCACATGTAACAGTTGATATCGTTTCTCTCCATGATGACTTTGACGAAAATCACTACGATATCGCCTTTTTCGGTGGCGGTCAAGACTTTGAACAAAGTATTATCGCTGGAGACCTTCCTGCTAAAAAAGAAAGCATTGACAACTACATCCAAAACGACGGAGTGGTTCTAGCTATCTGTGGTGGTTTCCAACTATTGGGCCAATATTATGTTGAGGCTTCAGGTAAACGCATCGAAGGGCTCGGTGTCATGGGACATTATACCCTCAACCAAACCAACAACCGCTTTATCGGTGACATCAAGATTCACAATGAAGACTTCGATGAAACCTACTATGGCTTTGAAAATCATCAAGGTCGCACCTTCCTCTCAGATGACCAAAAACCACTGGGACAGGTGGTCTATGGAAATGGAAACAACGAAGAAAAGGTCGGCGAAGGGGTTCATTATAGGAACGTCTTTGGTTCCTACTTCCACGGACCTATCCTCTCTCGTAATGCCAATCTGGCTTATCGCCTCGTCACTACTGCTCTCAAGAAGAAATACGGTCAGGATATCCAACTCCCTGCCTATGAGAACATCCTCAGTCAAGAAATCGCTGAAGAATACAGCGACGTCAAAAGCAAGGCTGACTTTTCTTAAACTAAGGAAAATTATATCAAAGAACTCCCCTATCTTGTCGGAGTTCTTTTTGCCTGTTCTTTTACCCTTCTCCCTTGCATTTTCTCTCTTTTTTTGCCAAAATAGAGGGGTAGAAAGAAGGTAGCATATGTCTAAATTACAACAAATCCTAACATATCTTGAATCAGAAAAACTAGACGTCGCTGTCGTATCTGACCCCGTCACTATCAATTACCTCACTGGCTTTTACAGTGATCCCCATGAACGCCAAATGTTCCTCTTTGTCCTAGCAAATCAGGAACCGCTTCTCTTCGTTCCAGCCCTTGAAGTAGAGCGTGCAACAAGCACTGTTTCCTTCCCAGTTATGGGCTATGTGGACTCTGAAAACCCTTGGAAGAAAATCCAAAATGCCTTGCCACAGTTAGACTTCAGACGTGTGGCAGTCGAGTTTGACAATCTCATCTTAACCAAATACCATGGTTTGAAAACAGTTTTTGAAACTGCTGAGTTTGAAAACCTCACTCCTCGCATCCAACGCATGCGCCTCATCAAATCAGCTGATGAAGTGCAAAAAATGATGGTTGCTGGTCTCTATGCTGATAAGGCGGTTAAAGTTGGTTTTGACAATATTTCTCTTGATAAGACTGAGACAGATATCATTGCACAAATCGACTTTGCCATGAAGCATGAAGGCTATGAAATGAGCTTTGATACCATGGTCTTGACTGGTGATAACGCTGCAAATCCACACGGTATCCCTGGAGCAAACAAGGTCGAAAAGGATGCCCTTCTCCTCTTTGACCTCGGTGTCATGGTCAATGGCTACGCCTCAGATATGACTCGTACGATCGCTGTCGGCAAACCAGACCAATTCAAAAAAGATATTTACAACTTGACCCTTGAAGCCCAACAAGCTGCCCTTGACTTTATCAATCCAGGTGTGACTGCCCATGAAGTGGACCGCGCCGCCCGTGAAGTCATCGAAAAAGCGGGCTACGGTGAGTACTTCAACCACCGTCTCGGTCACGGTATCGGTATGGATGTCCACGAATTTCCATCTATCATGGAAGGAAACGACATGGTCATCGAAGAAGGCATGTGCTTCTCTGTTGAACCAGGTATCTATATCCCTGGAAAAGTCGGTGTCCGTATCGAAGACTGCGGTGTCGTCACTAAGGATGGCTTTGACCTCTTCACCAGCACCAGCAAAGACTTGCTTTATTTTGATTAATGGTATTATTTTATGTTAAATGATTTCTTTAAATTAGTTGACAACGTTACTAACGAAACTTCTAAGGTTGTAAATGGTATCGTTAATGAATCCTCGAAGGTTGTTAATGATATTGCTAATGAGACTTCAAAAGCCGTAAAAATAGTTGTCGATGAAACTTCAAAAATAACTGGCAATACTGTAGATGGAGCTGTGAATATAGTCAATAATACTATGACAGGAATTTCTAATGTTATAAGTATTCCAGGTAAAGTTGTAAATATTATTCTTGAAGTACACTCATGGAATAGTCAAGAGCGTCTTGAAAAGAAACAAGATGAGGAGCTTAGACAATCTTTATCCATTCAATTTCCAGAATTCTTAAATCAAGAAGAGTTCAATAGAATAATTCACGAAGAAACCGATAAAATTATTCGAATAAAAAAAGTAGAAATTAGCCAAGCTTTAATTAATTTGGAGGTATATTCAAATAGTCGAATTTCAACTTGGTGTTTTACTTTAGATTATAATGATTATGGAATTTTAACAGGAAAAGTTAGAATCTCAAGTGAAAACACTGACTCAAGTATGCCTAAAAATGTTAGTTTACGAATTTCGGAGCGGCTTAATGATATTTTAAAGAATCAGTATATTCTTCCACCTGATGATTATGAGATTTTACTTGCAAAAGAACCTTTCGAAGTAAAAGAGCTTTTTGAGAATATTGGATTTCATAATGTAACATTACTTGAAGAAAAATATGAAAAATTACCTCATTTTATTAAAAATTACAAAATACATAGTATTACAATAGAAAATTGCAAATATTTTGATAAAGATTCCTATTTTGATAGTAATTCTTCTGTTGTAATTTCCTATTATCTACAGGAAGACTGAGAGTCAAAATAATAAAACGCATAGTATCAAGTTTATTCAACACCTGATACTATGCGTTTTTTGATTTTAAAGACTTTTGACTCAACCTCTCTACTTAATCTTCTTAACACTCTGAAAGACTACAAATCCCACAACCATTCCCAAGGTATTTTGCAGGAAGTTTGGAAGGATTTCTGGCAAGGCTGCTGACCAGCCATTCATAAGGGTAGAACCTAGGGCGTAGCCACTTACCATGACGATAGTAGCCAAGACAAGGCCTAGCCATTGCCACTTCCCTTTAAAACCTGCAAAAAATCCTTGCAAGCCATGGTTCACTAAACTAAAGAACATCCACTGTGGATAGCCTGATAAAAGGTCAATTAGGAATCCTGCTAGTCCTCCAACGACAGCTCCTTCTTTACTGCCAAAGTAAAAGGCAGTAAAGAAAATACCTGCATCCAAGAGAGTCAATATTCCTGTTGGCGTTCCAATTTTCAAGTAATAACCTAGAACCACAGAAAGGGCGGTTAGAAGGGATACAAGGGCGATTTTAGTTGTTTTTGTTTGCTTCATATTGTCTTACTCCATATTGATCTGCTTGTGCAATGGCACGGTAAACGAAAGCTTTAGAGCTCTCCACTGCTGTTAAAAGTTCATCACCTTTAACCAAGTGACTGGCAATGCTTGAGGCAAAGGTGCATCCTGCACCAGCATTCTGCCCTTGGATAACGGGATTTTCTAGGACAGTGAAAGTTTGTCCATCATAAAAGACATCCACAGCCTTGTCCTGACTAAGGCGATTGCCTCCCTTGATAATAACTGCTGGCGCTCCTAAATCATGCAATTTCTGCGCTGCAGTTTTCATATCTTCCAATGTTTTGATCTCTTGACCCGCTAACAATTCTGCTTCAGGAAGATTTGGCGTAATCACACTGACATGAGGGAAAAAACGAATCAACTCTTGGCAGAGCTCACTAACAGCCACGTCGTGCGTTTCCTTGCAGACCAAAACGGGGTCCAATACCACAGGCACTCCTGGACGTTGCTTGATAAAGTCCAAGGCCTTCTCAGCCACACTGACAGTAGGAAGAAGGCCAATCTTAATCCCTGCAAACTCGACATCACGTAAGCTATTCAACTCATGTTGAAAAATAGTATCATCTGTAGGGAAGACTTCAAACCCCTTCTCTGTCAAGGCTGTCAAACAAGTCACTGCTACAAAGCCATGCAAGCCGTTTAAGGTATAGGTGGCAAGATCAGCTGATAAACCACCACCACTAAAAATATCATTCCCAGAAAGGGCTAAAATACGATTATTCTTCATAACGAATCTCCTTTAAATACAAGCCATTCGGTGCAGCCGTTGGACCTGCTAGCTGCCTGTCCTTCTTCTCCAAAATCAAGTCAATCTGCTCAACTGGCATTCGATTATTTCCGATTTTGAGCAGTGTCCCCACCATATTACGAATCTGTTTATATAAGAATCCATTTCCTGAAAAGGTAAAAGTCAAAAACTGCCCTGTCTCATCAACACTAAGACTGGCTTCTGTAATGGTCCGAACCTTGTCCTCTACACTGGTTCCAGATGCTGTAAAACCGGTAAAATCGTGGGTTCCTTCTAATTTCTTGACAGCCTCCTGCATCCGCTCCACATCGAGGGGATAGGGAAAGTGAGTAGCATAGTGACGGCGCATGGGATTTTTAGGACGCCCCCTATCTACTATAAACTCATAGGTCTTGCTATGTTTTGCATAACGGCAATGAAAATCATCCGCCACAATCTCAATCGAAATCACATCGATATCTTCTGGTGACTGAGTATCCAGAGCAAAACGGAGTTTTTCCTCATCCATCTGATAGGGCAGATCAAAATGAATGACCTGTTCCAGAGCATGGACCCCACTATCCGTCCTACCAGCACCATGAACAGCGATGGCTTGCCCCTTATTGAGTCTCGTTAAGGTTTTTTCGATTTCCTCTTGAACGCTCCGCGCATGAGGCTGGCGCTGAAAACCGGCAAAGGCAAAACCATCATAAGAAATAGTTGCTTTATATCTTGTCATAACTTCTATTTTATCAGGAAATAAAAGTGTAAACAAGTTTAAAAACCAATAATTGTCTGGGTACAAAATTCCCAGAAAGAAAAACTTAGGAAATTAATCCTAAGCTCTCTTTTGAAGTGCGTACATAACAAAGATAGAAGTGACAATCAACCAACATCCTAAAATGGTGAAGACCAACATACCATTTTGAGTCACCAAGCCAATCGCCCCAAGAATGAAAGGTGTCGTAAAGGCTCCAAAGCTGCATCCTAGCACTGCAAAAGATGTTGCCTGATTAAGGAGCTTGGCTGGGATTCTTTCAGAAAGAAGCTGAAAGACAGTGGTCAAGGCCACACTGTAGGAAAAACCTGCCACAACACTTCCAACTACCATCACACCCAATGACGGAGACAAGGCAATCACAATCTGCCCCAATCCAAAGGTGATACCTGACCAAAGGAGCAATCTTTCTTTAAATAGAGAGATAAAGAAAGAAAAACTCACACCTGCCAAGATACCAATCAACTGCATAATACTTAAGACCAAGCTCGATAACTGGGCATCCCCTAGACCTCTTTCCACCATCAGACTAGGAATACGAATGGTGATAGCTGTATTGGTGCAGACAACAACTGCTGCTTCGACAGCCAATAGAAAAATTAATCCTTTCATCTTTCCTGTCAAACGAGTCGTTTCGGTCTCTTTTTTCTTTGTTTCTTTCTTTTCTTTCCCATAAGGGACAAAGAGCAGATAAAGGATCAATACTAAAAATCCCGCACTGTAGGCCAAGAAGGTCACTGTCCATCCCAAGGATAAGAGTTGACCGACCACTAGAGTCAAAATCGACGCCCCGACAACTTCTGCTGATCCGCGAAGCCCCAACATCTGGATCCGTGTCTTTCCATGATAGCGTTCACTGATGATGGAAATGGCCTTGGCATTGATCATCCCAACACCCAAGCCAAATAAAATCCGCATCGCAAAGACAAAGTTGTACTCCTGATACCAGAAAGGGGCTGTCCCCCCGATAGAAAGGATGAGAAGACCTAGACTAATCTGAAGTCGCTCAGGAAATAACCGCTCCAAAAACCCATTTAAAACCAGCATAATCATAATTCCAAAAGAAGGAAGACTGACCAGGAGCTCGATTTGTTCTTTGGGATAGCCTTGATAGTAGTCAAACATGGCTGGCAGAGCACTTGAGATGGAGAAGGAGGTAATCAAAACGAGGGAGAGGGCCAAAATACTAGCCCGTTCTAAATATTGTTTCATGAATTTTCTTTCTGTATATTTCTCACTGTTTATCCTTTTAAAAGGAAGATGGCAAGAAAAGAAGGAGCCCGATTGAACTAGAGACTCCGTCCTAACTTTCCTAATAGGAAGACTATTTTCGCTTGATTTGCTTGATCAGATAGAAGATGAAGCCTGCAACCATATACGCTGCAAAAATGATCAAACACCATTTGATAACCACGTCCCAACCCTTGTTCACATTTAAAAAGAAATATGGGAAGGGATTGTCCTTGGAATTCGGAATATTGAGTTTTAAGACCAGGCCGTTAAACAAGGCAAAAATCATATAAACCAAGGGCAAGATGGTCCATAAGACTGGATCCCAGATCTTGTATTCCCCACGTTTATCAAAGAAGAGGGTGTCTGCTAAAAACCAGAGTGGAACGATATAATGGCAAAGGAAATTTTCCACACGGTAAAAGTCTGTCGCAATCGGAGCAAGCATAAAATGGTAAATCACACAGGTAATCATGATACTCATGGTAACACCACCCTTGAGACGAAGCAAGGTCGGACTTTGCCAATTTTCACCTGAACGACTCATCACACGGAGCAGATAACCCGTGAAAATCGTTACCAAAAGATTGGACAACACTGTGTAGTAAAGGAGCATACCAAAGCCACCGTGCTTGGTAATCTCTAGATAAACTCCTGTAAATGCCGCTAAAAACAAGAGCACACGACTATAAAAGATAAATTTATAATTCAGTTTCATGGCTAGATTTTCTTAACAAATTCTGACTTGAGTTTCATAGCTCCAAAACCATCAATCTTACAGTCGATGTTGTGGTCACCTTCTACGATACGGATATTTTTAACGCGAGTTCCTTGTTTCAAATCCTTTGGCGCACCTTTTACTTTCAAATCCTTGATAAGGGTTACAGTATCGCCGTCAGCCAATTTATTTCCATTGGCATCGATAGCAACAACACCTTCTTCTACTTCTGCAACTTCTGCAGGGTTCCACTCATAGGCACACTCTGGGCAGACCAAGAGACTTCCATCTTCGTAGACATATTCTGAATTACATTTTGGGCAATTTGGTAATTTGTTCATAAGTCCTCCTTAAACTAACAATTATTCTTTAAAATTCATATGTTATTGAACAGCAACTATTATACCGTAAAATCCTACTTTTGACAATGTTTCCTAAGTCTAGCAGACAAAAAAATCATGCAACTGTTTACAGTTACATGACTTTTAAAAGATGATTGGTCATGAGCACTTATCAAGCACCTCATGATAAAAGGGGTAGCAACTATATTTTACAAACCAGGAGCTTGTCCAAGTTCTGCTGCAAGCATCCAAACTGTTTTCTCAAGTTCAGCCTTAGCACCAACAAAGATATCGTTTGTAACATCATCTCCTTCTTCATCAGTCACATCCAAAGCTTTTTGGAAAAGAGTGATGAGGTAGCGATAAATCGCTAGAACACGTTCCAAGCTTTCTTCAACGTTACGGAATTCTCCTTCTTCTTCTTCGATTTCACTGTGTTGAAGGAATTCTGTCAAAGTTGAGTAAGGTTTGCCGCCAAGGGTGATCAAACGTTCGCTGATTTCGTCAAGATTGCCATCAAGGCTGTCCATGTATTCATCCATTTTTGGATGCCATACGAGGAAACCACGACCACGCATATACCAGTGAACTTGGTGAAGGGCAATGTGAGCCACATACAAGTCCGCTACTGCTTGGTTCAATACTTCCTTTGTTTTTGCCAATGCTACTGGCGCTGTTTTAGATAATGTTGTTACGTCTTTTACTGCTTCTTTTTTCAATTCAACCATGTTGATCACCTCATAATATTATTTTTGCAACCATATTTATTGATTACTATCTCAGTATACTACTCCTAGTAGACAAAAGCAAGAAAATTAACCCATATTAAAAAAGTTGTAATAGACTGATAATTTAAGAAAAATATATGACCTCTATAAAAAAAGACAGTCTTAGAAGACTGTCTGGAATAACTGAGATTATTTTACAAAATCAAGCAATGCCAAGAAGCTTTCAGCTTCAAGTGACGCACCACCAACAAGGGCACCGTCAACGTCTGGGCAAGCCATGTATGAAGCAACGTTTTCAGGTTTAACAGAACCACCGTATTGAACACGAACTTTGTCCGCAACTTCTTGACCAAAGTCAGCAGCTACAACATCACGAACGACTTTACACATTTTTTGTGCATCGTCTTGTGAAGCTGATTTACCAGTACCGATAGCCCAGATTGGCTCATAAGCGATAACTGATGCAGCAACTTGTTCAGCTGTCAATCCAGCCAATGCAGCAGATACTTGAGCACCTACGAATTCAGCAGCTTTACCAGCTTCGTAAGTTTCAAGTGACTCACCACAACAGATGATTGGAAGCATACCGTTTGCAAAGATTGCTTTTGCTTTTTTGTTGATATCTTCGTCAGTTTCATGGAAGTAGTCACGACGCTCTGAGTGACCGATAACAACGTAGTCAGTACCGATTTCTTTCAAAACTTGTGGGCTAGTTTCACCAGTGAAAGCACCTGCATTTTCAAAGTAGCAGTTTTGAGCAGCAACTTTAAGGTTTGAACCTTTAGCAGCAGCAAGAACAGCTGTCAAATCAACTGCAGGAGCTGCGATACCTGCTTCAACAAGGTCTGATGAAGGAAGTTTTGATGCAACGGCTTCAACGAAAGCTTTTGCTTCTTCTGGATTTTTGTTCATTTTCCAGTTACCAGCGATAAATGGTTTACGTGACATTTCACATACCTCTTTTTTCATTTTATTCACTAATATTCTATCATATTTATAAGGAGCTTGCAAACCTTACTCTAATTTTCAAGATTTTTCAAGCGACTAATTTTGCCACAAATTCATAGCATCGAGGAAATCAGCCGAAGCCTGAACTTGTTTGGGATTGTTAGCCTCTCGCTCTGCTCGTTTGGCCTCTACCTGAGCCACAGATTGAATGCCTTCATGGCGCCAGTTTCGTAGGATTGCCTGAATATATTTCCAGTTTGGTTTGCCATTTAGAACGGCCTCTCGGAGAGCTTCCTTGATCAAATCCACCTTAATCCCATCGTCTTTGACTGTCTTAGAAAGATCTTCGATTTCAAACGGCGTCAGCAAACGTCCCAATTCCTGCTGAAAAGTTTCAACCAGATCCTTCAACTGATTCTGCGGGTTTGGGGCAGTTGTAGCTGGAGCTTGGGTATCTAGCAAGCTATCCAAGCGTTCAAAAGCCAAACTAGCATCAAAAATCAGCTCAATTTCCCCATTTAGTTCAATGGTCCGATATTGTAGCAAACCATTTTCAGTCAAATTCGAAATGGATTGGTTGACATCTGCCACCTCTTTCCCAATGATTTCAGCAATCTGACTAGGCGAAACATCTCCTAGTGCTGTGGTATTTTGTAAATAGAAAAATTGCCAGACGAGAAAATCTTCGCTGGAAGGAAAGAGTTCCTTAAAATGCAAGAGCAGGGCACTTGGCAAAACCAAGTTCCCTGATTTAAAAGCGTCAAAATATGTCATAATTCCTCTTATAGATATCCAAATGCAGCCGCATCATCCTCTACCTTTCTCCAGTCAAAAGGGGTTTCTTGATAAACTGCATAGTTTACCCAATTGCTGAAAAAGAGGGCAGCTGATGAAGACCAACAAAGACAGGGCGTCTCATTTACATCATCATTTTTAAAGTAGTTCTCTGGGATATGAGGGTCGAGTCCCGCCTCATAATCACGAAAATACTCTCTTGCCAAAGTGTCACGATCGTACTCTAAATGACCAAAACTATAAATCTCACGAAGATCCCGACTGGCTAAAATTGAAACGCCGACTTGTTCTCCCTCAGAGAGGATTTCCAGATTGGTTTTTCCCAATATCTCTTCCTTATAGATTTCTGTATGACGAGAATGGGGAGCTACATAGCTATCATCAAAACCACGAAAGAGAAGATGGCCCTCTTTCAAGGTATCCTGAGGGTAAATACCTGACAGTTTTTGCTCCATTTGGTGTTTTTCAACGCCATAGCGAGCATAAAGACCTGCTTGGGCACCCCAACAGATATGCAGGGTAGAAAAAACATGCGTCTTGGACCATTCGATGACCTGTTTAAACTCCTCCCAGTAGTCCACCTCCTCAAAAGGTAAGTGCTCCACTGGAGCTCCCGTGATAATCATTCCATCAAAAAAGTCATTCTTGACTTCCGAGAAGGTCTTATAGAAAGTTTCCATATGTTCGGCACGGGTTGTCTTGGAACGATGTGTTTCCATATATAAGAAATCAATATCTAGTTGCAAAGGGGTATTAGCCAAATGCCGTAAGAGTTGCGTTTCTGTTACCATTTTTTGAGGCATGAGATTTAAAATCAAAATCTTCAAGGGGCGAATATCCTGATGAGCGGCCCGTTGGTCGTCCATAACAAAGATATTTTCAGTCCTTAAAATCTCCACAGCTGGTAATTTTTTATCAATTCGAATCGGCATAATACCCTCCTAACAGTTCTCTATTTCGGGAATGATCTTGTCTGTTTGAAAGTAAAAACCTCCAAATACTTCTTCCCTTTATTATACTGTATGAAGATATAGTTTTCAATTATAGTTTTTCTCTAACTAGCTATAGTTAATTTATATAGCAGATGAAGAGAAAACAGCCCCAAGGACTGTTTTTCATTAATAATGCATAAGTACCTTGTAATCGTAATCTCCGATTTTTTCACGGCCTTTAAGCTCATCCAACTCAATCAAGAAAGCACAACCGGCTACAACTCCACCAAGTCTTTCAATCATCTCAATCGTTGCCTTAACAGTTCCGCCTGTTGCCAAAAGATCATCTACGATGAGAACACGTTGGCCTGGCTTGATCGCATCAGCATGCATGGTCAAGGTATCAATACCGTACTCTTTCTCATAATCAGCAGAAATGACTTCACGTGGCAATTTTCCTGGCTTACGAACAGGTGCAAAACCAATTCCCAACTCAAAAGCAACTGGGCAGCCAACAATAAATCCGCGAGCCTCTGGACCCACGATCATGTCGATTTTCTTGTCAGTTGCATACTGAACGATTTCACGAACAGCATAGCTATAGGCATTGCCATCTGCCATCAATGGGCTGATATCACGGAAGGTGATGCCTTCCTTGGGATAATTTTCAATCGTTGCGATATAATCTTTTAAATTCATCTTTTTCTTTCTTTCAAAGTTTTTTACTCTCTATTATAGCATATTTTTTAAGAAAGAAGAAAGGAAAAGTTAACTTCAATAATTATCTAACGATTTGACGATTTATAACTAGCCATAGCAATAAAGCCCAATTTCTGTTTATTCTTAGCAAACATTTTATACATAGTTAAAAACTGCTTTCTATTCTCCTTTTTACAAGCATTTACGCAAATTTTCAAAGTTCCTAGCCAACCTTCGTCATAAATCATACCTGATAATTTCATTAATGTCATTTCACCAGTCAATATTTTCACATCACGATAACCTGATTCTATCATCACCTGTTCCCAAGCATCTTGAGTTAAAGGACCTACATTTACATGAATTGCTTGTGACAATTCCTGTCTGACAGACTCTTTAGCTTCCTTAAGAAGCACATCATGTGTCAAAAGAAGACCTTCAGGTTTTAAAACCCTTAGATACTCCATTACACATTTTTTCTTAGCTTGATCGGCTTGCATAGTCAGCATAGCTTCATTTATAACAATATCAAAACTAGCATCTTCATAAGGAAGTTTCATTGCATTTGCTCTTTCAAATCTGATCAAATGACCAACACCTGCCGTTTCAGCAGATTTTTTAGCCACTTCTAAGGCTTGTCCATCCATATCAACAGCAGTTATCTTACAACCAAAACGCTGTGCCAACTCAATTGCTGTAGTTCCCCTATTGCACGCAACTTCTAGTATTCTCTTTTCTTTTGAAAATCCTCCTTCCGCAATTAACCAATCTGTAGCACGTTTTCCACCTGGACGTAAGCGTTTTTTTCCCAGTTTTGCTAAAAACTTATGACCTGCTTCTGACATTTGAACACCTCTATTTTTTCTTCATTATAACATAAAATTATATTATCTGACAATTCTAATCTATTATTTGATAAACTAGAATCAAAAGCATACAAGCTGCCATGACTATAGCATAAATCTATTAATCACCTCTCTAGTTCGAATTCAATTGCTCACGTAGTTTATGCATATAGGTTACGACTACATATTTGTACTTTAGAGTTGCTGGCCTCCTTATCCGCTATATGCGCTTTACTATCACGTGCCTATTCGTATAGCCAAGATTTCTCTATATCTTTCTCTGCCGATTCTTATTTCCAACGACAGACTTAAACAGTCTATCCTAATGCCGTTCGATCAGCTACTCACAATAGTCAGGCTTGGGAATCACTTTTGGGTTTACTAGTATATGGTACCCACAGAGGACCTACACCTCAGATGAACGGAATGCCCGTCGTATCTAAAAAACGAGCACTTTCGTACTCGTTTTTAAAAATCTGTTAATTAAAGTGAGTTTACGTCAACCTTGATACCAACACCTTGAGTAGTTGTGATTGTCAAGTTTGTTACGTAAGTTCCTTTAGCTGTAGCTGGTTTTGCTTTTTGGATTGTTTCGTTGAAAGCTTTGAAGTTTTCAACCAATTTTTCAGCTTCAAATGATACTTTACCGATGATTGCTTGAACGTTACCTGCACGGTCAGCACGGTAAGTAATCTTACCACCTTTAGACTCTTCAACTGCTTTAGCAACATCCATTGTTACAGTACCAGTCTTAGGGTTTGGCATCAAGTTACGTGGTCCAAGGACACGTCCAAGACGTCCAACAAGAGCCATCATGTCAGGTGTAGCGATAACTACGTCGAAGTCCAACCAACCGTCGTTGATTTTCGCAACAAGGTCATCTTCACCAACAAAGTCTGCACCAGCAGCTTTTGCTTCTTCAGCTTTTGCACCACGTGCAAAAACAAGAACGCGTGAAGTTTTACCAGTACCGTTTGGCAATACCATTGCGCCACGGATTTGTTGGTCAGCTTTTTTAACGTCGATGTTCAAGTTGTAAGCAACTTCTACAGTTGCGTCAAATTTTGCAAAGTTAGTTTCTTTTGCAAGTGCTACAGCCTCTTCTACACTGTATGCTTTTGTGCTGTCGATTTTCTCAAGAGCAGCACGAAGTTGTTTGCTTTTTTTAGCCATTTTCTATTCTCCTTGTAAGTGGTTCAATCGATTTTCATCTCCCACGTCACTTCTCGAAATGATGAAGTCTTGCGGGTATTCAGTCTATTGATTTTCTTTTCCTACTTCGTTAAGTTCCTTTACTGTACCCAAGTACAAGCGTCAGTCACTGGCCTAGTATGAAAAGCAACTAATAGACTGCTGTGAGATTTTCTACTGTGTTATTGATTAGTCAACAACAGTGAATCCCATAGAACGAGCAGTACCTTCGATCATACGCATTGCAGACTCAATGTTTGCTGCGTTCAAATCTGGCATCTTAGTTTCTGCAATTTCTTGTACTTGTGCACGAGTAACTGTAGCAACTTTAGTTTTGTTAGGTGTACCTGATCCTTTTTCAACACCTGCAGCTTTTTTCAAAAGAACAGCAGCTGGTGGTGTTTTTGTAACGAAAGTAAATGATTTGTCTTCGTATACTGAGATAACAACTGGAATGATCATACCAGCTTGGTCAGCTGTACGAGCGTTGAACTCTTTTGTGAATCCCATGATGTTGATACCAGCTTGACCAAGAGCAGGTCCAACCGGTGGAGCTGGTGTAGCTTTACCAGCAGGGATTTGCAATTTTACAAGTTTTTCGACTTTTTTAGCCATTTTTAAATCCTCCTTTGTGGTTTTGGCGGTAATTAAAGATTTTTACCTCCCACAAGTATGCTTTACACACACCTTTCTATTATACACTATTTATCTAAAAATGCAAGAGAAAAATTACTTTTTTAATCGACGTAATCTCCGCCTTCAAATCCATAGTATTCTTCCAAACTGAGGCCACTTGCAGCAATTTCTTTGGCTTCTTTTCCAACGTAGCGGAGATGCCATTCTTCTGCCATGTAGCCAGTCTCTTTTTCCTTGCCTTTGAGATAGCGAACGACAAAGCCATAGTCAGCCGCATGATCCAAGAGCCACTGGGCTGCCTTTTCTTCAGTAACTAAATCACCATCTGTCCCAATAAGGTCAAAAGCAAGGCCCGTCTGGTGTTCACTATAACCTGGTCGAGCTGAGTAGCGATCTGCTGCTTCCTTACCATCTTGATTGACATAGTCTTGATAAAGTTTGGTTTGAGTTTCATAACTTCTAAAACCACTGTAGTGATCGCTGATTGGGTAGCCAGCTGCTTGCATTGCTGCAATGAGCTTCAGCAACTCTGCTTTAGCTGTTGGATTTTCTCCTGGATTATAGTCTTTTGACAAAGGATAGTGCTTATTAGCTATGACGATTTCATCGTATTTCCCTTGAATACTATAGTAGTCTCCCTTATTGACAACTTCTGCCTTCTTCTGACTAGAAGCTTGGGATTTGCTCCCTACAGTTCCTTCAGGTTGACTAGTTTGTTCTGTTTTTTGAGTATTTTCTTCATTTTTAGGTTGTTCTTGAGAACATGCTGCTAGGGTTACTGCCAGCAAACCAGATAAAACAATGTATCTTTTTTTCATTTTTCCTTCCTCTCTTAGACCACGTGCTTCTCTAATTCATCGGATAAGGCTTTAATCATTTGTTCCAACTCATGGGATTTCACTTGGCAATCTTCTGCCGCCATTTCTTCCCATGGCATCCACCAGACTGGCCCACGGCCATTCAATCCATGACCCTTCATATCACCTGTTCTTCGTGGAAAGAGATGCCAATGAGCGTGGGCATCACCATTTCCTAGGAGTTCAATATTCATCTTTTCAGCCTCAAATACTTTGGCGACTGCTTCTTGGACCAAACTCATTTCCTCTAAAAAGCGAAGTTTTACAGAAGTCTCCATATGGTGGAGTTCTGTGACATGCTCTTTTGCCAGAAATAAGGTATAGCCCTTAAAGTATTGGTGATCTCCAATAACAACATAGCCTGTTTCTAGTTCTTTTACAAAGTAGGGATTTTCCCCTGCCTTGATCCATTCAATTCTTTGACAAATCAAGCACATATTATTCTACCAAGGTGCTCTTGAGATAGGCGTCTACCATACGCTCTGTCGCCACGACCGAATCAATATGTGTTCGTTCGTAAGAGTGACTGGACTCAATACCAGCTCCAAGGAGGGCGTGTTTGACCTCTGCTCCTGCTGACATAGCCGCTGAAGCATCCGAACCGTAAAATGGATAAATGTCGAGCTTAAAAGGAATATCTTGCTCCTTCGCCAAAGTTACCAAGTGTTGACGGAAGTCATAGTGATAGGGACCTGAAGCGTCCTTGACACAGATAGAAACTGTATACTCATCCGTCTGCTGGTCATCGCCCATAGCTCCCATATCCACAGCTAGATATTCCACTACCTGAGCTGGAATATTGGAGTTGGCACCGTGACCAACCTCTTCGAAGACTGAAAAAGCAAAATGAGTTGTTACTGGCAATGCAATCCCCTCTTCCTTATAAACACGAAGAAGATTGAGCAAAATTGCTGCGCTGACCTTGTCATCCAAATGACGGGACTTGATAAAACCAGTCTCTGTCACGACAGTTCGCGGGTCAAAACTGATAAAGTCGCCAACCTCGATGCCCAAGGCGCGCGTTTCCTTTTCATTGGTTACTTTTTCGTCCAAACGCACTTCCATATTGTCCTGTGTGCGTTCAGCAGTTCCTGCATCTTTGTAGACATGGCAAGAAGTTTGATGGATGAGGATGGTCCCAGATACCGTTTGACCTGTGCTAGCCACATGAACCGTACAGTTCTCCCCTTCAATCATGTTCCAAGGGAAACCACCGATACGATCCAATTTGAGACGGCCATCTGGTTTGACAGCACGGACAATAGCACCCAGCGTATCCACATGGGCAGTCACATAGCGGTGTTGGTCATCATTTTGACCTTTAATAGTAACATTGACACCACCCTTGGCTGTGCGAACAGGCTGGTAACCAAGCTCTTCTAAAGTATGGACTAGATAGTCTGAGATCTCACGAGTAAAGCCCGTCGGAGATGCAATTGCGGTTAGTTCTTTGATATAGTTTATAGTCTGATTCATTTCTTCACCTCTTTCCTACCATTATAACATTTTTCTAGTCAGACTCCTTCTCAAAAGGAGAAAAACTGTGTTTAGTTGCTTTCACTATAGATCCATGTTATAATACAAATACTTTGATTATGAAAGGAAAGTAACAAATATGAAATCATACTTTAAAGTATCACTAGCCCTTGTGGCTTCACTTGTCCTCCTGCTCGGATGTTCCAAACAAGCATCAACAACTGCTAGCAGTACTAAAGAAGACACAACAACTCAGTCAAGTGAGAGCAAACAAAGCACTGAACAATCATCTGAAAAGAAAGAAACAGCCAAGACACATACTTTTGTCAACAAAAGCAATTCTGGAATCACTTCTACCTTGGTTTATACTGTAGAGGGGGACAATGTTATCAAGCAAACCGCTCAAAATGTTGCAGATCCTGAGATTCTTAACGCAACTCCAGAAGATGTCAAGAGTTTTATCGAAGAAAAGTACAAAGGTTATAATGGACTCAAAGGTGTTAAACAAACGATTGAAATCAAAGATGGAAAAGTTGTTCAAGATTTAGAAGTTGATTTCTCAGTTGCAAGTATTAGCGAACTTAGAAAAGCACTTCCTGAAGAATATTCTGGTATCGGCAATCGTGTCAGTTTCTCAAACTCTAAAAAAGCACTGGAAAAAATGGGGTTCACAGAAAAGACGAACTAATCTCCTAAAATTTCATATAGACTAGTGTAGGTCCACCCCAAAAGTTAGACACAACTCTAACTCTTGGGGTATTTTATTACATCCCTAACCGATGAGTCCAATAGAGTCCTCCCAATCCCATAAAAAGTGCATTTAAAACTTCACACCCTTATAAAGCCATAGGATAAAAGTTATTTGAAATAGATGGAGACAAAACTTTAATCGTTAGACTAATTTCTATTCGTTGTCATGTCAAGTCAGATGAGTAGGGAGGTCTAGTTGATTTTGTAGTAGAATCATGTTATAATACAAAATACTTTGATTATGAAAGGAAATTCTATGAAAACTCTGGTTAAAACTTCACTAGCCCTAGTGGCTTCACTTATCCTCCTGCTCGGATGTTCCAAACAAGCATCTACACCTGCTAGCAGCAGTAGCAAAGAAGACAAAACAACTCAGTCAAGCGAGACCAAACAAAGCAGCCAACAATCATCTGAAAAGAAAGATGAGACAAAAAACTACATTTTTGTTCACAATAGCAATCCCGGAAGAACTTCTACCTTGACATACACTGTTAAGGGGGATGATGTTGTAAAACAAGAAGTCTATAATGTTTTTGACCCTGAAATACTGGACAAGTCAGCAGAAGAGATTAAAGAACTTATCGTGAAAACTTATAAAAAGGAGGAAGGACTTAAAGGCATTACACAAAATATCGAATTCAAAGATGGAAAAGTCATCCATAGCATGGAGGTTGACATGACTGTTGTGAATCTCGAAGAGATGAAAAAAGCAATGCCAAATGAAGTTTCTGGCTCTGGAAGCCGTGTAAGTTTTCTAAAAACTAGAAAAATGCTTAAAGAGGCTGGATATATTGAACAAACCAACTAATGAGTCGTGCTCATACAAAAAATTCTTGGTCGATGACCAAGAATTTTTTTATTCCATCTCAAAAACATCACTCTCTTGTTTGTTTGGTAGAACCAATGAAAGCAAGATTCCAATCATAGCTGGCACTAGCCATGGAAGAGAGGCTGACGCAAACGGAAGGACATTAATCAGATTTTCTAGAAACTCAATTTTAAAGGAACTTCCAAGGACACTTGCAAGAGCAATAGCTGTAACAAGCCCAATAGTTAACTGCATGCCCGGTTTTGATAGGGCTACAAACTTATTAACAATCACGATCATCACAATGGCGATGGTTATTGGGTACAAGATTACCAGTACTGGCACTGAGTACTTAATGATTGCATCCAAACCGAGGTTTGCAATAGCAAATCCAATCAAGGTAAAGGCAGTGGCATAGACCTTGTAGCTGATTTGTGGGAAACGTCCGTTAAAGAACTCTGCTGTCGACACAATCAATCCAACTGTCGTTGTGAAGCAAGTTACAGTTACCATAACAGCAAGGAAGAGTTGAGCTGTTGAACCAAAGATTTCCTGAGTTGCTTGCGACAAGATATAAACACCTGGTGTTCCACCCTTCATCACTTCTGCTGGTACTGGGAAGTGATTTCCAAGGAATCCTAAACCAATGTAAAGAGCACTGAAAGCAAGAGCTACAACGATACCAACCACCCAAATAGTTGAAATGTATTCTTTCTTACTGGAGAATCCAAGTTGTTTCAAGGTTTGAACTGCAATCACACTGAAGGCAACTGAAGCAAGGGCATCCAAGGTGTTATAACCTTCTAGGAATCCTGTACCAAAGGCAGAAGCTTGATAAGCAGCTGAAGCCGCTTGAGGGCTTGTTCCACCATATTTGAAGGCACCTAGTACAACCAAGATAACGATCAATAAGGCAAAGACTGGCGTTAAAACACGTCCAATTCGATCCAAAATCTTTGATGGATTGAGTGAAATCAGATAGGCTGCTGCAAAATAAAGCACAGTAAAAACAATCAATCCTAGACCTTTGTTTGCTTCGGATAAGAGGGGGCTAATCCCAACTTCATAAGCTGTTGTGGCTGTACGCGGAATGGCAAAGAAGGGGCCAATCGATAGATAGAGGACTGCAAGATAAAGCGTCGCAAACCAAGGTGAGATTTTCTTAGAAATCTCGTGAATGTATCCTTTAGGGTTTAGCGTTCCGATGATGAGCGTTAGGACAGCAATCCCGACACCTGAAAAGACAAAACCTGCGATGGCAGGAAGAAACTGTTCTCCAGATAGGGCACCTAGAGAAGGCGGAAAGATCAAGTTCCCCGCACCAAAAAATATTCCAAACAGGAGCAAGCCTGTTAGGGCACCTTTTTTAGCCATAAAAATCTCCTTCATATTTCTAAAATACTGACCTAGTATACCATGATTAAGACTCTGAAAAAAGTATCCAAAATTAATCATTGAATGTTTTCAATATTTTTAAAAATAAGAATTATCTAAAAACAAAATCCCTCACTCAGTTGGAACCGAGCAAGGGAAGATTAGGATCTATCACCATAGAGGTTTAAAGATTTTCAAAGGCCGTCATTCCACCTTGAACATTGATAACTTCATAACCCTGTTCAACTAGAAATTGACAAGCACGCGCTGAACGTATTCCAGATTTACAAATGACATAATGCAAGAGGTCCTTGTCCAACTGATCATAGATATCAGCTAATTGACTAAGTGGTAGGTTCTGAGCACCTTCTAAATGAAGCGTCTCGAACTCTTCTACTTCTCTCACGTCTAAGACTGAAAGGGACCCTTTCTGATAAAACTGGTAAAAATCGTTAAAAGTAATTTCTTTCATTTTGTTTCTCTAAGAATCTTTTGAATTCTATTTTTCAAATCTGGCACTACTTCTGACTCAAACCAAGGATTCTTAGCCATCCAGATTTGATTACGAGGTGACGGATGCACCAAAGGGAAATAATCAGGCAAATAATCCTTAAACCGATGCACACGGTCTGTCACCTTGCCACTAACTTTTTCATGTAAATAATAGGCTTGGGCATATTGTCCAATCAAGAGAGTTAATTGGATATCGGGCAACTCTTGCAAGAGTTGCGGATGCCATTTTTCTGCAAAACCTGTACGAGGTGGAAGGTCGCCTGACTTGCCATGCCCCGGAAAGTAGAAATCCATGGGCAGAACTGCAAAATAACCTGAATTGTAAAAGGTGTCCTCATCCACACCTAGCCACTCACGCAAGCGATCGCCACTCTTATCCTTCCAATAAATCCCAGCTTCTTGCGTTTTAAGCCCAGGAGCCTGACCGACAATATTGATACGGGCAGTTTTTGGCGCCGCAAAGAGAGGTTCGATTCCGCGTTCTGTATAGCTGGTATTTTGCGGATCCGCCATAATGGCTTGCTTGATTCTTTCAATTTGAGACATCTGTTTTCCCTCCAAAAAGAAGTCCAAGCATACAATCTCAGACTTCTATCATTTTATTTGATCAGTTCATAAATAGCTTCAGCATAGATTGCTGCTGCTCGGAAGAGATCGTCCAAGGCGATAAATTCGTTGGCTTGGTGCATGGTATCGATTGAGTCTGGGAACATCGCACCGTAGGCAACCCCACGTTCCAGTAAACGACCAAAGGTACCACCACCGATGACTTGCTCGTGACCTTTAAGACAAGTTTGTTTTTCATAAACATTCAACAAGGTTTGCACAAGTGGATCTTCCATCGGTACATAGTGAGGGGTGTGACCGTGTTCAGAAAGGCTAACAGAAGCAACTGGCAAGTTTTCAAGGATTGACTTGATTTGCTCTGGGCTTGTTCCTTTTGGATAACGGAAGTTAAGAGCAATCGTATTGTCAGCACTTGTTTCATCGAAGCGGAAGACACCGGCATTCATAGAAAGGGCACCCATCTTTTCATCTACATGAGCAACCTTGAGATTTGTACCCTTATGGTCGTTCAAGAGAATCTTACCAGCGATGTCGAGGTAGTCTTTTGCAGGTCCTGCAAAGTCAAACTGACTGAGGAAAAGGGCAAGGTAGGTCGCACCATTGACACCTGATGCAGGCATAGCACCATGAGCTGATTTACCAATCACAGTCACCTTGTACTGGCCGTTTTCTTCTTGGAGTTCTCCTCTGAGTTTGTGTTCTGCAACAAAGGCATCTAGTTTAGCTTGCAAGTCAGCCAAGTCACCTGAAACGACTGCTGTTGCTGATTCAGGTACCATGTTTTCACGCAAACCACCTGTGAAGCTGTGAAGGCGAGCTGCACCAGTATTTTCACCTGCAAAATGGAGATATTCTGTGATATTCCCTTTTTCACCATTGATGATAGGGAATTCAGCATCTGGAGAGAAACCGAAGTCTGGTTTCGCAAGTCCTACATGTTCAAAGTAGTAGTCCATGTCTGCCCAGCCTGATTCTTCATCTGTTCCGACGATGAAACGAACTTTTTTAGAAGTTGGAAGCCCCAATTCTTTGATGATTTTCAAACCATAGTAACAAGCTGTTGTAGGCCCCTTGTCGTCTGAAGCTCCACGCGCATAAAGGCGACCGTCTTTGATAGTTGGTGTATAAGGGTCCGTGTCCCAACCGCTACCAGCTGGCACCACGTCCATGTGAGCAAAGATTCCGAGAACTTCTTCTCCTTCACCAAACTCAAAATGTCCTGCGTAGTTATCAACATTTTTAGTTGGATAGCCATCACGGTCTGCGATTTCAAGGAATTTTTCCAAGGCTTTTACTGGACCAGGTCCAAATGGATGCTCAGCATCGGCTTTGCTGTCATCACGTTCTGAGTTGATTTCCAAAAGGCTAAACAAGTCAGCCAAGAGGTCTTCTTTGCGTTTTTCTACTTCTGCTGTAAAATCAATAACTGTCATTTTTTCTTCCTATCTCTTCTCGATAATTTCATCTACTGGCAAGCGGTAGCTTGGTTCCAATTTCTCATCTGTGTATCCAACTGTGATCAAGAGTTCTGGACGGAATCGGTCTTCTATGTCCAAAACTTCGTTGGCTTTTGATTTGTCAAAACCAAGGATAATGTTAGAACCAATTCCCTGGTCTGTCAGAGCCAGAACCAAATTCATGGCTACTAGTCCCGCATTGAGGGCTAGGTAGTCGCTGACCTGTTGTTCACTGTAACGTGCAAATTCAGCAGGCAGATTCTTCATAAAATATTGAAGTTGCTCTTCAGAGAAGTTATTAGCGCCGCCAACTCTGGCAATCTTACGGGCACGTTTGGCAAGATCTGTATCTGTAAACAAGGCAATGGTTACAGGTGCTGATGATACCTGCTCAAAGTTCGAACCATAAGCCAATTTTGCCAGTTCAGCATTTTTCTCACGAACAACCACAAACTTCCATGGCTGGCTGTTGTGGGCACTTGGGGCCAAGGTTGCGATTTCGATAGCCGTACGCACATCTTTGGGATCTACCGGTTTATCAGTAAAATGCTTAGTCGCATGACGTTTTTTATTTAATTCAAGAAATTTCATAATCGATTTCCTTTTCTAATTCTATTGCTTCCATTTTACCACATTCTGAAAGAGCTTGCAGAGTTTTTTCATTGAGGATCCTGTTTCCTTTTCAACTAGGCTACCCGCCCTTCTATGGACTCAGATTATTCCGACGCAGGACTTTCTTTTTCAAAGAAGTGGCCACTAGAGTCTTGGATTTTGTTGATGATATCATCGTAGTGAGAATTTCTTTCTTCCTCATAGAGATTATTGATTTCTTGATAGTTCAACGGATTTTCAACCTTGGGCTCTGGCTTGCGACTGAGGAAATCAAGAGTCCCCAGAAGAAGCAAAATCAGGATCACTAGAGAGGTCCAGCCAGTTTCCTTCTTAGGCAGCCGAACTCCCTTGGTCGAAAGAGATTTCCAACTAGGGGACTGAGGTAAGAGCTCATAGATTCTCTTTTGAGTCGGAAAAAGGGTCAACAATGCATACAAGGTCAGAAAGAGAAATGAAAAACTATGGACAGAAATCCAACTATACTTAATTTTCATCCTAAAGGCCTTATAACCAGCTCCCCCCATATACACTTCTAGGGCGAAGACGGCGATCATCAAAAGACAGAAAATCAGGAATTGGACTTTCCATAGCTTTCTCAATCCTAAATACTCTTTTTTGAGCAATTCTTCTTTGTTCTTGGCTTGGTCTACTTCTACTGGAGCTGGGGTGCTTGGTTTTACTTCACTATTACTTTTAGTTAACCCTACTTTCGCTTCAACTGGTTCAACCTGTCTAGCAAAATAGGCTTTCGCTTCCCTAATGACCTTGCTAAGATTTTCCTCCGTCAGCAGATAAGGGAAGCCATTGATCATCCAATTGTTTTTCTTATCTACCTTATTCGGCTCCACCACATTAAGGCAAAAGTATCGCCCAATCAAGCTAATTGAAAATATCGCATCATAATATTCAGATAGAACTGAAAAATCAACCCCATAAACAGTCTGATCCTCGGTCAGTTTTTTCGTTTCCATAAAGGAAACGTCCTTTGTAAACGTCGATCGGATTATCTCTTGTGCTTGGGAAACTTTTTCTTCAACTGTAGCAGGATCAAAGGGGAGTGTTAAAGCAGAAAACGTATCGGTGGAAGCATTCCCTTCTAGACTATCTTTAAACCAATCCAAGAAAGAAGTCATATTGGATACGGTTAGATCAATAGGCTGATGAATTGGAAATGCTTGGTCCTCTATACTAGAAGGCATGGGGTCTATCTCTTCAAAAACAAACTGCTGCCCCGCTATCTCAAGGCTAAAAAAAGCTGGATAATGAGGCAAAAGACAAGTAAAGACAACCCTAAAGGGTTCATTCTTTTCGAAGGGTCTTCTCCAGAAGTCTATTATTGCTATTCCCTCAAAAGTCGATTCTATCATTCTTTTAAGAAGAAAACGCTTTTTTAAGAGATTGTCAGGAGTCAGTGCTTCAGAAAACATCAGGCCTGGTTGATCCAGATAAGCTTTGATCTTTCCAAAGCTAGCTCGAAAACGATCTCGATCATACAAAAACTCCATCCCGAATCTTTCAGGCCCCCAGAGGAGTGATACATCGTTACCTTCAACCAACATATTTATTGCTGTCTTATATTCTTCAAGATGAACCTCAAGAATAAATGTCGGACCATAAGCACTCCGGGCCGCCGTTTCTATATCTACAATTTCGAAATGCTCACCAAAAACATGTTGAAGGGCTTGTCGGATATCATTTACCACAAGCTCTCTATGCTGATCAACAGTTAATCCCATTACTTTATTACTTACCCCTTATGCGTTTTTATAGACTGAAGGAAAGCATTAGCCTCCTGTAGATAATTGTGTTGTTCAATCAAGGAAGTTAGAAGCTCGATGTTATGGCCCCGATAGTTGTCATATCGGCGTAGTTCTTCATACATTTCGATAAAGGGAAGGTCCTTAGACTTGGCCAATTCTAACTCCGCTTCATAATCATAAGAAACTTTTCGGAATAGAATATTTACCAATTCCCCATCTTCCACTTCTATCACGGCATACTGGGCACGGTGATTTTTTAACGCCTCCCAATCAAAATAGGGCATGCCAATCGTACCTGGATTGATGATTTGTTGCCCTTGACTGCCGTAACGAAGCAACTGCTTGTGGACATGACCATAGATTGCCACGTCCGTTTCCTCATCTAGGAGTTGATCAAATTTATCTGTGTTATTCCCAACAGACAAGTCACCACCATAGTTCTTATTTGGCAAATTATGAGAAAGAGAAAAGCGCAGCCCATCAACTTCTTTCTTTTCTAGCATAGGTAAGCTTCGTAGCCAGACAATCGTTTCAGGATCCATTCGTTCCATCAAATACTGTGTCATACGCAAGAGCTGAACTTCCTGTGGGTCTTCTAAGCCATATTGCCCATCTAAAGCCTCAAGGACACAATCATCCCAATTGCCTCGAACACTTGCCGTGATAGGAAGGTCTTTTAGCAGAGCGACCAAGTCATTTGCACCTGGACCAGGGAGGAAAATGTCTCCCATGAGCCAATATTCACTGGCTCCTTGAGTTTTAGCATCTGCAATCACTGCTTCTAAGGCAGTCACATTTCCATGAATATCTGATAAAATTGCGATTTTATGGTTCATGATGGTTTCCTTTTTCTATTTCATCTAGCCAATTGTGAAACTCCCAACGAAGAGGATTTTCCTTGCCTATTCTTTGTCTCAAATAACCTTGATATTGAAGATAGAAAGCGTAATCTCCCCAACTACTCCACACTTGAGAAGGTTTTGGGATACACAACTGTTTGTTCGCCCTCTCTAACACGATGTTATCTATCGGTACGTGTAAAAAAGGAAAAACGGAGTCTAGGGTTACAGCTTCAAGCATATACAGATACTTGAACGTCATATTAATCCACTTTTGAGCATGACCATAAGTGAATCGAATCCCATTTGAGCGATAGCAATCTATCAAAACATCACAAGTCCTATGATGCCAACTATCAAAATCAGTTTGACACAGCTTGTCCCGATTCAAGAGATTTAAAATTGCTTCTTTGATACATTTAGAGGCCCGATTTCTCATCTCCAAGCGCTGTTCATCTGGCATGCCATGAAATCGCAAGGTTCGATTAAAATCCAGATAGGCTCTTGTAGTTGCAGCCAAAAATAAATCTTTTGAATTCCCAAAGTAAGCAAATCGTAAAAAAAGGAGTATATCTCTGTCAATCTCAATCCTATTCATTTCTTCTACTTTCTATCTAGATACTTATTCCAATTCTTTTAATGGTTCTGCTACTTGAGCCAACTCCACTTCTTCCTGTGGGTTCAACTTTCTCTGCACAGCTTCTGCGACTGCCCTTGGCACACCAACTTCGACAATCTCATCCACACTGGCTTCCTTGATTTTAGTGAGAGACTTGAAATGCTTCATGAGATTCTGCTTGCGTTTAGGTCCCAGACCGTCAATCCCATCCAATTGAGATGAAAAAGAATTTTTGGAGCGCAGTTGACGGTGGAAGGTGATAGCAAAGCGGTGGACCTCATCTTGGATGCGCTGAAGCAGGAAAAATTCCTGAGAATTGCGAGACAACTCCACCACTTCCAGTGGATCTCCGAAGAGCAATTCATGGGTTTGGTGCTTATCATTTTTTTGAAGCCCAGCAATGGGAATGTCCAAACCTAGCTCTTCTTGGATGACTTGCTTGGCAATATTGACTTGACCTTGTCCCCCATCAATGACAATCAAATCTGGAGGGGTTAAACCGTCACGCTGTACTCGACCATAACGTCTGCGAATAACCTCTCGCATACTCGCATAATCATCTGGACCGACAACCGTTTTTATCTTGTACTTACGGTAATCCTTCTTACTGGGTTTACCATTGACAAAGACCACCATGGCAGACACCGGACTGGTTCCCATGATATTAGAGTTATCAAAGGACTCGATGCGGACTGGGGTCGGAATTTGAAGCAAGCGTCCCAGATTTTCAATAGCTCCTTGGGTCTTTTCGACAGATTTTTCTAGCAGATTGAACTTTTGCTCCAGACTAACACGGGCATTTTTTATGGCTAGATTGACCAGTTGTTTTTTCTCTCCACGTTGGGGCTTGAAAATCTTGGTATCCACCAAGGCCTTGACGGCTTCTTCGTCAATATCCTGCGGAATCAATACTTCATTGGGAACCAGGTGAGATTTTTCTTGATAGAATTGTCCCACATAGGTCAAGAAGTCCTCATCCGGATCGTTGTAATAAGGGAAAAGATTGACATCCCGCTCGATGAGTTTTCCCTGACGGACAAAGAAAACCTGAACACACATCCAGCCCTTATCCACATAGTAACCAAAGACGTCCCGATTTTGCAAATCTTTCGCCATGACCCGTTGCTTGGTCCGAAGCGTTCCAATGGCCTGAATCAGGTCACGGTATTCCGCCGCACGTTCAAATTCCATGGTCTGAGCTGCCGCAGCCATTTTCCCCTTGAGGTCATCGATGATTTTGTCATCCTGTCCTTTTAGGAAATCAGAAACCTCCTGAGCCATGGACTTGAAATAAGCCTCATCTTTTTTACAGATAGTATGGGCCATACATTGGCCGATATGGTAGTAAAAACAGACCTTAGAGGGCGGGTTGGTACATTTTCGAAAAGGGAAAATCCGGTCCAGTAGACGCTTGATTTCATTTGCTGCCCCTACATCTGGATAGGGACCAAAGTAGAGACCACCGTCCTTTTTGACCTGACGGGTGATAATCAAGCGAGGATATCGCTCATTGGTGATTTTGATGAAAGGATAAGACTTGTCGTCCTTGAGCATGATATTGTACTTGGGCTTATTTTCCTTGATAAGATTGATTTCTAGGAGAAGGGCCTCAATATTGGACTCAGTGACGATAAATTCAAAATCCACAATTTCAGACACCAGAGCCTCTGTCTTGGTATCGTGACTCCCACGGAAATAGGACCGCACGCGATTGCGCAGATTTTTAGCCTTTCCTACATAGATAATAGTGCCATTTTTATCCTTGTGAATGTAGCATCCAGGGCTGGTCGGCAAGAGCTCTAGTTTTGATTTGATCAAGTTATTCATAGTTCCATTATAGCAAAAAGGCCGTAACAGGACGAACAAAAAGCCCCACCAATCACTTGTTGGAGGAGCTTTGATTTCTTTTTAGACTACACCGACTTCATCTAGTCGCTACTGGTATAGAGTTCTTGAACAGCTGTCACATCCTGAGGCTGAATCCCATAGTAAGAACCTGCTGGCTGCATGACAGAAGTTTCGTTGGTATGATCCAATCCGATGGCATGCCCCAGCTCGTGCTCCGCCGTGTGCACAATCCGTTCATAAGAATAACCATAACTTGGATTGGATAGATAATAGTGATTCAGGCGAACCGTTACAGATATAAATTGATTGGTTAACAAATTGGTTTGACTCTCGGCTTGACCTGCTACAGCGGTCGATCCATCATTCATCTCACTTGCCACAATATCTCCCTGGCTAGGATCCGCAACCACCTCAAAGGTAAAGGCTCCCGTTTGATTCCAGTTTTTTATAGCTTCTGCATAGGCACCTTGGAAGGTCTCATCCATTTGAGGTTCAATATAGATGCGAGCTGAGGCCTGAGCCCACTTACCTTCTGCATGTTGGTGACTGTCTGTCTGAGACAAGACTTCCAGCGTTCCCGTCTCCCTCCATTGATTCCAGCCATCTTGACCAATCTTGCTCATTTTTTCAACCTGATTGACCGCAGAATGAAAATCACCAGACAGATACCAAACCACTCCAAAGGCAATGAGCAGTAGAATAACTACAGTCCAAACCAAACGCCAGAAGAAACGCCAAATTCCCAAAAGAAATCGGAAGAATAATCGAATAATCCAGAACATGACGCCCCACCTTTCATAAAAATAAGAACCTATCTTGAAATCACATTCTCCTTGATCAAGATAGATTCTCTATTTTACTGAAGAAAGCTGAAAGAAACCTAAAACTAAGATAAGCGCTCTTCCAAAACAAAGTCAATTGGTAGAGTAGCCAAAAAACGCTCCAATTGTTTTTCCCAGTAGTACCACTCGTGCTTACCTGGACTATGACTATAGGTCACCTCAAAACCAAGATTTTTGAGGTTTTTCACTGCGAGGTTATTGGCAGAGTAGAGATAGTCTTGCTCCCCACACCAAGCCCATAGTTTGGTCTTTTTATCGGATTTTGCAGCCATGCTTTCAAGCGAATGAGGACTAGCTGTCCAGTCTTTAATCTCTCCAAAAACTCCTCGCCAGTAGGCAAGTGACCCCAGATCCTGACTTTCAGGAGAAAATTCCTGAAAACTGAGCGCACCAGAAAAACTAGCCGCATGAGAAAAACGATTTGTTGACAGAGCGAGTTTGAAGGAGCCGTAACCACCCATGGAAAGACCAGCTATAAAGGTCTTTTCTCGCTTGCTGGTCATATTGGGGAAGAAACGTTTCATGACCTGAGGTAACTCTTCTGCTAGAGCAGTATAGTAGTTATAGCCATACTGAGTATCTGTGTACCAGCCATTATTTGTATTGGGCATGATAACAATGAGATTGGTTCCACGCAACAAGCGTTCGACATTGGTACGTTTGAGCCAGCTATTTTGATTTCCTGACATTCCGTGCAAAAGATAAAGGACAGGAATATCTGTGCAATCTGGTTCAGTCACCCGACTAGCATCTGGATAGAGTACGGTAACGCCCCACTCCATATCCAAAACTTTTGAGTAATACTCAATATTCATAACTGCCATGGTTGTCTCCTTTTACTATTCTATAAGAAAAAGCCGAATTTCGACTTTTTCTGTAGGTATGCTGCTTATTATTTTGCCTCCATCACGACTGGCAAGATTGCTGGACGACGCTTGGTTTGATCAAAGAGGTACTTAGTCAGATTGTCACGAACCTTTCCTTTGAGATCTGCCCAGTCAAAGTCATCACCTTGAAGATACTCTTCTACCGTTTGGTTAATCAATTCTGAACTTTCACGGAGAATATCGCGGCTCTTCTTGAGATAAACAAATCCACGCGTATGAACACGGGCCTTGGCCACAATTTTCTTCTCACGACGGTTGACAGTGATCGCCACGATAAAGATTCCATCCTCTGACAAGACCTTACGGTCACGAAGGACGACATTTCCAACATCCCCGATGGCATTTCCGTCAATCAAGACATCACCTGCAGAAACTGCTCCAGCTGGAACAAAGTCTCCATGTTCATAAGACATGGTTGTTCCCTTTTTAGGAATGAAAATGCGCTCTGGCAACATCCCAACTGCCATGGCAGCCTTGGCATGCGCATCCAACTCACGGTACTCCCCTTGGATAGGGAAGAGGTAGTTCGGTTGCAAAAGATTGATCATCAACTGCAAATCACGCGCATTCCCGTGTCCGGATACTCGCAAGCTTTGGGTAATGAGTTTCACCACACCACCAGCTTGGTAGATCATGTTTTCAACACGCGCCATGACAGCTTCTTTGGCGATAGATGGAGTCGTTACGATATAAACCAAGTCTCCATCTTTGATTTCCACATAGCGGTGGCGACCGATGGACATCTTGCGAAGTCCATTAATAGGCTCACCCATACGGCCCGTCTCAAGGATAATCAACTCATGGTCTTCAAAACGAGACATTTCTTTAGGTTTAATCAAGAGACTTTCGTTGGCTAGAGATAATTTTTTGAGACGAATCGCAGTGCGGACGATATTTTCAATATCAAATCCAGTCAGAACAACTCGGCGACCTGTATCTGCTGCAGCATCAAAAACCTGCTGAATACGAGAAAGGTTGCTGGCAACTGCGGCAACGATGATACGACCTTCCCAGTCTGCAATTGTCTGGGTAATTTCGTCTCCAACTTCGCTCTCACTCGCCACCTGGATATTGCTGTCTGCATTCGCAGAGTCACTGAGGAGCGCCAAAACGCCATCACGACCGATTTCTGCCAAACGAGCAAAATCCGTCGCATAGGATTCACTGGCTGTCTGGTCAAACTTGAAGTCGCCTGTGTAAACTATGCTACCTTCAGCTGTTTTCAGGACTACTCCCAAACTTTCTGGGATGGAGTGGGTTGTACGGAAGAAGGAAACCACAGTCCCTCCAAAGTCGATCTCCGTATCTTCATCAATCACATGGAAGTCATTGAATTTCTTAACCGTATCATTTCCTTTGACAAAGAGTTTGGCCAACTCAATGGTCAACTCAGAACCAAACACAGGCACCTTAGCCTCTGCCAAAAGATAAGGCAGGGCACCAATGGCATCCGCATGTCCGTGGGTCAAAAAGACCCCTGCGATACGATCGCTATTTTCAAAAAGGTAGTCCATATTTGGAATGACGACATCAACACCTAGTTGTTCATTTTCAGGGTATTTAAGCCCTGCATCCAAAACAAAAATAGAACCATCGATTTCAGCGATGTACATATTTTTACCATTTTCTCGTACACCACCTAGTGTTGTTAAACTAATATTACTCATTTTCCCTCCGAAACTTCATTTATCTTGATTATAGGGTGAATTTACCCTCTTATTCTAAAAGTTCCAAAACTCTCAGCCGAATCTTTACCTACCATTATACCATTTTTTTGATTATTTTCAAAACGAAGATAGGTTTTTAACTAGAGATTAGTCACTACTGTGAATCGAATCCTTTAACTTTGACTTCTCTTTTGGAGGCTTCATCGAAGATAATAGAACGATTATACTATCAAAATTATAGACTTTCTGAATTAATTTGATTTCAGATACCTTTCTCGAACTCTAAATTTCTCTTTTTGTTCAAAACAACCTTGCTTTTACCTCTCGACTTGAGAACTATTTTCTACAAAGACATGGCTTATCTGCATCTAAAAGCGAGAATTTCCTGTTCGCTACAGAATCTAAAAAATTTTCAGCAATTAGCCACTAAGATAGAGGATAACGTTAGGAAATTTTTTCAAAAAGAAAAAAGACTTAGAAATTCTAAATCTTTTTATCATCTTTAGTTTGGATAGATATAAGTGACGTTACCTAAAAATTCATGTGGATTAAAGAAGCCACGGTAATTTGCAATCTGCTTTTGACGTCTGTAGTTTGCTTCCAATACCTGGATAGAGTTTTCACTTTGAACATCTGTTACATAAGCAACGTGTCCATATTCACCACCGTCCCAAACGGCGATTGCTCCTACTACTGGAACACTTCCTGTCTTATAGCCTTGAGCACTCGCGTAGATTGCCCACGTGTTGGCATTTCCCCACCAGTTGCTAGCCCAAGGAGCCAATTCTTTCACACCCCATGTACACTGACCAACAGGATAAGAATTTCCATAGTTTGTAGGAGTCTTTTCGACAACATCCTCTGTATCTGATACCACATTCGCAGTACTAGCTGGAGCACTGTAGGTAGAGCTAGCCTGAGCGGAACCACTCACTTCCAATACATCGCCTGGGTGGATAGTGTCAAAGATGGTTTTTCCATTCAAAGCTGCCAACTCATGTGGATCCATGCCGTTTGCAGTTGCAATGGCATAAAATGAATCACCATCTTGGACAACGTAAGAGTTCGCATGAACAGTTTGAGCCCCAACTGTAGCCAAAATAGCGGTAGAAGTCAAACTAAGAGTCAGTTTCGTAACTGTTTTTTTCATAACTAGATTCCCCTTATATTTTCTTGATAAGAAAATCATACTTGATTTACATGTCAGTTCGTTTAGAGTTATATTTTAGTCCTGTTACAAAAATTTATACTTTTACTACATAAGGTTTAAAAGTAGACATCGTATAAAGTGATAGAAGAGAATAGAAAATGAATCATTTTCCCCAATTTTTACATCAGTGAACCACTCAAAAGACCGTCTTATCAACCACTCCCACATCAAGCATTTATCCGACAAAAAGAGACCGAAATAGGTCATCTCAGTCCCTTTCCATCTATAACTCCATTAAAAAGTCATATATTTCTTGCACGGTACCCAGCGCCATCATTTCTTGATCTTTGACGGTTTGTTTAAGTTTTTGGTATATCTGACTTTCTCCAATCTCCCTCTTTGGCGCTTCTTTATTGACTGTCATGACACCATCTTTGATCGTTACAAAGCCCAGTTCCTCAAATACTTGAATCATCTTGACCAGCAAGATTTGTTGGATATTGAGATAAGCCGCCAGATCTTTCAGCTTGTAGCGAATATCAAACTCTGGAAACTGGTAAATGGTCTTGTACAATTTTGCAAACTGTTCTCTAGTCCCGTAACCTGTCAGATAGTAGGCCTTATCGATGTCATTTTTGAAATAGACAGCAGAGAAATCCTGTTCCTGAAAAATGGTCTTCAGCAGGGTAATATCCTCGGGAATGGTTTTCACAACAACCGCGTCACTAGTCGCTAGATCTGGCAACTCACCAGAAAAATCCAAGACTGGAACCCCTTCTGGCAAGACTGCATTCTTCCCACGAATGTTAAAGAGTTGAATACCCTCCACACGCGCATCCACCATCATCAACTGGAGGGCAGTTTGACCATTCCATTGATTGACAGACAAGGTAACTGCCAATTCTAGGTTTTTTGTTTGAGCAAACTCTGTCGCCCATCTACCTTGTCCAAAGGCCACCACTTCAAAAGTCGCCTCACCCTTGGAAATTTTCAGCTTGAGATGGGCATTGCCTGCCCCCATGGTACGGGCACTTTCGACCTGAAAATCCTTGATATAAAAGACAGGTTTCTGATTGTCCATTCCAAAGGGTGCCAAGCGTTCAAAACTTTTAACCGTTTCCAGGCTAAGAGTCTCCAAGTCCAACTCTTCATCTAGATTTAACTTATTCTTACCACTAGCATCTGCGCCTTTTTCACGGATATAATCTTCTAGGACCTGAGATAAATCTGAGAGTTTCTCCACTTCCAGCGTCATTCCTGCTGCACCAGCATGGCCACCGAATGCGATGAAGAGATCTCGGTGGGGATCCAAGGCTTCAAAAATATCGACCGCTTCCACACTACGAGCGCTACCCTTGGCACGATCATCTTCTATATTAAGAACGATGACTGTCTGCCCCAATTCCTCTAGCAAGCGCCCAGCCACGATACCCAGAACGCCAGGATTCCAGCCTTCCTTGGCCAAAACCTGGACCTTCTTCTCAGGATCCACCATGGTCTTAGCTTCTTCATAGATAGATTGGACGATTTCCTTACGTTCTTCATTTTTCTGGTGAATCATGAGGGCAATCTCATGTGCTTCCTCATCGTCAAACCCAGTCAGCAAATCAATGGCAGGATTGGGATCATCCAACCGCCCCAAGGCATTTAAACGAGGAGCAATCTGGAAGCCAACCGTTTCTTCTGTCACTTCGTTCGCAGCAATCCCAGCCATGTCCAGCATTTCTTGTAGACCAATACGCTGAGTATGCCCCAGCATTTCCAGACCATATTGAACCATGATACGGTTTTCATCTGTCAAGCTCACCATATCTGCAATGGTTCCGATAGCTACCAAATCAAGCAATTCCACTTGCACTTCTTCTAAAAGAGCGCAAGCTAGCTTGAAAGCCACTCCGCATCCGGCCAAATATTTGAAGGGATAGTCCGCATCTGGATGCTCAGGGTGAACAATCGCATAGGCATCAGGAAGGGTTTCCGGCATGGAATGGTGGTCGGTCACAATGACATCCACTCCCATAGACTGAGCCAATTCAATGGCCTCATGACCGGCAACCCCATTATCCACTGTCACTATCAAGGAAATTCCCTCTTGCTCGATAAAGTATTTATAGACACTGGCATTGGGACCATAGCCATCTGTAAAGCGATTAGGCAGATAAACTCGGCACTCGGCGCCAAGCTGTTCCAAACTTTCCTTAACAATCGAAGCTGAAGTCATTCCATCCGCATCGTAGTCTCCATAGATGAGAATGTTTTCCCCTTCTTCAATGGCCTGACGAATCCGTTCCACTGCCTTATCCATATCATGGAGCAGATAGGGATCATGTAAGTCCTCTAAAGAAGGTTCTAAAAACTTCTTTAGACTTTCTTCATCCTGAATCCCTCTTTCAAATAATAACCGAGCCACTTCAGGACCCAGCCCAGCCTTCTTGGCTATCTTTGTAAAATCCGCATCTTCAACCTGCGGGGCAAACTGCCATTCATAAGTAGGAGTTATCAAAAAAACATCCACTCTTTCTAAGAATTCTATCGTTTCATTATAACATGATTTAGGCATTTTCTCTATCCAGATTGCTTTTTTATAACATTTTAGTGAATTTTTTTCAGATATGATTTGACAAGAACATTCTTTTGGTGTAGAATCATGTTATAAAATCTAACACAAAGGAGATCTCTCATGGCTTTAGTAGAATTTAAAAACGTCGAAAAATATTACGGAGACTATCACGCACTCCGCGACATCAATCTCCGTTTTGAAAAAGGACAAGTTGTTGTCCTGCTTGGACCTTCCGGCTCTGGGAAGTCCACTCTTATCCGTACGATCAATGGTTTGGAGGCTGTTGACAAAGGAAGTCTCCTAGTCAATGGACACCAAGTAGCAGGTGCTAGCCAGAAAGATCTGGTTCCTCTTCGTAAGGAAGTCGGCATGGTTTTTCAACATTTCAACCTTTACCCACACAAAACAGTGTTAGAAAACGTGACACTAGCGCCCATAAAAGTTCTAGGAATTGATAAAAAAGAAGCTGAAAAAACAGCCCAAAAATATCTGGAATTTGTAAACATGTGGGACAAGAAAGATTCTTATCCGGCCATGCTATCTGGTGGACAAAAACAACGGATCGCCATCGCTCGTGGTCTTGCCATGCATCCGGAGCTCCTCCTCTTTGATGAGCCAACATCTGCCCTTGACCCTGAAACCATCGGAGACGTTCTAGCAGTTATGCAAAAATTGGCCCGAGATGGTATGAATATGATTGTCGTTACTCACGAAATGGGCTTTGCCCGAGAGGTTGCGGACCGCATTATCTTTATGGCCGACGGAGAGGTTTTGGTAGATACGACAGATGTTGATGACTTTTTTGACAAACCAAGCGAACCTCGTGCCCAACAATTCCTCAGCAAAATTATCAACCACGAAAGTGACAAAGTCAAATAAGGAGGCGCCTATGAAAAAGAAATTCTTTTTATCCGCATTATTGATTAGCCTTTTCAGCCTTGCTGCTGCCAAACCAGTTCAGGCTGATACCAGTGTCGCAGACATTCAAAAAAGAGGCGAACTAGTTGTCGGTGTCAAACAAGACGTTCCTAATTTTGGCTACAAGGATCCCAAGACAGGGACTTATTCTGGTATCGAAACGGACCTTGCCAAGATGATTGCAGATGAACTCAAGGTCAAGATTCGCTACGTTCCTGTTACCGCTCAAACACGTGGACCACTCCTAGACAATGAACAGGTAGACATGGATATCGCAACCTTTACCATCACAGATGAACGTAAAAAATTATACAACTTCACCAGTCCCTACTATACGGACGCTTCTGGATTTTTGGTCAACAAATCCGCCAACATCAAAAGCATTGAGGATCTAAACGGTAAAACGATCGGAGTTGCTCAAGGTTCCATCACCCAACGCCTGATTACTGAACTGGGCAAAAAGAAAGGTCTAACCTTTAAATTTGTCGAACTCGGTTCCTACCCAGAATTGATTACTTCCCTTCACGCTCACCGTATTGATGCCTTTTCCGTGGACCGCTCTATCCTATCTGGCTACATTAGTAAACGGACAGAACTACTAGATGATAGTTTTAAACCATCTGACTACGGTATTGTTACCAAGAAATCAAACACCGAGCTCAACGATTATCTTGATAGCTTGGTCACTAAATGGACCAAGGACGGTAGTTTGCAGAAACTTTATGACCGTTACAAGCTCAAACCATCTAGCCATACCGCAGATTAAGGAGGACACCCCATGACAGATTTATCATCTTGGACAGCCTATTTTCAGGATTTTGGACAATTTTTCAATGGTTTCCTCTTCACCCTTGCCCTAGCGATTGGATCTTTTATCCTCGCCATGGTTTTGGGCATCTTCTTTGGGGCCATGTCAACCAGCAAACGCCCATTCTTGCGTGTTTTGGCTCGTATCTTTGTCGAATTTTATCAAAATACTCCCCTCTTGGTGCAGTTTGTTATCGTTTTTTATGGCCTACCTCTTATCAGTGACCACACCATCATGATTCCGATTTATTGGACAGCTGTACTTTGTGTGGGACTCTATCACGGCGCTTATATCGCTGAGGTTATTCGATCAGGGATTCAGTCTATTCCTAGCGGTCAGATGGAGGCCGCCCTGTCGCAAGGTTTTACCTATATCAATGCCATGCGCTTGATTATCTTGCCTCAAGCCTTCCGTATCATTCTCCCTCCATTGACCAACCAAATCGTTAACCTCATCAAGAACACCTCTACAGTTGCCATCATCTCTGGAGTAGACTTGATGTTTGTGACTAAGTCTTGGTCGGCTCTCAACGGAAATTATATCCCAGCATTTTTAGGTGCTGCTCTTCTCTACTTTGCCCTATGCTTCCCTGTTGCCCAGTTTGGCCGCAAGATGGAGCAAGCCAACAAAAAAGCCTATTCACTTTAGGAGGTTACTATGGAATCTATTTTAGAAGTTTTGACCCCAGATAACCTAGTCTTTATCTTTAAAGGATTTGGCTTAACTCTCTACATTTCTCTGATTGCTATCGTCCTCTCGACCCTTATCGGAACAGTACTAGCCGTCATGAGAAATGGGAAAAATCCTGTCTTACGGATCATCTCCAGCATTTATATCGAGTTTGTACGTAACGTTCCCAACCTCCTCTGGATTTTCACCATCTTTTTGGTGTTTAAGATGAAGTCCACACCAGCTGGTATTACTGCCTTTACCCTCTTTACCTCAGCAGCCCTGGCTGAGATTATCCGAGGCGGCCTCAATGCCGTGGACAAGGGCCAGTATGAAGCAGGAATGTCGCAAGGATTCACCTCTACGCAAATCCTCTACTACATCATTCTCCCACAAGCGATCCGTAAAATGCTGCCAGCTATCATTTCTCAGTTTGTAACTGTGATTAAGGATACCAGCCTTCTCTACTCTGTTATCGCTCTACAGGAACTCTTTGGCGCCAGCCAAATTCTCATGGGACGCTATTTTGAACCAGAGCAGGTCTTCAGTCTTTATATCCTGATTGCCTTGATTTACTTTATCTTTAACTTTGCTATTTCTAGCTTGTCTCATAAGCTAGCAAAACGTTGGCAACAAGCCGCAGAATAAAAATCCAGCTCTCCGCAAAAATGGAGAGCTGATTTTTTGATTACCATAAAATACCTCTGTAAGAGAAAATCAGAGCTAAAATCAACAAAACATAGAAAGCGATAAAAAGCCATCTCATCTTCACACATAGAGCAATATATTCTCTAATAAAGGCCGATGGAATATAGTAGGCAGCTGTACGGCAACCAAGACCATCTCCCTTCATCCCAATACGGCGAGCATAGGTACTAGTACGAAAAACATGGTAATCATTGGTCACAAAGAGAAAACGTGGACTGGCCACCAGCTTCTCTCCCATTTCTTTTGAGAAGAGGAGATTCTCATAGGTCGTCGTTGAGTCTTCCTCTAGGAGAATCGCTTCTCTCGGAACATCCGTCTCTTCCAGCAAATAATTACAAATTGCCTGAGCCTCGGAAATCTTCTCATCCCCACCTTGACCACCACTTGCGATGATTTTAACATTGGGATTGAGAGACTGGTGATAAGCTTCTACTGCCTTGTCAATGCGACTCTTCAGTAAGGGAGTGACTTTTTCTCCATTCAACAAGCCTGCTCCGTGAATGATGATAAAATCATAATATTTTTTCTTAGGAATGAAAAGATACAGAATGGAATAAAGCAGAAATCCTGCAAAGGCAAAACCAAAAATCAAATACGAATAAATCAAAAAGAAAAAGATAATATTCACTAGATGATTGGTGTAAAACAAGCCCTTGGTATCGCTCACTCGAATTGCCATGATTACAAAAAAGAATAGAATCACGCAGCCTAATCCTAGAGACAAATAATTTGCCTTGGATTTTCCTTCTTTTTTCAATAACACAAATCCATTATAAATAAGGAAAAAACCACTTAGAAAAACTATAAAAGGCAGCAGAAGAAAAATCCCTGCAAAGAAAACCATGTGCACTTCTTTCTGCCCAGCTTCGTAAAAAAGATTGGCAATGGACATATAAGAAAAGAGCAGAGACAAAAGCAAGAGAGCTGGATTCCAGAGACTACGATTGTCCCTTAAAAACGAAACGAGAAAAAGTAGGACAAAAAATCCTGTGATAAAGTACATAGTCTCCTCCTTTAATGACTACATTGTACCATAATTATAGCAATAGAAAAAGAGAACCTTAGTCCTCTTACTTAGACAGTTTATTCTGAGCATCTGCCACAACCTGAGCCAGACTTGTCTGACGCAGTTGGTTTTCCATAGCTGCTTGAACATCGAACAGTTTTTGGTCCAAGACTGCATGGATATTCGCACCAATTGGGCAATTAGGATTTGGATTGTCATGGAAACTAAAGAGCTTTCCTGATTTTCCTAAACACTCTACAGCTTGGTAGACATCCAACAAACTGATATCCTGAAGGTCTTTTATTATCTCAGTTCCTCCCGTACCACGAGCAACTGAAATCAATCCAGCTTTTTTGAGTTGCGATAAAGTCTTACGGATAATGACTGGATTTACTCCGACACTAGCCGCAAGAAAATCGCTGGTTACTTTACTATCTGTATCCTGCATTGCAATAATAATCATCATATGAGTCGCAATTGTAAATCGGCTTGAAATTTGCATCTTCTTCTCCTTTCATTGATATTTTATTCATCTTTTCCCGTATAAACATTATACCTTTTTTGCTTATCCTGTCAAATATTAACGAATGATTATCTTCTCAATGCAAAAAGTCCTGTATCCCTCTTGGTACCCAGAACAGCGGAGGACATACAAAGACTTATTTCTTTATGCAATTTTACGGACAATCCCTTTTGTTTTATGACTTGACCAAACCGAGCTGATAGACACCCCAGCACCAACTAAGGTAAACACAGCTAACATAGCTAGATTATAAAAATAGTTATCTGGAAAATCACCGCTAAAGATTAATTGATTCACCGCTCGGAAAGCAAAGGCAAACTCAACCCCTAGTTTGGAAACGACTTCCATCGCCAAATCAATTTGATTCACTAGAAAGACAGTAATCACCATCCAAATAGAGGAAATTACAATCCCCTTTCGAGATATCTTTCTTCCAAGGATTTCATATCCTTTAATGGTACAAATCCCCAGAACAATCCCCGCTACCATAGCTACATAACCTAGACGAGCGATAAATAGAGCAACTGCTCCACCAATCAAGGCTCCAAGCAACGCACCAACTGCTCCAAGAAGAACATTTTCCTTTTGATTTTGATAAGAATCCACCTCAATCTGAAGATTGCTCTTCAGCAATTGATAGCTTTCCTCATTGATAAGGAAAATTGAATCACCTAATTGATAGAGACCAACAGGACCCTCCTGACCACTGTAGGCACAGACTTGGACGAAATGATGGGTTTCAAGGAAGGCAACGAGATCTGTTATGAGCGTCTGTAACTTCTCAATTGTTTTTGATTTGCGCATGGCACCTTTTACAACAAAAGAAACAAGGTACTGGTTGATAGACAAGGTCGACAAGTTTGGAAGAGATTCACTCTTAAACTCATCCCAAACCAATTCGTTTTCTTCTGAATCCGCAGGATTGCCATTCAAACTCACACTGACACAAAGTCGAAACTGATTTTTCACATCAGTTTCTTGCAGGAAAAGTAAATAGCCTGACTGCGTGCCATAAATACTACGCGAATCTTCGTCAAATTGCAAGCCCAACTCCGAGGCAATGGCGTGTAACTCTTCTGGTTTCATTATCTGTCTCCTCTTATTTTGAATATCAATTAGTATGAGATTCAAATTAGTTATATTCCGTTATTCTAACATAAATTTGAGAAGCCGTCAATTCGTATCCAGTTCGACTTATCGCGAAACAGCAGCAGTCACTAGACTATCTGATTTCTAGCTAGAAGTCCTCTTAAAACCAATCTTTCTTGTCTCTTTCCATCCAGAGTTCAACATCCTGATCATAACCTTCTTGTTCACTAATCTGACCTAACAATTCATGGTTATGAGTGTGGTGAATTCCATTTACCAAACTTTCATAGTAGACCTGGAAATAGGGGAGCTTCAAATCTTTAGCCAACTGCAATTCAGTTTCCACATCATAATCCACACGACGAAAATCAACATCAGACAAACCTGCCTCATCAAACTCTAAGATCATATACTGGGCCCGCAGGTCCTTACGCAACTTCGCATCTAGAAAGAAAGGTTGTCCAATGGAACCTGGATTAAGAATCAACTGTCCATCACTTCCATAACGAAGCAACTGTTGATGAATATGGCCATATACTGCGATAGAGGCGTGTGGATTCGTGACCAATCTATCAAAATCTTCTTGTTTTCCCGTATGAATCAATTCTCTACCCCAGTTTTTATCAGGGAGATGGTGAGTGATTCCCACCATCAAATCACCAAACTGACGATGAACTTGCATGGGTTGATTATTGAGGTCTTCGATTTCTTCAGGGCTGACCTCCTCTAAGATGTACTGACTTTGACGCAGGAGATAACGATGACTCGCTATTGTAGGATCTAACTTGCGATGCAGACCTCGCCAGAGACTATTCTCCCAATTTCCCAGAACTCTTACTGTAATAGGCAAGCTAGCTAAGAGGTCCAAGATCCTTCTACGTCCTGTCCCTGGCATCAGAATATCCCCTAAAAGCCAGTATTGGTCTACCTCTGCAGCTTTAGCATCATCCAGTACAGCTTCCAAAGCTGTCGTATTTCCATGTATGTCTGAAAGAACTGCTATTTTGGTCATTCTTTCTCCTCATTCTCTTACTTCTTTTGTTAGTATTATAACAGAAAACACTCGAAAAGATCACTATCACTGATCACTGGATTAAATTGTAAGAGCTTCTAAATCGTGCTATAGTATAAGTAGAGATTTCCCCTTCATTTAGGATTATGTGGTCTACAATATCTCTCAAATATCTCTCAATTTTTGCAGATTGGAGGATTATTGCCATGCGGAATTATCTTAAGTATATCCCATACTACCTTGTCATTTTCTTTTTTTACTGGCCACTCTATGAACTCCTCTCTCTACTCATCTCTGACCCATATACACTGAAGGGACTGTACATTTACAACATCATCCTCTTTTCACCTCTGGCAACCTTTATCGTATCACTACTTTATAGCTATCGATTTCATTTCTCACTTTGGTGGCTACTCGGTATTGGTCTGCTCTATTGCTTTACCATCATCACCTTTGGTGAATTCATTCTGCTTTATTTCCTAGCTTACGAAATCTTTACCCTACTTGGTATGGCTTCTGGTGTGGGGATCAAGCATGTCTTCCAGCGAGAGAAAAATAAAAAAATTATGCAAAAACCTTGAAAATTCTCGCAATCATGCTATAATAATGCATAGAGACAAGTCACTTAGTCCCTTTCTACTAGAGAGTGCGTGGTTGCTGGAAACGCATAGAAAGCCTAAACTGATACTACTCTACTGACTTTTATGCAAACATAAAACGGTGGCTACGTTAAAGCCAATCAGAGGTGTTCCTCTTTTTTGAGGAACATAAATGAAGGTGGAACCACGTTGCGACGTCCTTTCGAGGATGTCGTTTTTATTTTGTCAGAAGGAGGAAGAATGATGCTTTATATGATTGGCGGATCGCCTTGTAGTGGAAAATCAACAATTGCTTCACTTCTTGCTAGACAGTATCAACTACTTCATATCAAATTGGATGATTTGGTAAACGAGATGATGAGTCAAGCAAGTGCAGACTCACAGCCAATTTGCCTTCTGAGACAGGACAGAAGTCCAGAACAAATCTGGATGAGAAATCCAGAAGAGATGGCAGATGAAGAATGGCGCTTTTATGAAGAGATTTTTCCTTATGTAAAATCTTACTTGATAAAAAATCAAGATAGACCTCTCTTGGTTGAGGGGGCAGGACTTTTGCCCCACTTGGTAAAGGAGCTTGAATGCCCAGCGTCTTCCTATCTATGCTTGACTCCGACAGCTGATTTTCAAAAAAAGCATTATATACAGAGAGAATGGGTTCCTTATGTCTTAGAGGGTACAACCAACCCTGAGCAAGCTTTTGAAAACTGGATGCAACGAGACATTCTTTTTGCCCAAATGGTTCGTAAGGAAGCGATGAAATTAGGCTATCCTAGTCTCGTAACAGATGGCAGTCAATCAGAGAATCAAACCGCGGAAGAGGTTGCTCGGCTCTTAAAATTGTCCAACAAAAATAGAATAAATATTTAAGGAGAAAACCATGATTAACATTACTTTCCCAGACGGCGCTGTACGTGAATTCGAATCCGGCGTTACAACTTTTGAAATTGCCCAATCTATCAGCAATTCCCTAGCTAAAAAAGCTCTTGCTGGTAAATTTAACGGCAAACTCATCGACACTACTCGTGCTATCACTGAAGATGGAAGCATCGAAATTGTGACACCTGACCACGAAGATGCCCTTCCAATCTTGCGTCACTCAGCCGCTCACTTGTTTGCCCAAGCAGCTCGTCGTCTTTTCCCAGACATTCACTTGGGTGTTGGTCCAGCCATCGAGGACGGCTTCTACTACGATACTGACAACACAGCTGGTCAAATCTCTAACGAAGACCTTCCTCGTATCGAAGAAGAAATGCAAAAAATTGTCAAAGAAAACTTCCCATCAATTCGTGAAGAAGTGACTAAAAACGAGGCACGTGAAATCTTTAAAAACGACCCTTACAAGTTGGAATTGATTGAAGAACACTCAGAAGACGAAGGCGGTTTGACTATCTATCGTCAGGGTGAATATGTAGACCTTTGCCGTGGCCCACACGTCCCTTCAACAGGCCGTATCCAAATCTTCCACCTTCTCCATGTAGCAGGTGCTTACTGGCGTGGAAATAGCGACAACGCTATGATGCAACGTATCTACGGTACAGCTTGGTTTGACAAAAAAGACTTGAAAAACTACCTTCAAATGCGTGAAGAAGCTAAGGAACGTGACCACCGTAAACTTGGTAAAGAGCTTGATCTCTTCATGATTTCTCAAGAGGTTGGTCAAGGACTTCCATTCTGGTTGCCAAATGGTGCGACTATCCGTCGTGAATTGGAACGCTACATCGTAGACAAGGAGTTGGCTTCTGGCTACCAACACGTATACACTCCACCACTTGCTTCTGTTGAACTTTACAAGACTTCTGGTCACTGGGATCATTACCAAGAAGACATGTTCCCAACTATGGACATGGGTGACGGGGAAGAATTTGTCCTTCGTCCAATGAACTGTCCGCACCACATCCAAGTCTTCAAACATCATGTTCACTCTTACCGTGAGTTGCCAATCCGTATCGCTGAAATCGGTATGATGCACCGCTACGAAAAATCTGGTTCCCTTACTGGTCTTCAACGTGTACGTGAAATGTCTCTTAACGACGGTCACCTCTTTGTGACTCCAGAACAAATCCAAGAAGAATTCCAACGTGCTCTTCAGTTGATTATCGATGTTTATGAAGACTTCAACTTGACTGAATACCGCTTCCGTCTCTCTCTTCGTGACCCTCAAGATACTCACAAGTACTTTGACAACGATGAGATGTGGGAAAATGCCCAAACCATGCTTCGTGCAGCCCTTGATGAAATGGGCGTGGACTACTTTGAAGCCGAAGGTGAAGCAGCATTCTACGGACCAAAATTGGATATTCAAGTTAAGACCGCTCTTGGAAAAGAAGAAACTCTTTCTACTATCCAACTTGACTTCTTGCTTCCAGAACGCTTCGACCTTAAATACATCGGAGCTGATGGCGAAGAGCACCGTCCAGTTATGATCCACCGTGGAGTTATCTCAACTATGGAACGCTTCACAGCTATCTTGATTGAGAACTACAAGGGTGCCTTCCCAACATGGCTAGCACCTCACCAAGTAACCCTCATCCCAGTATCTAACGAAAGACACGTGGACTACGCTTGGGAAGTGGCGAAAAAACTCCGTGACCGCGGTGTCCGTGCAGACGTAGATGAGCGCAATGAAAAAATGCAGTTCAAGATCCGTGCTTCACAAACAAGCAAGATTCCTTACCAATTGATTGTTGGGGACAAGGAAATGGAAGACGGAACTGTTAACGTTCGTCGCTATGGCCAAAAAGAAACACAAACTGTCTCAGTTGATGACTTTGTTCAAGCTATCCTTGCTGATATCGCCAACAAATCACGCGTTGAGAAATAAGAGATAAAACCTGGGATAAAATCCTAGCTACCTAAAAAGCAACAACTATTTCAGCTGTTGCTTTTTATATTTTTACTCAATGAAAATCAAAAAGCAAACTAGGAAGCTAGCCGCAAGCTGTACTTGAGTACGGTAAGGCGACGCTGACGTGGTTTGAATTTGATTTTCGAAGAGTATTATTTAATCCGAGCTAGTAGTGATTGACCAAACCACCACACAAGATTTGCTTTCATGAGTTAGATATGGTCAATATCCTCAATCCTTGTCTGCTTCATTTTCTTTTACGAGATCGTTTTGTGAATCTTTTTCAGAGAGTTTTTGATCAATATACTTGTCAATGTTTTCATAAAATTCCTTGGTCGCTTCACTATCTAATGTTGGCGAGTTCTGAACTTGATTCACTTTCAATTGAACAGATTGAATACCGTAAGAGGCTTGTTTTTGGTGGAGTGTTTCTAATTCTTCTTCTGAAATCGGATCTCCAACAACCGTCAAGACCAATTCATTGTTACTTGACTTGTAGACTTGATTAATAACCGTATAATTGGCGAACTCTTTTCCTACAAACTGTTTGATCCCTTCTTTGCGCGCTTGTTCTATTGTCAGAGTAACTGCCGAATAGCTAGCTGGAAGAATCAACAATACAATCAAAGAAATCAAGCCAATTCTCATTTTAATGCTCAGCTCTTTAAATGAAGTTAAAGGAGATTTTCTCATCAAAATTCTTGTTCCAACAATGTTGGCTAGCATGATAAAGACACAGTTGATCAAGAAAAGATAGAGAGCCCCCAATAAAAATCGTACATTCCCATTAGCTAAACCATAGCCAGCAGTACAGATAGGCGGCATCAAAGCTGTAGCAATGGCTACTCCTGGCACGATATTGTTTGCTTCTTTTTTCCTTGAACCGATCACACCAGCAATCCCACCAGCAATAGCAATGAGAACATCCCAAATGGTTGGAGAGGTTCGTGCGATCAACTCGCTACTTGCATAAGACAAGGGAGAAATCCAGAAATACAGAGTCGAGACAAGCAAACTGACCAACACTTGAGTCAATAAAACCTCTAGAGATTGCTTGATTAAACGCGTATCAAAAATAGCTAAACCGAATCCCAGTCCAACAATCGGTGTCATGAGAGGTGAAATTAACATGGCTCCAATAATAACAGCTGTTGAATTCATATTTAGACCGATAGAGGCAATAAAAATTGCACACATCAAAATCGCTGTATCTCTCAATCGAACATGAAGGTCATCGTATAATTTCTCACGGTATTCCCGTGTTGAATAATTGGCAGTCATTTGTCCTCTCCTCTTTCCTTATTTAAATCGGTATAATAATTAATAATAACAGCTGATAAACAGCCAAAAAATATGAGCCCATAAATCGTCAAGAAGACACTGGTAATCCTTCCAATCAAGGTCACAGCTAGGAGATCCCCGTAGCCGACAGTCGTCGAAGTCACAAAAGCATACCAAAGACCGTCTCCGTAATTTGTGATAGCAGGTTCAACTAGGAAAAGCACGCCTCCTGACCCAAAAACAAAGGTCACAAAACTCAGAGCAAACCGAGTAAAACCCGTAACCTGTATAATATGCCATAACATTTTTAAACGTCTCATTTGTTCTCCTTATTCATACTAGCTCCTGACCGAGCCGTTTTTTCCAATAATCAAAGTGAAGATAGGACATGATCTCCATCAGAGAAAGATAGACAAACTGATAGATCTGATTTAAGCTGATTATCAACTGATATTGTTTGAAAAATGACTGGAAGAAAGACCAGATATGACTGTCTTGAATCAGTCCCTTCTTAACATCAGACAGGATATTAGCTAAAGCTCCCAAGGACTGAAACGGTAAATCCTTGACATTTATATAGATCCGGTCCACCACATCATTCAGACTGGTATCTTGGATGGCATGAAATTCTCCAAAGAGAACTCCTGCCGCTCCAAGAGTAGAAACAAATTCCACCAAATAATTTCTGAGGAAATTTTCTCAACCTTTTCCCATAATGTGTTTAGTGCCATCCATAACGATCCCAACCAGAAAAAGGAAAGAAAACAAGCAAAGAAATTTTGCCGTAAATCCCAAAAAGCTTCAAGACTTGGTGTTGTTGGTTTTTCTAACTCTTTTCCTTGAACCGATCACACCAGCAATCCCACCAGCAATAGCAATGAGAACATCCCAAATGGTTGGAGAGGTTCGTGCGATCAACTCGCTACTTGCATAAGACAAGGGAGAAATCCAGAAATACAGAGTCGAAACAAGCAAGCTGACCAATACTTGAGTAAATAAAACCTCTAAAGATTGCTTGATTAAACGCGTATCAAAAATAGCTAAACCAAATCCGAGTCCAACAATCGATGTCATAAGAGGGGAAATCAGCATGGCTCCAATAATGACAGCTGTTGAATTCATATTTAAACCTATAGAGGCAATAAAAATCGCACACATCAAAATCACTGTATCTCTTAATCGAACATGAAGATCATCATATAATTTCTCACGATATTCACGTGTTGAATAATTTCCAGTCATTGGTTACTCCTTTTATTTCATATACTCTTGTTTCTGCTTAGATGGTGGCAGAGAGACTTCTTTTCAATTTTACATATTTTAATTCTCACCTGTTATTTTTTTGAAAATTATCCTTTAAGCATCCGTCAGTCCATCCTTGATATTATATCAAAAATTTTACAACCTTTCTCTGAAGAACTCAATCAATTTAAAAGATAGTGAACGGGAAAAATTCCAGTTACCTTTTTCTTTGTTCTATCCTATTTTCTCACTACATAGAAATCTAAAGAAGAGCTTGAAAGATTTCTTCCAAGTTCTTAGCATTTCTTTTTACTCAATGAGTAGGTTCACTTCCGCAAACTTAATTCGCACTGTCGTTCCTTTTCCGACCTCAGACTCGATGCGAATCTGGTGGCCCAGCTCTTCAGAAATTTTCTTAGATAGGTAAAGTCCAAGTCCAGATGACTGCTGGGTTAGACGGCCATTGTAACCTGAAAAGCCACGTTCAAAGACTCGGAGAACATCACTATTTTTTATCCCGATTCCCGTATCCTTGATACAGAGCTCCTGGCCTTCCATATAGATCTCTAACCCACCTTCCTTGGTGTACTTGAGACTGTTTGAGAGGATTTGTTCAATGACGACCAACAACCACTTCTTATCGGTCACGATGATTTTGTCAAGGTCATGGAGATTGAGCGCCAGTCCTTTTTGGATAAAGAAAAGGGCATACTTACGAACCACTTCCTTCACCAGATCCTCCACTTGAATCTTTTCAAATACTAAGTCATCGTGGAAGCTTTCCAAACGAAGATACTGCAGTACCAGATTGGTATAGGAGTCAATCTTAAAGATTTCCTGTTCCAGTTGCTGCTTGGCCTCACGATCAGAGACTTCTGCTACCAAGAGACGACTCGCTGCAATGGGGGTCTTGATTTGGTGAACCCACAAGGTGTAGTAGTCAAGCAAATCCGTCAACTTGCTCTGCGCTTCCGACTTCTTTTGATACAATTCAGACTCACGCTCTTCGAGCTTTTCTGCTAGCGCACATTCCAGAGGAGACTTGGGATCTCTCTCAGCATAGAGTACTTCCTGCCGGTAAACCTGAGCTTCTGCAAAAATATCCCAAGCCAAAAATAGGAAGGTCACAAAACTACTGAGCAGAAAGAAATAAAGAAAATAAGTTCCTAGACTAGCAAATAAAAACTGAAAGAGAAGGACAAGAAAGCCTAATGAAAAAATATAGACAAAGATGCGACTGCGAGAACGCAGATAGGCTAGAAAAAATGATTTCCAATCAAGCATGTTTCAGTCCGTATCCTATCCCTTTCTTGGTTTCGATAAACCCTGTTAAACCTTGCTCCTCCAACTTTTTACGCAAGCGAGCAACGTTGACAGACAAGGTATTGTCATCAATGAAAAAGTCGCTATTCCAGAGTTCCCGCATCAGGTCATCACGCGCCACGATATTGCCAGCATGTTCAAACAAGACCCGCAAAATTTGAAATTCATTCTTGGTCAAACTCAGGACTTCCCCCTGATAGTGCAGGTCCATAGACTTGGTATTGAGGATCACACCCGCATACTCCAGCAGACTTTCATCTCGGCCAAACTCATAGGAACGGCGCAACAAGCCCTGAACCTTGGCAAGAAGCACCTGCTGGTCAAAAGGCTTGGTCACAAAGTCATCTGCCCCCATATTGATCGCCATGACGATATCCATCGCTTGATCTCTCGAAGAGAGAAACATGATGGGCACCTTAGAAATCTTACGAATCTCCTGGCACCAGTGATAACCATTAAAGAGTGGCAAACCAATATCCATGAGGACCAAATGAGGTTCTGACTGAACAAAAAGGCTCAATACTTCCATAAAATCCTCTACCAAAACGACCTCAAACCCCCACTCAGAGAGTAGTTTACCAACTTGTTGCCGAATAACTTGGTCATCTTCTACTAGTAAAATCTTGTGCATGCGCTCCTCCTTTGTTATTTCTCAAAGTATCAAAACCCTTCATATCAGATTTACGGATCAGTATCTCATACTGTTTAGCAGCCTATTTCCCAAATTCAGATCAGAAAACAGATGCTAAATAGAGAACATTCCCACTGATATCATACCTTATTTTTAACTATAGTTCCAGCCTTATCCTATATTTCCCTTTTTTGTGCTTATTTAGTCCGTGTTTCTTTTACTTAAGGAATAGATTTAAAATGAGTAATCTTATCAAAGTAAATGCCTTGTAAGCTTATGTAACTCTTCTGTTTATAAATGTAATTGCTTTAAACCAATTTATTCATCCTTCTTATTGACAAGCTAGCCATGATTTGTTAGAATATGAATGAACAGATAATTTTATTCATTCATTCATTCATAAAATAAAGGAGGTTAAATCCTATTGGACAAAAAACAATCTTTAAAGACAGCAGCCTATGAAGTTTTTTCGAAAAAAGGTTACAAGGCAACAAGTATTTCAGAAATTGCTAGGCAAGCTGGTGTTGCAGTTGGTTCTTTTTATAACTATTACGAGAGTAAAGAAGCCATTTTTCTAGACATCTATATAGATGAAAACAACCGTGTTCGCCAAGCTATGATCGAAGAACTGGATTGGGAAATTGACATGATCGACCTCATTGGTCAACTATTTGCTCAGTCCAGAACTCTCGTTTCTTCCAATAAAATCCTTGCAGAATGGTACAATCCTGCCATCGCAGATGAGTTGCACAGCTACTATTCCTCGGAAGAAGGCAAAGTCGCAAATCCTTTTCATCAGTTTCTAGTTAAAACTTTTACAAATCGTATGCAGGCTGAAGGGTACTCGCCAGAAAAGATTCAAGATATTTTACAGGTTTATAATCTGTTTTACTATATGGATATGCATATCACTGAAAAAGATTTTCCAGATATTGGCAAAACTGTCGAAATACTTGCAACCAACTTCATTAAAGGAATTCTAAAATAAAGAATGGATTTCTTTATTTTTTAAAAAGATATGAATGAATTGTTATATAGTTCATTCATAAAATTAAGAACAGGAGTCATAAAAAATGAAAAGAGGTAAAAAAATGTTTATTATCATTCTATCAACACTTGGAGCGCTATGTATTATAACTTGGGGTGCCATTGCTTATCTTGGACGAAGCCAGACATTATCGATAAAATCCATTGAAAACCCCAGCGGAGATCTATATTTAATTCATATCACAAAACCGAGTCATCAAATCTGGAAAGCTGGGGCTTATGCTAAGTTTGCACTCCCTGATACCTCGTCTACTGCTAGTAAATATGAAGCTAAGGGAGAGCAAACCAGTCGATGGCTAACCATTGCCTCCACACCTGATGAAGATGAAATTCTCATTTTGACTCATAATAGTGGAAGCAACTTTAAGAACACCTTGACACATTTACCGGCTGGCAGTGAGATTGAGATGAGTTGGTTGGATTCCTCTTTGACTGTTAAAGATACGAATAAGCCACTAGTTTGCTTTGCATCTGATGTCGGCATTTCTGCTCTACGCCCCCTTATCAAAGAATGGGCTGGTAAATGTCCGATTATTCTCAACCATTTTGACAAAGGAGTTACTATTTTCGATAATGAGATGAAAGAACTGGCTCAAAAAACACCGAATTTTACTTATAAAACTAGCGAGGAACTTTCTCAAAGTCAAGAATTTTTAAAAAGTGCTATTGATGAATACGGCAATCAAGCCAGCTATCTCATCACAGGTCAGCCTGATGATGTAAATGAGATGAAGAATTTTTTAAAGGAAAATGGGATTGATAGCAAAAACATACAAGTAAGCTCGTTTAGAGGTTTGAAATAGGAGTAATCTATCTTCTATATATTTCAATCAAACCCTACTAGGTCATTCGAACAAGCCTACTAGCTAATTCTAGGTAAATGTGGTAGGATAAACATAGAGAAAGGAGCTTTTATGGCCAATATTTTTGACTACCTGAATGATGTAGCATACGATTCCTTTTATGATCTCCCCATGAATGAGTTAGATGTTCTTGCCTTGACTGAATTAACCTATCTTGCTTTCGATGATGTAGTCACCCAAGAACCAAAGCGTCTCATAGATCTTGCACCTCAAATCCCTAGAGAAAAGACTATGCTGACCAATAAGAACCGCCTCCAGTTGTTGGACCAACTCTCTCAACACAAACGCTTTAAAAATTGCAAACTCTCAAACTTTATCAATGATATCAATCCTGAATTGCAAAAACAGTTTGCAGCCATGACTTATCGTATCAGTCTCGATACCTATTTGCTTGTTTTTCGCGGAACGGATGATAGTATCATCGGTTGGAAAGAAGATTTTCATATGACCTATATGAAAGAAATTCCAGCTCAAAAACATGCCCTCCAGTATTTAGAGAATTTTTTTGCTCAACATCCTAAGCAAAAGGTTATCCTAGCAGGACACTCAAAAGGAGGCAATCTAGCTGTCTATGCTGCCAGTCAACTTGATCCAAACTTGCAGAAAAATATTATCTCTGTCTATACTTTTGATGCACCTGGACTTCACAAGGAACTAACCAAAACACCAGGCTATCAAAACATGATGGAAAGAACGAAAGTATTTATCCCACAAGGGTCTATCATCGGGATGATGCTGGAAATTCCAGATAAAAAAATCGTCGTTCGAAGCACCGCCTTAGGTGGCCTTGCTCAGCACGACACCTTTAGTTGGCAGGTTGAAGACAAACACTTTGTCCAACTGGACGAGACCAATAGTGACAGCCAGCAAGTCGATACAACCTTCAAGGAATGGGTTGAAACTGTCCCTGATACGGAACTGCAGCTCTACTTTGACCTCTTTTTTGGAATTATTCTTGATGCAGGCATCTCCTCTATCAACGATCTTTCTTCCTTCAAGGTCATTGAACACGTTCACCATCTCTTTGTCCAAGCTCAATCCCTCACTCCCGAAGAAAGAGAAACCATGGGACGCTTAACCCAACTCTTGATTGATACCCGTTACCAAGCTTGGAAAAATCGAGAATAGACAAAAACCAACTAATCTAACGATTAGTTGGTTTTTTGTTTCAGAAACTAATGGATACTACTTAGAATCTCGAGTATAGAATTAGTCTTCTTTTTTCTTGCGAGACACAAGTCCAAATCCGCTCATCAAACCAAGTACTCCTAGAGCTGCCAAAGCTGCATGATCTTCCGCACCAGTATTAGGTAATTCTTTGGTTGCTTTAGTAGTTGGAGATTGCTCAGTCGGTTTTTGTTGAGGGGCAGTAACAACTTTTTCGTAGACATGTTCTGTGTCGCCATTTGGAAGTTTCTTAGTCTCTACGAAGCGGTAACCTGGGATATCTTTCTTGGGTTGTTCGCCGTCTTCGGTTGGATAACCTGGAATTTCATTGCCTTCCTTATCCTTGTGACTAGTCTTCACTTTTTCGTAGACATGTTCTGTGTCACCGTTTGGAAGCTTCTTAGTCTCTACGAAGCGGTAGCCTGGAATATCCTTCTTAGGTTGTTCACCGTCCTCGGTTGGGTGGCCTGGAATGTCGTTCCCTTCCTTATCCTTATGACTGGTCTTAACCTTCTCATAAACGTGTTCTGTGTCGCCATTTGGAAGTTTCTTGGTCTCTACGAAACGGTAACCTGGAATATCTTTCTTGGGTTGTTGGCCGTCTTCGGTTGGGTGGCCTGGAATGTCGTTCCCTTCCTTATCCTTATGACTGGTCTTCACTTTTTCGTAGACATGTTCTGTGTCGCCATTTGGAAGTTTCTTAGTCTCTACGAAGCGGTAGCCTGGAATATCTTTCTTAGGTTGTTCACCGTCTTCGCTTGGATAACCTGGAATTTCGTTCCCTTCCTTATCCTTATGACTGGTCTTAACCTTCTCATAAACGTGTTCTGTGTCGCCGTTTGGAAGTTTCTTGGTCTCTACGAAGCGGTAGCCTGGAATATCTTTCTTAGGTTGTTCACCGTCTTCGGTTGGATAACCTGGAATTTCATTGCCTTCCTTATCCTTGTGACTAGTCTTAACCTTCTCATAAACGTGTTCTGTGTCGCCGTTTGGAAGTTTCTTCGTCTCTACGAAGCGGTAGCCTGGAATATCTTTCTTCGGTTGTTCACCGTCCTCGGTTGGGTGGCCTGGAATGTCGTTCCCTTCCTTATCCTTATGACTGGTCTTAACCTTCTCATAAACGTGTTCTGTGTCGCCATTTGGAAGTTTCTTGGTCTCTACGAAACGGTAACCTGGAATATCTTTCTTGGGTTGTTGGCCGTCTTCGGTTGGATAACCTGGAATTTCGTTTCCTTCCTTATCCTTATGACTGGTCTTAACCTTCTCATAAACGTGTTCTGTGTCGCCATTTGGAAGTTTCTTAGTCTCTACGAAGCGGTAACCTGGAATATCCTTCTTAGGTTGTTCACCGTCTTCGGTTGGATGTCCTGGAATTTCGTTGCCTTCCTTATCCTTGTGACTGGTCTTAACCTTCTCATAAACGTGCTCTGTGTCACCGTTTGGAAGTTTCTTAGTCTCTACGAAGCGGTAACCTGGAATATCCTTCTTAGGTTGTTCACCGTCTTCGGTTGGATGTCCTGGAATTTCGTTGCCTTCCTTATCCTTATGACTGGTCTTAACCTTCTCATAAACGTGCTCTGTGTCGCCATTTGGAAGTTTCTTAGTCTCTACGAAACGGTAACCTGGAATATCTTTCTTCGGTTGTTCGCCGTCTTCGCTTGGATAACCTGGAATTTCATTCCCTTCCTTATCCTTGTGACTGGTCTTAACCTTCTCATAAACGTGTTCTGTGTCGCCGTTTGGAAGTTTCTTAGTCTCTACGAAGCGGTAACCTGGGATATCTTTCTTAGGTTGTTCACCGTCTTCGCTTGGAATTAATGTATTCCCCTCAGTATCTACAAATGAAGTAATTGGACGTACAGTTGGAGTGTATTTTGCAGTTATTTCTGTTCCGTTCTTATCAACTCGTTTGACTGTAACTCCTGAAGCCTTCCCAACAAAGTCTTTTTCTGGTGTGAAAGTTACCACACCATTTTCATCAATGGTATAAGTTCCTTCTCCTGGAACAACTTTCTTAGTTGTGCCATCATCAAAGGTTGGTTTAACATTTTCATCAATTTCAACAGTCTTCTCTACACCGTTTACTTCAACTTTACCACCAGTAAAAGTTGGTGTACCGTTTTGTGTTTGTCCTTTAGGTCCTTCAGACTCATCATCTGTAGAAGTTGGTTTAACAGGTATTACAGTTGGAGTATACGTTGCTGTAGCAGTTGCTGTAATATCCGTATCATTAGCATCTTTTCCTAATTTTGCAGTAAGTGAAACTGTGACAGGTGTAGCTGTACCGGTAAATGTCTTCAATGGAACAAAAGTTATTTCACCTGTTTCATTATTAATTGAGTAGGTACCCTGACCATCAATTGTTAGAGTATCAACAAATCCACCTGTTTTTGGATCTACTAACTTAGCAGGCGAAGAAGCACTTGGTTTTACTGGCGATCCATCTCCAACAGATGTAAAGGTTGGAGTTTCTTTTTGAGTAGCACCTTGAATATCAGTCGAAGTCACATTATGTCCTTCAATCGTATCAGTTACTGTAATATGGTAGGTTGTTGTAGCGGTTGATGAATCAACTCCATGATCAACTCCCGACTCAGTTCCACCGATTGTTGCTTCAGTAGTATAATTTCCATTACTATCAATAACATCAATCTTAACAGTATATACTCCTACTTCATTTAAGCTATATCCACTAGCAATATTATAGTTATTTGCATCTTGTTTGGTATCAAATACTTTTTGAACTCCTGAAGGCGATGTTACTGTGATTCGAGTGATATAGGTAGTTTTTCCATATTTCGTATCTTCAGAGTCTGAGATGCTTACTGCAGCTTTTGCTTCATTACGAAGATCAACAGTTGTACCTTTTGTTAAAGTATAATCTTGTGAAGTTGCTGTTGGTTTTGTATTTACAACCGTTGCCACATCCGTATTTGTGGCAATAGTCCCTCTAATAATACCACCAAATCCTGACTTAGTATGAACTTCCCAAGAGTCATTTCCAAGCTTAGTAGCAGTCACTTCCGTTCCATCAGATGACGCCCAGGTATTTGAATGTTTGTCATAAGTGACAGTTACTGACATTCCATCACCTACCTGATTAGTATTCTTAGAAACATAAATCGTTTCTGGGCGAGTTGGCGTTTCTACACTTGTCACTTTCCCAGTGCTATCAAGCTGTCGAATGTACTCATAGATATAAAATTTCATACCACCGTCTTGCTGAGCTTCTGTGTACACTTGACGTTTAGTCCATCTTGTCGTACCATCACTATTCAGTGTTTTACTTTCAGCATAGTCGCCAGGTAACTCCCAGTGTCCGGTAGCCTTATTAAAAGTCGCAGTATGTTTTTGCCCATCCGTTCCATTTAACTCAACTTGTTCACGTAAGAAAGTTCCCTTCACATTTTCAACAGATGCTTCCACTTTAATATTGTCCACACCAACTTTGGCAGTCGCCTCTGATGTCACAGGAATATTAAAGACTGTATCGGAATCTACAATACCTAATTCTTGATTTTCAGAAACAGCTGTGTTGGTTGAAGCACTGTCTACGAGCCATTTGCCATTAACTGCTTTTAGATTGGTTACAGTACCATCAGGCATTGTTACCTTAGCACTTGATGCACCTTTAGAAATTTTAACTGGTACAACTGTTGAGTAAGTTTCAACGTTTTGAACCTCAACCTTTGGTTTCACGACTAATGTTACAGTAGCATGTGCTTCTTGTCCAGATTGGTTCCAGACATTATTATTAGCCAATTTATCATAATCTTTTGCAAATACGGAGACTGTGTAAATTCCTGCTTCAGTTAATTTTCCAGAAATGATTCCTCTCCCCATATTCGTTTGATCAGCAGCTTGCTCATCAGAAGTACTATTTGCAACACTATATTTAGTTCCTGGAATTAATACTTTGGAATCATCTAATGCTTCACCAATAGTATTATATCCCGAAACTCCTGTTACTGATTTAGAGAATCTTTGAGGTACTCTTACAACTTTGCCTTCAACCGTTGTATAGTTATAAGTTCCTCGACTATTTGCTGGTGTTGCACTTGCACCTGACTCATCATAGAATTGAATATTTACATTAGCATCATCACCAACATTACGATCATAACGCTCAGAATCTGATTTTATTTTAGGAGGCGTACTATCTTGCCATCCGACCCAACCAGCACGAAGATTCTGAATTTGGAAAGTTACCGTACGACCGTCTGTATTGGTCGCAGTAATATTAAATCGTAAATCATAAACTCCATTTTCAATATCCGCTATAACTTTTCCTTGAATTGTGTCTGTTTCTGAATCGTATGTCAATCCCGGCACAAGGTTAGTTGGGGTTACAGAAGTTAAACTCCAACCAGCTTGCTTGGCATTTTCAGAAACAGCGATACGATCTTTCAAGCCTTTAATATAAACTCTGTCAACTCCTTGTTCATACCCATAGCCATAAATTTCTGTAGCTAGGTATTCATAACCACCGTTAGCAGAGTATATTGACGTCGCAGCGTTTGAAATTCTTGACCCATCCGCACGGAGTTTATTTCTCCAAAGTGGTGCTTCTTCAGCTAACTTTTTAGCAGCATCAGGAGTTAATGGATAGTCTACACGTCCTTTGTTGTTATGACCAGTCTTTCCACCTTGTTCTGTATGCATCCCGTTTCCAGCATTTGTATCATTACCAACCCGCTGATTAGAATAGACTTCAATCTCTAGACCTGTAGCATCAGTACCCGTAATTAATTTAATTTCTTGTACTGGAATCGTATAGGTATCTTTACCAGTATGATTTGCAGCGTTTGTTTCCGATGCATGAGTTGTATTAGAACCCTCTTCGGCATAGAAATCTTGAGCAGCCAAAGCGACTCCAAAGTTTCCATCTTTTCCAACTCCTGCTTTTTTCAGATCATTGTAGACAGCAAGAATGGAATCATTTAAGCGTGACAATTGATCATTGATTTGTTTAGCTGTAAGGACATCATTCGATAAGACTTTTTTAGTTTCTGCAATAACTTCCTTATTATTAGCTATCGCCGCCTCAATTGCCGCTTTGTTTTCACCCTCAAGCTTATTTTTCCGGACTGCTTCAGTTGCTAAAACATTGGTTACCTCAGCTTCAGACGTAACTTGTTCTAAGACTTTTTTCTCTTCTTGGACTGGTTTGACAGTTTCTTCTGCTTCTTTTGTTTCTTCTGCTTTTTCTGTAGATTCCGTTATTTTCCCAACTTCGACAGATTCAGCAAATACCGTAATTAAATCCTTAATCTTAGCAAGTTCAGTATCCACTTCCTCTTGCTCAACCATCTCTTTTGAGATGACAGATTTCGCAGAATCTAATAGTTCTTTAGCAGATGTTAGTACCAAGTCATCTATATTCTTTGCTGTTTTTACTTTCTCTTCAAGTTCTGTAATTTTTTTAACTAAATCCGTTTTATCAACCGTCTTAAGGGCAACTTCTTTTTCTTTTTTTATCGAATTTTCAGGTGTTTTTGTTTCCGTAGAAAATTCCGTATTCAATGTCGATGTTGAAACAAGCGTAGTATCTGCTCCTTGAAGTTCCATCGCTGATACTGCTCCATTGCCCAAAAACATCAAACCTGCTGAAATTGCTACTGATGCTACTCCTAAACTATACTTTCGAATCCCGTATCGAATGTATTTCTCCGTTCTAAAATCCTGTTGCTTACTCTTCATAAGAAAAACAACCTCCCTATTTTTATTATGTCGATATTGAAATATAGAAAAAACGAAATTTCTTTCCCTTCTCGAAAATTGGTTTTTAAATTTCGTTATTCTAAAAGGATTATATCCTCATATTCAATATGCATATTCATACTAACATTTTCTGTTCTCTTTTTCAATATTTTTAATTATTTTATTTGAGAAAAATACAAAAATAATTTAACACCGAATACTTGAAAAGACCAATACTCACAGAGGTTTACATCATGTAAATTTCAGGTGTCGCTTATCCGATAATTAAATAAAATACACTTTTATGTATCAATTTATTTTTTAGAGTTTTGTAGAAGTTAAATTTTTCCCACACTTACATTGTTATAACAAAAAAATTCTATAAGAAGTACACAAATCTAACAGTATATTTCTTAGCCGTTATTTATAGATTATCATGAAAATTTGACTTAGAGGCCGAGACCCTAAACCTTGACTACAGATTCATTTTTTGTTAAAATGTAACAAATCTTATTACATCTAATATAAGATAAATCCATGAAAGGACTTCTACTATGAAATCATTAAAAGGTATTTTATTTATCGGACTTAGTATGCTTCTGACGATCCTAGCTTGGCTCAGTTCAGGTGCCAGTCAGTTTCTAATCCCTGGTTTAGCTCTCACTACGCTCTCACTTACTTTTATACTAGCTAGCCGTTTACCCTTACTTGAAACTTGGTTTAACGGACTTGAAAAGATGTATCTAGCTCATAAATTCACCGCTTTTCTATCCATTCTCCTACTAACCCTACACAACTTTAGCATGGGCGGTCTCTGGGGTTCGCATTTGGCCGCACAGTTTGGAAATATCGCTATCTATATCTTTATCAGCATTGTTCTGGTTGCCTATCTGGGACAATATATCCAGTATGAAGCATGGAGATGGATTCATCGATTGGTTTATCTAGCCTATATCTTTGGCCTTTTTCATGTTTTGATGATCATGGGAAATCGTCTCCTCTCCTTTAGTTTCCTAGGTCTTATCTTTGGAATCTATGCTATTTTAGGCTTGCTTGCAGGATTTTATATTATTTTCCTTTATCAAAAGATCGGTTTCACCTATCTTGGAAAAATCGTAGGAATCAAACGCCTCAACCACGACACGACTGAAATTGAAATAGAGCTCAGTCATCCTTTCACCTACGAATATGGACAATTTGCCTTTCTAAAAATTTTCCAAAAAGGTTTTGAGACTGCTCCACACCCTTTCTCCATCTCTGGGGGACAAGGACGAACTCTTTATTTTACGATAAAAAACTCTGGTGACCACACCAAAAATATCTATGATAATCTTCAAGTTGGTAGCAAGGTTGCAGTTGATCGCGCCTATGGGCATATGACTATGGAACATGGTCCAAAGCAGCAAATCTGGATTGCAGGTGGAATTGGAATGACACCTTTCATCTCTTATATCCGAGAACACCCTATCCTAGACAGGAACGTCCGCTTCTACTATAGTTTCCGTGGAGAGGAAAATGCTGTCTACCTAGATCTACTTCGTGACTACGCCCGTCAAAATGCTAACTTTGACCTGCAGCTGATCGATAGCAATGAAAAAGGATACCTGACTTTGGATCAAGAAGAAATCCCTGACCAGACTACTGTTTATATGTGTGGACCGCTTCCTATGATGAAGGCCCTTGCCAAGCAAATCAAGAAAAAGAATCCCAAAACAAAACTCATTTACGAAGGTTTCAAGTTTAAATAAGATCATTGTCCCTCTAACACAAAAGAGGGACTTTCTTTTCACTTTATTTCTCTCTTCTATGCTATACTTAGTTTAATACATTCTTTGAGATTGGAGCCAGTATGAAAATCCATAAAACCGTGAATCCCGTTGCTTATGAAAACACTTATTATCTGGAAGGAGACCAACACCTGATTGTGGTTGACCCAGGTAGCCATTGGGAAGCTATCCGCATGACTATCGAAAAAATCAACAAACCAGTCTGCGCGATTCTCCTGACCCACACCCACTACGACCATATTATGAGTCTGGACTTGGTTCGTGATACTTTTGGAAATCCTCCAGTTTATGTAGCAGAGAGTGAAGCATCTTGGCTTTATACACCTATAGATAATCTCTCTGGTCTCCCTCGTCATGATGATCTGGCAGATGTGGTCGCAAAACCTGCAGAGCACACCTTTGTCTTTCATGAGGAATACCAGCTTGAGGAATTTCGTTTTACAGTTCTACCAACCCCAGGGCACTCTATCGGCGGTGTTTCTATCGTCTTTCCTGATGCCCATCTAGTCTTGACGGGAGATGCCCTATTCCGAGAAACCATCGGACGAACAGACCTTCCTACAGGTAGCACGGAACAACTCCTCCATAGCATTCAGACGCAACTCTTCACTCTTCCTAACTACGATGTCTATCCTGGTCATGGTCCAGCTACGACTATCGCTCACGAAAAGACCTTTAATCCTTTTTTCTAGCAAGCAAAAAACCAAGGAAGAAAATCCTTGGTTTTTGTCTTACCAAATAATCACACGATCCTCTGGTGAACGCCACATACCGTCGCCTTCTTTGACATCATAAGTTGTAAAGAAGTCATCGAAGTTTGGTACTTGGACATTGACACGGAGTTTAGCAGGCGCGTGCACATCGACACTGGCCATGAGTTTCATCAACTCCGGACGGCCTTTCATACGCCAGATACGAGCAAAGTTGTGGAAGAATTCTTCAGCAGAGAAGTCTGGCTCTCTCTTAGCAGCTTCAAGGGCTGCAGCAATTCCTCCAAGGTCAGCAACGTTTTCTGAAACTGTCAACTTACCATTTATAGTGGCACCATAAGATTCTTGACCATCAAACTGGTCGATAACTTTCTGAGTTTTTTCCTTAAAGGCAGTATAGTCACTCTCTGTCCACCAATCCTTGAGGCTACCATTTTCATCAAAGGAAGCTCCATTTGTATCAAAGGCATGAGAAATTTCGTGAGCGATAACTGCTCCGATACCACCATAGTTGGCTGAAGATGACTGATGCAAGTCATAGAATGGAGCCTGTAAAATGGCAGCTGGGAAAACAATCAAGTTCTTCTGAGGATTGTAGTAGGCATTAACCATGTGTGCTGGCATGCCCCACTCCTTGTAGTCAACTGGCTGGTTCCACTTGCTCCAGCTGTGCTTGATTTCCACACGCGCAAAGGCTAGGGCATTCTCAAAGAGACTGGCAGTTTCGTCCACTACCTTGTCCTTGTAGCGGGCTGGCAATTCCTCTGGATAACCGATATAAGGCTTGATGACATTGAGTTTGACAATAGCCTTATCACGCGTTTCAGGAGTGAGCCAGTCATTCTTAGCCAAACGTTCCTTATAAACATCAATCATAGTCGCCACTTTTTTCTCTACGTCTGCCTTAGCTTCTGGGGAGAATTTTTCATGCGCATACCAGAGACCAAGGGCTTGCTTAAAGGGACCTTGGGCCAAGTGATAGGCTGCCTTGACCTTGTCCTGAGCTTCTGGAACACCTGAAAGGGCACGTCCATAGGCACCTGATAGGACACGAATCTCGTCTGTGAGATAGCTGGTTGAAAGATTGACCACAGCCAAAATCAAGGTTGCCTTAAGCAAAGGCCACGCTTCTTCACTATAAAATTGGTCTGCTGCTTGCCAGAAACGTTCCTCATCTACGATAACCTTATCTGGAGTTTGTCCAAGAACTGCTTGGAAGAAATCATCCAAAGGTAGGGCAGGGGCAAATTTCTTGAAATCTTCATAAGCGTATGGATGGTAGAGTTTGGCATATTCTGAACTTTCTTCGTTTGAAAGAACCACTGCTGCGATACGACGGTCCAATTCCAATCTCTTCTCTAGTAAGTCTTCGATTTCCTCATCTGAAAAATCATAGGCTTTGAGAAGATTTGCGCTACTTTCCTTCCAAAGCGTCAAGAGCTCCTCACGTTGAGGATGGTCTTCAGCATAGTAGGTTGTATCTGGCAAGATAGTTCCTGGTGCACTTGCCCAGAGAACATTGGTTCTGGCATCCATAAAGTCTGGTGATACTCCAAATGGAAGGAAGTTTGGTTTACCTGCTAGTTCAAACTCTGCCAGTTTGCTGGTAAAATCTGCAAAGCTCTCCAAATCTTGGTATTCCTTGAGCAGAGGAAGGACAGGCTTGATTCCATCTGCATCCCTCTTATCAAAATCACGTACCATACGATGGTACTTAACAAAATTTGCGAGGATAGCGTCCTCTGGAACATCTTCGCCTTCCAACCACTTGTCCGTAGTTGCCAGCATTAACTCTTCAATTTCCTCATCAAGGTCAATAAAGCCACCTGTTCGAGATTTATCAGCTGGAATAACAGCTGTTTTTTCCCATTCTCCATTGATTGCATCATAAAAATCGTCTTGATAACGTGTCATCTTGTTCTCGCTTTCATTTTTTCACTTATTCTTAGCTTAGCAAAAAACACTTGGGAATGCAATTAAAAATGGTCTCTCTTTTTTCTTCATTTTTCAGTTATTATTTTAAATTTTTTAAAAATTAACTTGACTTAATTTTTTTTTTAATGTATATTAAAAGACAGGAGGAAAATAACTGTATGATACGTATCGAAAACCTCAGTGTCTCCTACAAAGAAACGTTGGCACTAAAGGATATTTCACTAGTGCTCCACGGACCAACGATTACCGGAATTATTGGTCCAAACGGTGCTGGAAAATCAACTTTATTAAAAAGTATGTTGGGAATTATCCCACACGAAGGTCAGGCCTTTCTCGATGACAAAGAAGTCAAGAAATCTTTACATCGAGTTGCCTATGTCGAGCAAAAAATCCATATCGACTACAATTTCCCTATCAAGGTCAAGGAATGTGTCTCACTGGGACTCTATCCATCTATCCCGCTCTTCCACACTTTAAAGGCCAGCCACTGGAAAAAAGTGGCGGATGCACTTGAAATCGTTGGACTCTCAGACTATGCTGATCGCCAAATCAGTCAGCTCTCTGGAGGACAATTCCAACGTGTTTTGATTGCCCGCTGCTTAGTGCAGGAAGCTGACTACATCTTTTTAGATGAGCCTTTTGTCGGGATTGACTCGATCAGTGAAGAGATTATCATGAATACACTGAGAGACCTTAAAAAAGCTGGTAAAACAGTTCTCATCGTCCATCATGACCTCAGCAAAGTCCCTCATTATTTCGACCAAGTTATGCTTCTCAATCGAGAATTGGTTGCTATTGGTTCAACTGAAGAAACCTTTACCGAAGCCAATCTCAAAAAAGCTTATGGTAGTAAGCTCTTCTTTAATGGAGGTGACCTATGATAGTAGAATTTATCGATGGATTGCAACATTTCCATTTCCTACAAAATGCCCTGATAACAGCTATAGTCATCGGGGTGGTTGCTGGAGCCGTGGGATGTTTTATCATCTTACGTGGAATGTCTCTCATGGGGGATGCCATCTCTCACGCAGTTTTGCCCGGCGTAGCCCTTTCCTTTATCCTGGGAATTGATTTCTTTATTGGAGCGATCATCTTTGGCTTGATGGCTTCCATCATCATTACCTACATCAAGGGTAACTCTATCATCAAGAGTGACACTGCCATTGGTATTACCTTTTCATCTTTCTTAGCCTTAGGTGTCATCTTGATTAGTGTTGCCAAGAGTTCGACAGACCTCTTCCATATCCTTTTTGGGAATATCCTCGCTGTCCAAGATACGGACATGTGGATCACCATTGGTGTGGGGGCATTGATTCTCTTGATTATCGGGATTTTCTTTAAACAACTATTGATTACATCCTTTGACGAGCTTTTGGCTAAAGCCATGGGAATGCCTGTTAATTTCTATCACTATCTACTCATGGTGCTCTTGACCCTTGTGTCAGTCACTGCCATGCAAAGTGTTGGAACGATTCTTATCGTGGCCATGTTGATCACCCCAGCTGCGACGGCTTACCTTTATGCGAATAGCCTAAAGAGCATGATTTTTCTTTCATCAACCCTAGGGGCAACCGCTTCTGTTTTGGGACTCTTTATCGGCTATAGCTTCAACCTCGCAGCAGGATCCAGCATCGTGCTCACATCTGCCAGCTTCTTCTTAATCAGTTTCTTTATCTCTCCAAAGCAACGATACTTGAAACTAAAAAATAAAAAAATCAATAAATAAGGGGAAACCCTTCTGGAGGAATCTAATGAAAAAATTAGGTACATTGCTCGTTCTTTTTCTTTCTATCATTGGATTAGCTGCCTGTGCTAGTGGGAAAAAAGATACAGCATCTACAAACCAAAAACTAAAGGTTGTAGCGACTAACTCTATCATTGCTGATATTACTAAAAATATCGCTGGTGACAAGATTGATCTTCATAGTATCGTTCCTGTTGGTCAAGACCCACACGAGTACGAACCACTTCCTGAAGACGTAAAGAAAACTTCTGAGGCTGACCTCATTTTCTATAACGGTATCAACCTTGAAACAGGTGGCAATGCTTGGTTTACCAAATTGGTCGAAAATGCCAAGAAAACTGAAAACAAAGACTACTATGCAGTTAGTGACGGTGTAGACATCATCTACCTTGAGGGTCAAAACGAGAAAGGCAAAGAAGACCCACACGCTTGGCTCAACCTTGAAAATGGAATTATCTTTGCTAAAAATATCGCTAAACAGTTGATTGCAAAAGACCCTAGCAACAAGGAATTCTACGAAAAAAATCTCAAAGACTATACTGAAAAGCTAGACAAACTGGACAAGGAAGCCAAAGAGAAATTTAACAATATCCCTGCTGAGAAAAAACTCATTGTAACCAGCGAAGGATGCTTCAAATACTTCTCTAAAGCTTACGGAGTTCCAAGTGCCTACATCTGGGAAATCAACACAGAAGAAGAAGGAACACCGGAACAAATCAAGACCTTGGTTGAAAAGCTTCGCCAAACAAAAGTTCCATCCCTCTTTGTTGAATCAAGTGTCGATGACCGTCCAATGAAGACTGTTTCACAAGACACAAATATTCCAATTTACGCACAAATCTTTACTGACTCAATCGCTGAAGAAGGTAAAGAAGGTGACAGCTACTACAACATGATGAAATACAACCTTGACAAGATTGCTGAAGGTTTGTCAAAATAATCCATTAAAAACGTCATTCTCACCGAATTGGCGTTTTTTCAATTTCCGGTCAAATCATTGGAAAAATCTGACAATTCTCGGTAAAATAAAAGAAAAAAGAATGGAGTAGTTTCATGACCACTTTTCTCGGAAATCCTGTAACTTTTACAGGTAAACAACTGCAAGTCGGAGACAAGGCACTTGACTTTTCTCTTACGACAACCGATCTCTCTAAAAAAACGCTAGCTGACTTTGATGGAAAGAAAAAAGTCTTGAGTGTTGTCCCTTCTATCGATACTGGTATCTGCTCAACGCAAACACGTCGCTTCAACCAGGAACTTGCTAGCCTTGATAATACCGTCGTTCTTACCGTTTCTATGGACCTACCATTTGCCCAAGGACGCTGGTGTGGGGCTGAAGGCCTTGACAATGCCATCATGCTTTCAGACTACTTTGACCATTCTTTCGGACGTGATTATGCCCTCTTGATCAACGAATGGCATCTCCTTGCACGTGCCGTCTTTGTTCTCGATACTGACAATGTCATCCGTTATGTAGAATACGTTGACAATATCAACACGGAGCCAAACTTTGAAGCTGCTATTACTGCAGTTAAAGAACTAGACTAAAATCACAAGCATTATGACAGAAAGCTAGAGAAATCTAGCTTTTTTTGGTATACTAGATGGAGAGAATATACAAGAGGAAACGAATGACTCCAAATAAAGAAGATTATTTAAAATGTATTTATGAAATCGGTACGGACATGCAAAAAATCACCAACAAAGAAATTGCTGCCCGTATGCAGGTCTCTCCGCCTGCTGTAACAGAGATGATCAAACGCATGAAAAGTGAAAATCTCATCCTCAAGGATAAGGAGAACGGCTATCTATTGACAGATATTGGCCTCAAACTGGTCTCTGAGCTCTATCGTAAACACCGTTTGATTGAAGTCTTTCTAGTTCACCATCTAGACTATACTAGCGATCAAATCCACGAAGAAGCTGAGGTCCTAGAGCACACTGTCTCTGACCTATTTGTAAAGAGACTGGATAAACTGCTTGGTTTCCCTCAAACCTGCCCCCACGGTGGAACCATACCAGCCGAGGGAGAACTCTTGGTTGAAATCAATAATCTGCCACTAGCAGCCGTGCAAGAAGCAGGAACCTATCTCCTGACTCGCGTTCATGATAGCTTTGAACTACTCAAATATCTAGAAAAGCACGCAATTCATATCGGTGACCAACTTCAAATCAAGCAGTTTGATGGCTTTTCCAATAGCTTTACTCTGGTTAACAAAAACGAAGACCTCCAAGTTAGTATGGATATCGCCAAACAACTCTATGTCGAAAAAATCAACTAACCCCTTATCCCTGAAAGAAATTCCTTTCAGGGATTTTTTATTATGTTAGTTGCAACTTCCATTCATTTGGTGTAGAATGAAGGTAGATAAAAGAGGGAGGTCATCCTATGAAAAAGCTCTTTAGAATCCATTTTGCAGCTATTGCAGTCAGCGATTTGCTACTATTAGCAATTTTTATCTCCAAAACCGATCTCTCTGTAGACTGGCTCCTACTCTCTGGATTCATTTTAATCCTTGCTCAGGGATTACTGCTATTTCGCTTGGTTTTCCGACTCAAACATCATTTCCCTGAGATTTATCCTCGAATCAATAAAAAGATTCGCTTCTACTATTTAGGAGTTCTCACCATTGACTTTCTATTATTTGTCCTTTTAGCCTTCACTAGTTTTCAGCGATTTTCCGCTCTTATGCCAATCGTCACTTCTTGCCATTCTACTTTTTATTATATGACAGCTAACTACCTAAGAGAAAACTATCCCGACTTTTACAACAAACACATTTCTTTATGGGAGTGTTTCTAAACAAAAACCAAGCCGACAAGGCTTGGTTTTCTTATCTATTTTTTGTATCAAGGATAATGGTGACCGGTCCGTCATTGACCAGCTCTACCTGCATATCCGCTCCAAAGATACCTTTCTGAACGGGCACTTCCTGAGCTAGCTTTTGGTTGAAAGTGTCATAGAAGGCAGCTGCCCTATCAGGCTTGGCTGCACCTGTAAAGGCTGGACGATTGCCCTTCTTAGTATCTGCAAAGAGGGTAAACTGAGAAATAGAAAGGATTTCGCCCCCAATATCCTTAACAGACAGATTCATCTTGCCTTCTGCGTCTGAAAAAATCCGCATGTTGACGAGCTTTCTCACAGCATAGTCCAAATCTTCCTCTTGGTCCTCTGGACCAACACCGACCAGCAATAAGAGTCCCTGATTGATCTTTCCATGAACCTGACCTTCGATACTGACTTGAGCTTTTTTAACCCGTTGGATAATGATTTTCATAATAGCCTTTCTAGTAAGAGCTAGGACAATTAGCCATTAGTCCGTTTAACAGAGTAAACCTCTGGCACACTCTTAATCTTATCCACGACTGTGGTCAGTGTAGAGAGGTTGGAAATACCAAATGAGACATGGATATTAGCAAATTTCATATCCTTGGTTGGTTGAGCATTAACGGTTGAGATATTCTTGGTTGTGTTGGAGAGAACTTGCAGAACATCATTTAAGAGTCCTGTACGGTTGAGACCATAGATATCGATGTGGGCAGTGTATTCCTTGCTTGAGAATTGATCTTCCCATTCCACATCAAGGAGACGTTGCTCATAGTTTTCTTGGGCACGGAGATTCATACAATCCACACGGTGAATAGCTACACCGCGTCCCTTAGTAATGTAGCCGACAATGTCGTCACCTGGCACTGGATTGCAACACTTAGCAATCCGAACTAGGAGACCTGAAGCCCCTTCAATGACCACACCACCCTCATGCTTGACCTTGAGGGTTTCTTTATTTTCAACCTTAACTTCGCCACCTTTGACAAGCTCTTCTGCTTCCGCCTTGGCCTTGGCACGTTCTTCCTCGCGGCGTTCCTTTTCAGTCAAACGGTTAAAGACGGTAATAGCGCCAATTTCTCCAAAACCAATGGCTGCATAGAGGGCTTCCTCTGTCTTGTAGCTGGTCTTTTGAAGAACCTCGTCCATGTGACGCTTGTCCATGAATTTATTGGCTACATAGCCGTTTTCTTGGAATTGGGCCATCAACATTTCACGGCCCTTGTTAACGGATAATTCCTTGTCTTGATTTTTAAAGAACTGACGAATCTTGTTGCGCGCCTTGCTGGTCTTGACCATGTTGAGCCAGTCACGACTCGGACCAAAGGAGTTGGGATTGGTGATAATTTCAACCTGATCCCCTGTCTTGAGCTTGGTTGTCAGTGGAACCATACGGCCATTGACCTTGGCACCAGTCGCTTTTTCACCGACTTTGGTATGGATCTCATAGGCAAAGTCAATCGGTCCTGAATCTTTTGGTAGGGAGCGAACCGCACCATCAGGAGTAAAGACGTAAATCTCCTCCGCCAGATAGTTTTCTTTAACAGAGTCCACAAATTCCTTTGCATCATCAGCCTGGTCTTGGAGCTCCATCATCTCCTTGATCCAGTTCATTCCAATAGCAGATTCCTTGCTGTTGACCTGCCCTTTAATGCCTTTCTTATAAGCCCAGTGAGCTGCTACCCCGTACTCAGCCACCTCGTGCATTTCCTTGGTCCGAATCTGGAATTCAATCGGCCCTTTTGGCCCATAAACAGTCGTATGGATAGACTGGTAACCATTGGCCTTCCGATTAGCGATATAGTCTTTGAAGCGGCCTGGCATGGGTTTCCAAAGTTCATGCACATAACCCAGCATAGCGTAAACATCACTCTGGGTATCTAAGATACAGCGAATGGCAATCAGGTCATAAATCTCCTCAAAGCGTTTCTTCTTATCCTGCATCTTGCGGTAGATCGAATAGATATGCTTAGGACGACCATAGATTTTCCCTTTGAGATTTCTTTCTGTAGCGTACTCTTCCAACTTGGTTACAACTTCATCGACCAAAGCCTCACGTTCTCTGCGTTTTTCCTTCATCATGTGGGTGATCTTGTAAAACTCAGTTGGATTGAGGTAACGGAAAGATAGATCTTCCAACTCCCACTTGACACTGGAAATCCCTAGACGATGAGCAAGTGGTGCGTAAATTTCCATGGTTTCTCTGGAGATACGTTCTTGCTTGTCCTTTCTCAGGTGTTTGAGAGTCCGCATATTGTGCAAACGGTCCGATAATTTAACCAAGATAACACGGATATCCTCTGACATGGCCATAAGCATCTTGCGGTGATTTTCAGCCAATTGTTCCTCGAGTGATTTGTACTCAACCTTACCAAGCTTGGTCACCCCATCAACGATAATCCGAACATCATGACCAAACTCTCTCTCTAGATCATCCAGTGTCGCATCTGTGTCTTCAACAACGTCATGCAAAAAACCACAGGCAACCGTTACGGCATCCAGCTTGAGCTTAGCCAGAATTCCTGCTACCTGAATAGGATGGATAATATAGGGCTCACCTGATTTCCGAAACTGCCCACTATGACAATCAACTGCGTAAATCAATGCTTTTTGTACAAAAGCAACGTCTTCCTTTGTTAAATATTCTCTCGTTAAAGCGACTACCTGATCGCCCGTCAAATTCACTTCTTTCGGCATCTATACTCTCCAATTCTTCCTACCATTTTATCACTTTTTTAAGGATATGAAAACTAGAAAAGCCTGTTTTTATGCCAATACCAATCATTAAAAAAACACTGCCAGATTTCTCGAGCAGTGTTTTGACATTTCATTTGCTTAGTAGACTGTTTTTTCAGTTTCTACGTCAAAGAAGTGTGCTTTGTTCAAGTCAAATCCAAGTTCAACTGTTGCGCCTGTTTGCAAGTAGTCACGAGCATCCACTTTTGCAACAAATTCGTCTTTACCGACTTGGCAGTAAAGGTGAGATTCTGAACCAAGCAATTCTGATACAGAGATAGTTGCTTTAACAACTGATTCTGGGAATGTTTCAAGGAAAGCAGGTTCTGCATTCACATCTTCTGGACGGATACCGAAAATCAATTCTTTTCCTTCGTAGCCTTTGTCACGAAGAACTTTCAAAGCACCTTCTGGAACTTTCAAGCGGAAACCGTCAGAAACAATTTCGCTACCAACCAATTTTACATTGATGAAGTTCATAGCTGGGCTTCCGATAAATCCTGCTACAAATTTGTTAACTGGGTTTTTGTAAACTTCTTGAGGGGTACCGATTTGTTCAACACGTCCGATAGTACCTGTACCAGCAGGGTTCTTAGTTGCTGACATGATAACGATACGGTCTGCAAGTGTCATCGCTTCTGTTTGGTCGTGGGTTACGTAGATAGTTGTAGCTCCGATACGACGGTGGATTTTCGCAATTTCAGCACGCATGGATACACGAAGTTTGGCATCCAAGTTAGACAAAGGTTCATCCATCAAGAACACTTTTGCATCACGGACGATAGCACGACCCATAGCAACACGTTGACGTTGACCACCAGAAAGGTCAGCAGGTTTACGATCCAAGAACTCTTTCAAGCCAAGGATTGCTGCAGCTTCTTGTACACGTTTGTCGATGTCTTCTTTGCTGTATTTGCGCAATTTCAAACCGAAAGCCATGTTGTCATATACAGTCATGTGTGGGTAAAGAGCGTAGTTTTGAAATACCATGGCGATGTCACGGTCTTTTGGAGCTACGTCGTTGACAACCACGCCATCGATAGATGCAGTACCTTCTGTGATATCTTCAAGACCAGCAATCATACGAAGAGTTGTTGATTTACCACATCCTGAAGGACCTACGAAAACGATAAATTCCTTATCTTTGATGTCCAAGTTGAAGTCTTCAACTGAGTAGTGTTCGCTGTTTGGATATTTTTTGTAAATATTTTTAAGATTCAATTCTACCATGAGGTAAACTCCTTTTGTCTTTTGATAGTTTTATTATAGATGAAAACGCTTTACTTTTCTATGGCAAGGTGACCAAAAAAACAAAAAAGTTCTGTGCAACTTGCACAAAACTTTAGAGAATATCTGGTAAAATCAACTGATAACACAAGGTCAGGTCGGTCAATTCCTTCAACTGTAGCCCTGTCAATTCTTCCCATCTATCAATCTTGTATTGGAGAGAATTGCGATGCAGATAGAGTTGCTGGGCTGTTTTAGTCAGAACAGCACTGTTTTCCCAAAGAGAGAGAATGATTTCCTGAATCTGATCCTGATCCAAGATCATCTGGTGCAGGCATTCCTTGATTACCTTCAGGTCCACTAGTCTTTCTCCCATACTCCAAAGATAGAGTTGTGAAAAGGTGTGTACACCTTGGTGACCCTGACGCCACCAAGTCTTAAACAAATCCCGCTCCGCTTTGATCAAGTCTGATAGGGCTTGATAGCCTGTCTGAGACCACACCTGCCCCAACATGATAGACAGACGAAGGCCAAAGTCATACTCAACCGCTTCCATCGTATCAGATAAGATTGAGCGAACAGAGGTATACTTATCTTGTTGAAGCACAAATACATAATCCTGAGCCCCGACCTGCAATACTGTCCGGCAGTTGGGAAAGAGAGTTTGCATCATATCTAGCCAAGAGGATAGATTTTCCTGTTGGAAATAGGAAAGATGGCAATAAACCAGCTGAATCTTTTTGAAAGTTTGCGGTGCCTGCCCCTTCCCCTCGATCAGATAGGGATACCAAGGATTGAGTGAACGAGCCTGCTCTTGCTGGGTCAAAAGGGCAACCAACTGCTTTTCACGCTCACTGAGACCAGCTTCCTCCAGCAAAATCCACTGCTGAGAAGCTAAAGGAAGAGTAAGATAGCCTGGTTTCTCTACTGGCTGATCTGAAATCTGAGCTTCAGGAAACCAGTCTTGTAATTCCTTTGCAATCATATCCTAGCCCTCCACTTTTTGGATGCACCAAGAAATTATGGTCTCTAGACGCTCCACATTTTCAGTCAGATGGAGATAGCCCATGACTGCTTCAAAACCTGTAGACATGCGATAAGTCACGACATCAGCATTTTTAGCCTTTGTATGACTATTGGTATTGCGACCACGTTTATAGATTTCTTCTTCTTTTTCCGTCAGGACTTGCTCCTCCAACATGAGGGCAATCAAGTGAGCCTGAGCCTTGGCAGATACATACTTGGTCGCCTCTTGGTGGAGTTTATTGGGCTTGGTCATGCCTTTAAGGATGAGATGGCGACGGATATACATGGAATAAACTGCATCTCCTTCGAAGGCAAGCGCAATCCCGTTAATGAGATTGACATCAATCACGAGTCCACCTCACTCCATCCTTGGTGTCAAGGAGCTTAATTCCTTGAGCAGCCAATTGGTCACGGATTTGGTCTGCTGTCGCAAAGTCACGATTGGCACGCGCTTCTTGGCGCTTTTGGATCAAGGCTTCAATGTCTGCATCCAAAACTTCCTCAACAAAGACAATCCCAAAGACCTCTAACATAGCCGCAAGAGCTTCTTTAACACTTGCATCATAGTTGCTAGAGTTGATCCATTTGGCCATTTCAAAGACAACTGTGATACCATTTGCAGAGTTGAAATCCTCATCCATAGCGGCAACAAACTTATCTTTAAAAGCCTGTAACTCTTGAGCATCTACAGTCCCAGAAAATGGTTGCTCATAAGTGTTTTTTAGATACTTAAGATTGGTCTCGGCATCACGCACTGCTTTTTCCGTAAAGTTGATAGGCTTACGGTAATGCTGAGTGGCAAAGAAGAAACGCAACACTTGCCCATCAAGAGTTTTAAGGGCATCGTGTACGGTTATAAAGTTGCCCAAGGACTTGGACATCTTGACATTATCGATATTGACAAAGCCATTGTGCATCCAGTAATTGGCGAAAGTCTTGCCTGTTTTGGCTTCTGACTGGGCAATTTCATTGGTGTGATGCGGAAACTCCAGATCGGCTCCACCACCGTGAATATCAATGGTATCGCCCAAAATCTCTGTCGACATGACCGAACACTCGATATGCCAACCCGGACGACCAGGTCCCCAAGGACTGTTCCAAGAAATCTCGCCTGGTTTTGCAGCTTTCCAAAGAGCAAAGTCTACAGGATTTTCCTTGCGAGCCGTTTCTTCATCGGTACGACCTGAAGCACCCAGCTCCAAATCTTCCAAGGTTTTATTGGCCAACTTAGCATAGTTATGTGATTTTTCTACACGGAAATAGACATCCCCTTGACTCTCGTAGGCAAAGCCTTTTTCAATCAAGTCTTCCACAAAGCGGATGATGTCCGCCATAAACTCTACAACACGCGGATGACGAGTCGCAGGTTTCACGCCCAAGGCTGTCACATCCTCACGAAAGGCAGCGATGTACTTGTCCGCAACTTCTTGAGGCGTGATGCCTTCTTCTTTGGCACGATTGATAATCTTATCATCCACATCCGTAAAATTGGAAATATAGGAAACTTCGTAGCCACGATATTCAAAGTAGCGACGAATGGTATCAAAGGCTACCGTTGAACGAGCATTCCCCACGTGGATATAGTTGTAAACGGTTGGCCCACAAACATACATCTTAACCTTTCCGTCCTCGATTGAGACAAATTCTCGCAAATCACGAGACATGGTGTCGTAAATTTTAATCATGCAGTCCACTCCCTTCTCTATTTCTGACTTTTTCGGCTGAAAACCAGCTCTGCAAAAGGGCCAAATTGTCTGAGGCTATCCAGTTGGTAAAAGCGCTGCCCCTCCTCTTGGGTAAAGAGGGGAACCCCCTTTCCTAGGATAAGGGGTGCTATCTGAATAATGAGGTGGTCGAAAAGATTCGCATCCAAGAGCGGTCCTACCAAGGAATTACCACCAATCACAAAGACATTTTTGCCTTTGTCAATCTGCTGAACAAAGTCCACCACATCCCCAGCTACTGGCTGGTAATTGCTGACAGGCAGGTGCCTATCATGCGTAAAGACATAGTTTTCCGTAGCTTGATAAAAACTTTCTACATCTTGTAAATCTTGGATTTCCTCAAAGGTCCGCTTGCCCATGATGGTGATATCCATTTGCCTGTAAAAGTCATCATAGCCTGTATCCTCTACAGAACCAAGCTGATGCAGCCAGTCTATCCTATGCTGACTGTCTGCCAAGTAGCCATCCATAGTGATACAGCCGTAAAAATATACTGCCATTCTTGTAGTTACCTTTCTAGTTCCTTTGCTATTGTCAAAGCGATAGTGAAAAAAGTCATGGCATCAGCTGTCCGCTCTTTATGGCGGGCATCCCAGGTTCGGTTATGATGATCCACATAGTCAGCTGTGTAGAAGAACTGATAGACTTTACTCTTGCGAAATTGACTCCAAGCCATGATAGCTGAAGCTTCCATGTCCACCACTTTGGCTCCAGCAGCCAAGCGACGCTTGACCTTATCAGGCGTTTCTCGATAAAAGGCATCAGTCGTCCAAGACTTGGTGCGGATATGCTCGACGCAAGATTTGTTCAAAGCTTCTTCCATAGTTAAGAGCAAAGTTTCATCATAAGCTATCTCATCACTTGGAGGAGCGTAATGGTAACTTGTACCTTCATCACGTAGAGCTGAACTTGGTAGGATAATCTTATCTGCCTGAATAGACTGATCTAGAACTCCGCAAGAACCCAAAACAACAAAGTTCTTAAATCCTCTTGCTTTGAGTTCTTCTAAGAGTCCAACAACCATCGGGGCTCCAATCGTAGCTATAGCAACGGCTACCTTACTCCCATCTTTTTCATAGATATACCATGGAAATCTACCATTTAGATTGGTTAGATAGCCACCTTCATAAACATCTTCAAACTGCTTTACTCGTTCAACGATTTCTCCATTAAAAGATAAAATAATCGTGTCACAGACTTCTCCACCATCACGAATACTTCGATCAGTTGGTTCGATAACAGCAGGTACATTTTCGAATTCTTCTAATAGCATTTTTCTATTCTTTCTCATTCAGATAAACTACCTGTGTCTGTTTGATAAAGCCGATTTTTTCATACAAGCGCTTGGCACCTACGTTGCTATCTTCCACGGCAATCTGAAATTCCTTGTCATTTTGCTCAATTAGTTGGTTGACAAGGGATTTTGCTAAATAGCTTCCATAGCCTTTTCCACGTTCAGGTTCCGATATTGCTAAACCGTAGAAGTAATTCGTATCGCTCGATAAATCAATCGTGCAAGTTCCAATGACCTGACCGTTTTTTAATAAAATATATAAGCGACTTTCCGGATCTTTCAGAGCTTCAGCGACATATCTATCCACAACTTCTCTCGATTCATGTTCCTCTGAAAATACCTGAAATTTTAACTGACTAATTTGATCTTGATACGAACTATCTGCTAACATAACTTCCAGATTGGAAAGCTTTTCTAACGGATAAGGCCTTCTATCCTTGCCTAACCAGGTTTCTGTATCCTCGTCCTCGACCAATCCCCAGTTGCTGACAAAATCAGGATGGCGGTCTAGAAAAACACGCTCTGTCTGAAAAGTAACTGAATGAATCGGAAAAGAAGCTGTTTCTCTCTCAAAACTAGTAAACAATGCACGCGCAATCCCCTGACGGCGATGATCTGGATGAACCAGTATCGTCACTTCTACATCTTGGTCATCTGCATAGACAGTTAATAAACCAACAAGTTCGCCTTTTTCATAATAAAGGAAAAAGGCGGGCATGTTTGGATCAAAATTAAGCATGTTAGAGAGATAGGGATCACGATAGGTACTGTCATAGTTTTGGCAACAGTTAATTAGTTTTTTCGCCTCAGATAACTCCTCTTGGCTTAACTTGTTTCTTGCTTGAATCATATAGCTATCCTCTACAAACCAGACGATCTGTGGCTGGCTTCACGGGCATGCTCTAGCTTGTCTAGATAGTATTTCCGTTTCTCCTCTACCTCGTGAATGGTTGGCTCGTCTTTCTCACCATGAACACGGACGATCCTGGCCGGAATACCGACAACCGTCACATCACTAGGTACATCAGATACAACCACTGCACCCGCCCCAACTTTGGCTTTCTCTCCAATTTCAATAGGGCCAATCACCTGAGCGTGGGCCGAAATCAGCGCCCCTTTACGAACAGTCGGATGGCGTTTGCCACTATCCTTACCTGTCCCTCCAAGAGTAACCCCATGGTAGAGAAGAACACCTTTTTCAACGATAGCTGTCTCCCCAATCACAAGTCCTGCTCCATGGTCAATAAAGACACCTGATTCGATCTGAGCACCAGGGTGAATCTCTATCTGCGTCCAAAAACGCCAAAACTGGCTGTGCATACGAGCTAAAAGCTTAAAGCCATGTTTCCAGAGAAAATGAGAGAGACGGTGAGCAGCCAAGGCTTTGACACCCGGATAGGTCAGCAAGACTTCCAAGGTAGTGCGAGCCGCTGGATCATTTTCTTTTACGATATCAATGGTTTCACGCCACCATCCCATACATTTCTCCTTTCTTATTCTGAGTCTTTTGGTGTTTCTGTAGTTTCTTTCTTAGGTTTGTGGTCCTTGTGGTGGTGACGAGGACGATCGCCATGACGATGACCTTTATCCCCTTTTTCTTCTGAACGTTCAGGTTTTGGCGGACGTGGCAAGAGTGCCTTCATAGAAGCATCTACACGACCTTTTTCATCGATCTTAATAACCTTTACATCTACAAAATCACCAATTTGAACTAAATCTTCTACATTATTGGTACGTGTCCAAGCCATTTCAGAAATGTGCACAAGTGCATCTGTCTTATCAAAGAGGTTGACAAAGGCACCGAATTTCTCGATACGAACAACCTTGGCATGGTATACTTCATCGACTTTAGCCTCACGAACTAAACCAGCAATGATTTCTTTGGTACGGTTGATAGCATCTTGGTCACTAGAGTAGATAGATACATTTCCTTCTTCGTCGATATCAATCTTAACGCCTGTTTCAGCGATAATTTTATCAATCGTTTCTCCACCTTTACCGATGACAATCTTGATCTTATCAACATCAATCTTAATGGTATCAATTTTCGGAGCAGTTGGAGCCAATTCTGGACGAACTTCTGGAATCGTTTCTTCAATCACATCAAGGATTTCAAAACGCGCTTTCTTGGATTGGGCAAGGGCTTCTGTCAAGATTTCTGCAGTGATTCCTTGGATCTTGATATCCATTTGAAGGGCTGTAATCCCGTCACGAGTACCGGCAACCTTAAAGTCCATGTCACCAAAGTGGTCTTCCAAACCTTGGATATCTGTCAATACTGTGTAGTTGTTTCCGTCGGAGATGAGACCCATGGCAATACCAGCTACTGGCGCCTTGATTGGCACACCACCAGCCATAAGGGCAAGAGTTCCCGCACAGATAGAGGCTTGAGATGAAGAACCGTTTGATTCCAAGACCTCAGCTACCAAGCGAATCGCGTATGGGAATTCTTCCAAGCTTGGCAAGACTTGAGCAAGGGCACGCTCACCAAGAGCACCGTGACCGATTTCACGACGACCTGGTGCACCATAACGACCTGTTTCCCCTACAGAGTATTGAGGGAAGTTATAGTGGTGCATAAAGCGTTTCTTGTACTCTGGGTCCAAACCATCGATGATTTGCGTTTCTCCCATCGGAGCCAAGGTCAAAACTGAAAGAGCTTGAGTTTGTCCACGAGTGAAGAGACCGGAACCATGCACACGAGGAAGGAAGTCAACAACCGCATCCAAAGGACGAATTTCATCGACTTTACGGCCGTCAGGACGAACCTTATCTTCTGTGATCAAACGGCGCACTTCAGCATGTTCCATTTGTTCCAAGATTTCAGCCACATCACGCATGATGCGGTCACATTCTTCGTGGTCTGCATATTTTTCTTCGTAAACAGCAGTCACTTGGTCTTTAACTGCTTGAGTTGCAGCTTCACGAGCCAGTTTTTCTTCTACTTGAACCGCTTTTTGGAGGTCACTGTTGTAGGCTGCGATGATTTCAGCCTGTAATTCAGCATCTACGTGAAGCAATTCAACTTCTGCTTTTTCTTTACCAACTGCTGCAACGATTTCTTCTTGGAAGGCAATCAATTCTTTAACAGCTTCATGTCCTTTGAGAAGAGCTTCCAACATAATCTCTTCTGACAATTCTTTGGCACCAGACTCCACCATGTTGATAGCGTGTTTGGTCCCAGCTACTGTCAATTCAAGAAGCGAACGCTCTGCTTGTTCTTGAGTAGGGTTGATGATGATTTGGCCATCTACATAACCCACTTGTACTCCAGCGATTGGTCCGTCAAACGGAATATCTGAGATAGAAAGTGCCAAGGATGAACCAAACATTGCTGCCATTGGTGCAGAAGCATTTTCATCGTAAGAAAGAACTGTGTTGATGACTTGGACTTCATTACGGAAACCTTCCGCAAACATAGGACGGATTGGACGGTCAATCAAACGTGCTGTCAAAGTTGCATCTGTCGAAGGACGCCCTTCACGTTTCATAAAGCCACCAGGAAACTTCCCAGCCGCATACATTTTTTCTTCGTAGTTAACTTGAAGTGGGAAGAAATCCCCAGTTGCCATCTTCTTAGACATAACTGCCGCAGTCAAGACAGTTGACTCACCGTAACGCACAACAACTGCGCCATTTGCTTGCTTAGCAACCTGACCAGTCTCTACGATTAACTCACGACCCGCAAAAGTCGTTTGAAACACTTGTTTTGTCATTTTAATCCCCTTTGGATTGATGAAATTATACGCCTTGCCTACAAAGATCAAGATACTAAGGTCGCAAAAAGCAAAGTAAAAATAGGAAACTGGCGAAGTCTTCGATGAAGACAAGACAGTTTATCTTTTTTACACAGCTTTTCGGCCGGGTTCAATTACTCATGATAGCATAAATTGACGCAGTGTGCGATGCACACCAGGAAATCTATCTTTTTCACTAGGGATTTAGCCCGTGTTCAACTTTCAAGATACAAATCATTAGAAAGGTTTGATGCTAAAGCATCTAATCCTTTCACGCTAATCGCTATTAGGCGATTAGCTAAATGCTTTACTAACTCTCTCGTCAAATAACATCGATTTGACTCGTTCGTGTCGCTCAAACTAAATACTGAAAAGAACAAATTATGAAAAAATTTCTATCATAAAATTGAGAATCGACAAAGCCTTTAAAACTTTTATACCCTCATCTTTGTATCAAGTACGTACAGAGTCTATTTTATCATATTTTTCTTAAAAAGTGCGGGCTTTTCTATTAAAAAGGAACCATTCCCCTCACCTGAGAAGAATGGTTTGCTTTTTATTATCCTAAAGACTGATGGTTAAACAAGGCATGGGTTGCTTGGTGGATGTATTTTGCTGTTTCAGCATTGTTCATGGTGTAGAGATGCACACCTGCGACATCCTGAGTTACCAAGTCCACGATCTGATCCACGGCATAGGCAAGTCCTGCTGCTCTGAGCGACTCAGGGTCATGCTCATACTTGTCTAAGATGGCCTTAAATTTACGTGGAAGATGAATATTCTCACAAGTCTTCAAGAGACGAAGCGCTTGATTACGGTTAAGAATAGGCATGATCCCCGCATGAATAGGAACATCAATCCCTGCCAAGGTACACTTGTCTTGGAAATCGTAGAAGCGCTCATTGTCAAAGAAAAGTTGGGTTACAAGGCTTGAACAGCCTGCATCCACTTTCTTCTTGAGATTTTGGATATCTGAGATCTGGTTTGGAGAGTCAGGGTGCCCTTCTGGATAACAAGCACCAACAATATCAAAGTGAGGAGCTTGTTCCTTGATGAACTCGATCAAATCCGTTGCATAGCGGAAATCCTTTTGTGGTTCCACATCAGGGATAATATCCCCACGCAAGGCCAAGATTTTCTGTACCCCAACCTTATCCAAGTCTGCAATGGTTTCAGCAACCTTGTCCTTGGTCAGATAGATAGCTGGCAAGTGGGCAATGGTTGGAATCGCCAAATCATTCTGGATAAAATCAGCCAAACGAACCGTCGTTTCCTTGATATTAAATTTATTATTGCTAGCCGTCACACTGATAAAGTGTGGCGCTAGCTCCTGCATATCTTGAAGAGCAGTAATAATCTTATCATTACCCACAGCTGGGTTTGGAGGGAACACTTCAAATGAAAGTGACGGAGTTTGGCGTGACATAGTCATTATCCTTTTCTTTTTGATTTCATGATTGCTAAGCCGGCTTGGGCCAAGCAGTTTCTTGATCAGTCAGTGTCAAGAGAGAAATCTTATCTTACAATTTCTCACGCGCAGCTTTTGCTGCTTCGACAAGGCGGATCAAGCTTTCTTTTGTTTCTGGAATACCACGTGTTTTCAAACCACAGTCAGGGTTGATCCAAACTTTCTTGCTTGGTACTTTAGCAAGAATAGCATCGATTGTGTGGTCGATTTCGCCTTCATTTGGCACACGAGGTGAGTGGATATCGTAAACCCCAGGTCCCACTTCTGTTTGGAAGTTTTTCGCTTTGAGTTCGTCCAAGATTTCAAGGTTTGAACGGCTTGCTTCAAAGGAAATAACGTCCGCATCCATGTTGTCGATAGCTGGGATGATATCTGTAAATTCTGAGTAACACATGTGAGTGTGGATTTGCGTATCTGGCGCTACTGTTGAGTGTACCAAGCGGAAGGCAGGAATAGCCCAGTCAAGGTAGTCTTCGTACCAGTCGCTACGACGGAGTGGCAATTTCTCACGAAGAGCAGCTTCGTCGATTTGGATGATTTTCACGCCAGCAGCTTCAAGGTCAAGAACTTCATCCTTGATAGCAAGGGCGATTTGAAGAGTTGAGTCCTTGATAGAGATGTCTTCACGTGGGAATGACCAGTTAAGGATGGTAACAGGTCCTGTCAACATACCTTTAACAGGTTTGTCAGTACGGCTTTGTGCGTAGCTAGACCATTTAACAGTGATTGGGTTAAGACGAGTGACGTCACCCCAGATGATTGGTGGTTTCACCCCACGCATACCGTATGATTGTACCCAACCATTCTTAGAGAAAAGGTATCCTGATAGGTTTTGACCGAAGTACTCAACCATGTCGTTACGCTCGAACTCACCGTGGACAAGCACGTCGAATCCAACTTCTTCTTGCCATTTGATCCATTCGTCGATAGTTTCAGCAAGAAAAGCATCGTACTCTTCTTGTGACAATTCACCCTTACGGAAGGCCAAACGTTTGGCACGGACTTCCTTAGTTTGAGGGAATGAACCAATTGTTGTTGTTGGAAGTGCTGGAAGTTTGAAAGTTTCTTCTTGGATCGCTTCACGTTCTGCAAAGGCTGGCAAACGAGTGTAGTCAGCGTCTGTCAAACCAGCGATACGAGTACGAAGTTCAGCATTTTCACCCACACGCTCAGTCGCAAAGAGTTCTTTGTTGGCCGCAAGTGCTTCTTCACCTTGACCATTGTGGATAGCATCCAAGTCACGAATCTCATCCAATTTTTCAACTGCAAATGCAAAGTGGTTCAAGATAGCTGGTTCAAATTCTTCGTTAGCAGTTGTAAATGGCACATGAAGAAGTGAGCATGAGCTAGTCAAAACAATGTTTTCAGCTGGGATTTGCTCAAGAATAGCCAAGCTCTTTTCGTAGTTGTTGCGCCAGATGTTTTTTCCATTGACAATACCTGCATAAAGAGTCTTATCAGCCGGGAAACCACCTTTAACCAATTCAAGAGTTTTCTTACCTTCAACGAAGTCCAAACCAATGGCATCTACTGGCAATTTCACAAGGTCAGCGTAAACGTCACGAACGTCACCGAAGTAAGTTTGAAGCAAGACTTCAAGACCTTTTTTGTCAGCCAAGAGTTTGTTGTAGAGGTTCAAGAAAAGAGATTTTTCTTCAGCTGTCAAATCTTTGACAAGAGCTGCTTCGTCCAATTGGATACGAGTCGCACCAAGCTCAGCCAATTTAGCAAAAACTTCTTGGTAAGCAGCTACTAAGCTATCTACGAAGTCTTCTGCTTTCACGCCTTCTTCAAAGTCTGATAATTGAAGGAAAGTGAACGGACCTACAAGGACAGGACGAGTGTTCAATCCAAGTTCTTTTGCTTCTTGGAACTCATCAAAGATCTTGTGACCAGCCAATTTAACTTGAGTGTCTTTTTCAAATTTAGGCACAATGTAGTGGTAGTTGGTGTTGAACCATTTCTTCATCGGAAGGGCACGAACATCCCCTTTTTCTCCTTGGTAACCACGACCCAAAGCAAAGTAACGCTCAAGGTCAGACAAGTCCAAATTTTGAACTGAAGCAGGTACCACGTTGAAGAGGAAAGCTGCATCAAGAAAGTTGTCATAGTGAGAAAAGTCATTTGATGGGATTTCAGTGATGCCTTTTTCTTTGACAATGTTCCAGTGTTTTGCACGCAATTCTTTTGCGGCTGCAAGTAGTTCTTCTTCTGAGATTTCTTTTCTAAAATATTTTTCAGTTGTAAATTTCAATTCGCGGAATTCGCCCAAACGAGGGAAACCGATGATCGTAGTTGACATGATGTGTCCTCCAAAATTTGTTGTTGAAACTATTTTAACAGAAAAGAAACTGTCTGTATAATTGTAAATAATTAGGCTTTGATATAGTTTGAAACTATATCACTGTTTTAAACAAAAGAAAAAGACTTGAGACCAGTGTCTCAAATCCTTTGTATTGCTTGTTTTACGGCTGTATTTTAGTTGGAATGCTCAAACGAGCTATTGACGATGCTTATAAGTGACTATGGCTTGTTATTAGAAAAGACTATAGGTTGGTTTTCCTTTAGTATTTTTGATATTTCCCTGAAAAAGTGCGGACGGGAGATAAAATTATCCAGTGGATGATTTTAGCAAACCAAGTAATCTCTTCTCTATCAACCTTTTTCCTGTTCAAGTGGAACGACTGCTAGTGTCTTTCCTAAACTAGCAAGAACTCTTAAGACCGTATCCAACTGAGGACTGGTCTTTCCTGTCTCCATCCTAGCTATAACAGGCTGGCTTACTCCACTGAGTTCCTCTAGCTTTTTCTGACTGATACCTTGCTCATGTCTAGCCTCAATCAACTCACTCATGATAGCCACTCGCATATCACTTTCAAGAATTTCTTCCTTGGAAAAGAGTTCAGATCGGATATCTTTCCAATTACTTCCAATGGCACTATTCTTCATCACTTAACCCTCTTTCTTTTATGTCCTTCAGTTCACGCTTGGCTTTTTCAATTTCTCTCCTAGGAGTTTTCTGAGTCTTTTTGACAAAATGATGTAAGAGAACAAAACTCCCATCAAGCCACGCTACAAATAAAATCCTATCTCTTAGAGGTCTTAGTTCCCAAATTTCATCTTCCAAATGTTTGATATAGGGTTCACCAGTTCTAGTCCCATGCTGACTAAGCAACTCGATATAGTCATTTAGTTTATTGAGTTTGATGCGACTGTCCTTACTTTTCTGACTAGCCAATTCTCTCATATAATCCAAGACTGGCTCATTTCCATTTTTGTCCTTGATAGAAGTAAATCGTGTGCACCAAGCAACCTCTTTCTAATTCGATTATAACTCAAAAGTTATTAAAAGTAAATCCAAATACCCATAAAAAGAAGACCTTAGAATCATTCTAAAGGTCTCATTTTTATTATTCGAAAAAATTATGAGAAGAGTTATAATGTGAAGCTAATCCTGACTCTTACTCCAGCTCAATGCCTTTCTCTCGGAGATTAGCCAGGCACTCCTCATAGTATTCTGCATCATGCTCACTATAGATGGGATTGTCCAACTTTTCCTCAGGCAAGTCTTCATAAGCTGGGCAAATTTTGCCACGGTAGTTCTTGTCCAACCACTCTGGACTGACATTATAGCCACGGTTAGCCATCTCCTCCATGATCAAGCGATGATAGGCATAGAGACGATAGGGCGAATGGGTAAAGACATAGTTCACCGTCGCATGCTTTCTTCCCCAGCCATTGCCACGCAGGGCGCAACACTCTCGATGTTGCCCCAAGAGCTGCGGACGGGGAAGTTGTGAAATCAAAGCCTCATGCCAAAGTCTCATGGGAGTCTCCTTTCAGTAAAGTCGAATGTTGCAAGTAGGTATTTGGATAGCGATCAAGCAAGTCTCGAGTCTTAGCGATTAAGTCCTCCTTAGAAGCCTGACCAAAGCGGTAGCGATCCAGCAAGAGCATATAGTCCTTACGCTCGGCATCGGTCGCTTTATTTTTGAAATAGCCCCAAATATGCTGAAAAGCGTTGCAAACCTGACCCCTGTGTTCTGGAATCTGGCAAGCACGGTCAATGAGGTTTTGAACATGGCTGACTTCCACTTTTTCATTCTTCAAGTATTGGCGAATCTCATTGTAAATATTGCTGGAATGGCTCAAAACGAGGTATTTGTTTCTAGCCCAGAGTTGTTGGCACTGGGATTTTTGATTAGTTTGTTCCATGTTTCTCCTTGTTTTCTATCCGTTTCCAGGAAGTATGGAAACAAAGTTGTATCTAAAAAATGAGCGGAATATAAGCAGAATATGAGCGGATAAATAGTATTTTTTGTAGAGCCTGATTTTTCTAATAAACCGTGGTCGATAACCCCTTAAATACCTGAATAAGTCTCTATCAACAACTGAATCTTACGTAAAACTTCTTGTTTTTTCCGTTCACGCGCTCCCTGTCTACGAGAAGTTGGTGGAATAATCGAATCCAAATCAGTCCCACTATTTTCAGCATAACCTCGTTGAATTGATTTATCGATAAACAATTGATAGTCATCTACAAGTTTCTCAGCCTCAGCTAGGTCTTGAATCGCAATTTTCTTGCGCTCCTTGCCATATTCGTAGAAAGCATGGATAATCCCATCATGGTCTTTCAATTTTTGCAAATCGGTGTCATTGATAAATCCAATAACCAACTCTTCTTTGGCACGGATATCAATACTAGAACGAATCACACGGCTAACTTCAGCTTTCATTGCTTCTTTAGACTCAGAGTTCTTCGATTTTTCAACAATTAAAGCAAGGATATAATCTAGATTAATCTCATCCGTTTTTAAGAGTTCAATCTCAAATTCAATATCTGAAAGGTCAACACCTAGGTCTTTCGTTCTTTCATAGTTTTTAAGGTTTAAGAATTCATCTCGAATTTCCACGTAAGAACTTCTTAAATCTTGGAGATATCCTTCCGAGATAGGCTTATCGATTTCCTGAAACTCATCATAATTTCGAAGAACGTTATCAAGTTTCAGAAACTCACCAAATAACTTAACAAACTCTTTTTTATCGTGCTCTGTTTCAATCTCTTGCGGATTTGGGAATCTTTCCAGAATTTCCTGACAAACCGCAGTATATCCTTTGACCTCGATACCCGTTACCTGATCGACAAAACCATCCATGTATTCACTAAAACTTTTTTCTAAGATGATTTCAAGCTTATTTGTGTCTCCAAAAGTCTTAATAGCTTCTTGCGTAGCCTTTTCTAAATCACGGAAACAAACAATATTTCCAAAAGGTTTAACCTTGTTAAAAATCCGATTGGTTCTAGAAAAAGCCTGAATCAAGCCATGATAACGTAGGTTTTTATCGACAAAGAGAGTATTCATAGTTGGAGCATCAAATCCCGTCAAGAACATTCCCACTACAATCAGTAAATCCACTTCTTTAGACTTAACTCGTTTTGAAAGGTCACGATAGTAATTTTGAAACTCTTTCCCATCAGTTGAGAAGTTAGTCTTGAACATGTGATTATAGTCATCAATCGCTTTTTCCAGAAACTCTTTAGAAGATTGTGGCATGGCTGTATCTTGCGGTTCGAGCTCTTCATCTTGAATTTCCCCATAAGCTGACTGTTCTTCGTTTGGCGCAAAGCTAAAGATGGTTGCGATTTTCAATCGTTTAGCTTCTGGTAAAGTTGCTTGTTGCCGTTGGAGTTCGTCGTAGTATAGTTTAGCAGCTTCAATACTTTGTACAGCTAGCATAGCATTAAATCCAGACAGTTGTTTTTGCTTATGAGTATAGTGTTGATTTCGATGTGTCTTGTCATTATAAACTCTCAACAGATACTCTGTGATAGTTGCTATCCGTTCTGGATGCAAAAGGAGTTCCTTCTCCATCTTTTTGAGTTTCTTCTCATCAAGCTCTCGGCCAACTGTTTTTTCTGCTTCTCTATATTTATTGATTTCAGGCTTGATATAGTTATAGTCAACCTTGAACTTCAACACTTTTTTATCTCGAATAGCATCTGTTATAACGTAGTTATGAAGTTGTTCGCCAAAAACCTCTTGCGTTGTCTCTCCCGTTAAGCTATTTTCTGGGAAGATTGGAGTCCCTGTGAAACCAAATAGAGCATACTGTTTAAAGGCCTTCTTAATACGCTTTTGAGCCTTCCCAAACTGGGAGCGGTGACATTCATCAAAAATTAAAACACATTTCTTACTGTAGATTTCATGATTTGGATTTGCTGTTATAAATTTATTTAACTTCTGAATAGTTGTGACAACGATTTTTCCATCATTTTCTTCAATACTACGTTGAAGTTCTTTTGTATTATTACTACCATTGACTGAATTTGGTTGGAATTTTTGATATTCCTTCATAGTTTGATAGTCTAAGTCTTTTCTATCCACCACAAAAATCACTTTGTCAATATAGTCCAACTCTGTCGACAAACGAGCTGTCTTAAAGCTGGTCAAAGTTTTCCCTGAACCCGTCGTATGCCAGATATAGCCACAAGCATTAATGGTCCCAAAGTTCTTCATCTCATTAGATGAATGAATCTTGCGTATGATACTCTCAGTAGCTGCTATCTGATAAGGGCGCATGATGAGCAAGGTATTATCAGCATCAAAGACACAATACTTGGTCAAGACTTCCAAGAGGACTCGCTTACTCAAGAAAGTGACAGTAAAGTCTTCTAAATCGTGAATGGTTTTATTTTTACGGTCTGCCCATTCACAGGTGAACTCATAATGATTTTTATTTTGAGCTGTCGTATTTGCAAAGTAGCGTGTATAAGTGCCATTGGAAATAACAAAAATCTGAATATATTTGTATAAAGAATTTTCGCTATTGAAACTTTCCTTACTATATCTATGGATTTGTTCAAAAGCTTCTTTAAGACTAACACCACGTCTTTTCAATTCAATCTGAACTAAAGGAAGTCCATTTACCAATATGGTGACATCATAACGATTGGTATGGCTACCCACCTGGGTCACTTGATTGATGACCTGCATGCTGTTGTTATGAATGTTTTTCTTATCAAGGATGAAAATATTTTTAATTCGTCCATCATCAAAGACAAAATCATAGATATAATTCTCTTGGATTTTTCGAGTTTTTTCAACTAATCCTTCATTGGGACAATCCAGATACTCTACTACAAAGCGATCCCACTCAGCATTCGTAAAAGTCACCTTATTGAGTTTTTCTATTTGCACCTTGGCATTTGCTAAGAGCTCTTCAGGTGTATGGATATCTAGTCGTTCGTAGTTAAGATAATTAACCAAATCAGAAATCAGCTGATTTTCTAGATCAGCCTCAGACTGATATTCTCTATCTGTGCGATACTCTGGTTGATACTCAGCCAAGAGAATCCCCTCATTTGTTTCCGCAATTACTTCCTGTACTTTTGAATAATCAACCATTGCATGCTTCCTTTTTTGTTTTAATTGAGATTCTATCTCAAAATGATGAAAGAATTTATCTAGTAAAGTTTAATAATTGTTCTCTCCAGTATTCATACTGTTTCTGTCTCAGTTCGATTTCTTTCGGAAGACCCTCAGAAAGAGAGTTGGTTAAAGTATTGAAATTGTCAAGAATGGAGACGATTCTTTTTTGTTCTATAAGGGACGGGAGGATGATTTGAAATTTTTCTATATCTTTCGAATTGATACGAATAACTTTTGTGCCCGTCACTTTTCTTTCCTTTTGAGTTTGAAAAGAAGTCGATCTCAGCCAATAATTTAAGTAACGTGAGTTTTGGGTAGTTTGAATGATATAACTATCTCCAGAAATACCAATCTCTTCTTTTCCTTCCCAAACAATTGCTTTTCCAACATCTTCAACATTCTCAGATGTAGTTGCCATTACCAAGTCATTTGGTTGTGCTTTTTTTAACTTTTCGAACACTATTTCACTAGTTTTGGAGAGAGTTTCAGAGACTGAAAAATCGTATTTAGTGTAAATTTGTCCGTAGTGGATAACAGATTTCCCAATTGCTGTAAAATCTTTCTTCTGAAGTCCATTTCCTCTTACAAAGTCACAAATAGCTCCCAACTCTACTCGAATTGGGCCAAATATCCACTGTAAAAGATTGATAATTGCAGAGTTGTCCCACTCCTCTACTCTACTCTCAGTGTACTCGCCTTCGGCGACAAATGTCAAGAGTTTTTCTCTAAAATATTCATACTGTTTTTGACGTAGTTCAATCTCCTTGGGCAGTCCTATATTTAGGTCATTACAAACCATATCGAAGTTGTCTAGAACTTGAACAATACGAGATTGTATCTCGAGAGATGGAACTGGGATCTTAATTTTATCAAGAATAGCTTGAGTTAAACTAGGCCTTGTTGGATTAGTTGACATTTCTTCTAAATTAACAGTCGTTAAATAATAATAAAAATACTTTGGAATAACCTGACTTCCATCAATTTCAGTGTAGTAAATTGTATCAACATTCCAAAACGCTTTTTCTAAATAGAACAAATTAGAAATAGAACCCTTCCTAGGAATTAAAACAGTTGGTTTATCATAAGAACAATCTGCAACAAACTCTCCCATTTCTCCACCACTGCCGTATACTGGTATTTCACCAATTGGAAGATTTTTCCAATCCTTTCCATTTTTCAATGTAGCAACATCTTTAAGTACTTTCCACTCAACCTGATAGACCTCATCCTCAAATGATAAGAGCTTATCTCGATAAAAAGAATATTGCTTTTTACGTGAGGTCAATTCTGAGGTCAATTCTGTAACATACCCAGTCATTTTGTCAAGTATTTGCACTATTTTTTCTTGAATTTCTAGAGGAGGAATTGGGATCTTAACTTTATCAAGAATAGCTTGGGTTAAACTAGGTCTTGTTGGATTGGTTGCCATTTCTTCCAATTTAATAGTCGTTAAATAATAAAAAAAATACTTTGGAATAATCTGTTTGTCATCAATTTCTGTATAGTAAATTGTATCAACATTCCAAAAAGCATTCTCTAAATAGAACAAATTAGAAATAGAGCCTTTTCTAGGAATTAAAACAGTTGGTTTGTCATAAGAATACTCTGAAACAAACTCTCCCATTTCTCCACCACTTCCATATACTGGTACTTCCCCACTTGGAAGAGTTTTCCAATCCTTTCCATTCTTCAATATCGCAATATCTTTTAGTTCTTTCCACTCAACGGGACAGTTTTGGATTTCTTCTAGGATGTTCATTTCATACTCTCTCATTTCTTTAGTATTTCTTCCCATTTCCCCACAAATCCAATATGATGCAGATGAATCACTGCTTGATAGCGTTTAATGAGTTCTGACAATTCACATAAAAATCCTTCATTCCATTTTTTCTCATCAGGATAGAGGCTTTTAACTGCATAAAGCTGTGCCATTAGTCTATTTTTCAATTTACTATTGTCATTCATAAAAACAGGGAGTTGACCAGGTATCTTTGTGAAGCTTGTGTAGTATAATCGATTATAATGGGCGCAGTAATTTCTTAAAACCACTGCAACTTCTAGATAGGTTCTAATTTGAGTGGACTTTATACCGACATTTTTAGCAATTTCTTGTTGAATATCTATCGGAGAATCTGCAAAAAATTTCGAAGTCATTCCAAAAGTAAAAAATTCTACTAAAACCCAAATAGGGAATTCTCCATCATATTTTCGCTGATGATGCTTATAAATCGGGCTTTTCTGTCTATGGCTCAATTCTTTTTCAATATCTTCTAAAAATTCATCATGTTTATGAAATTTATTAAAAGCAGTCGCTTCTTTATAAGCTAAAGCTCCGTATTTATTTCCATGATGATAGGCAACTTGAGTTCTAAAATACAACTCAATGTCCTCTAAATACTTAAAAATAAGCAAACGTAACTCTGCATCAAAACAAGCAATTCCATAAACTTTCTCCAAAGAAACCTTACTGGAATCATACTTCTGCGTGTCTTTATCACGAAAAGGTAAAAAATAAGCAGTTAGCCGATAATAATTAACCTTTTGTAAAATATCAATCGCATACTCATTTGATTTGATATCTTTACAACCGTGCTCAATTAATTTGGCTACCTGCTCATCCCAAGTTTTAAATTCTTTAATTTTCATAATAACTTCCGTATAAAAAAATGTCCGCCTTGTCACATCAAAGAGAGGTGGGCGGTCCTATTAATTCTATTATACCGTTTTTAGCAGATAATTCAAGGATTTTTTACTTTTTTAAAAATTATTTTCAATATAGTATACACAATAACCAATCACTAAAATAATGTCGAGATTATAGTAGGCGACTTTTTTTGACTGAGTTTTACCAGCCATTGCACCGTGACGAGTGGCTGTCAACTGATAGTTGACAACCACTGCTTCATCCAACTCACCATCTTCAAATATTGCCTTGATATGTTTACTAATATTTTGCTTGGAAGTCTGAAAGAGCTCAGCTAGTTCTTGTTGGGTCAGCCAGACTGTTCCATTATCCAAGTGAAGCTCAATAGCGGACTTGCCATCATCTGTTTTATAGAGAATCACATCATTTGCCTTGGCTCAATTCCTCTACAATCTTATCTATCTCTGCACGCAAGTGGTCAATCTTAGTCACAGTCTCTGCGATTTCTTTATTGAGCACATCAATATCAATCTTCTCACGAGTATCTTCTTGTTCAACATAAGTTGAAACAGACAGGTTATAATCCTGCTCTGAACCAATCACCTCATTATCAACAAGAGCAGATTTATAGTCAACATTTTGATAATTAGAGAATAATTCAACTATATGCTCGATATTGCTATCGGTCAAGACATTGTTGTTGGTCTCTTTTTTGAATTCTTTACTCGCATCAATAAAGAGTGTTTTATTTTCAAGTTTATTCTTCGCCAGAACTAAAATCGTAGTTGCGATAGAAGTTCCAAAGAAGAGGTTGTCTGGAAGGGCAATGACTGCTTCAACAAAGTTGTTATCTACCAGATACTGACGAATGGTCTTTTCAGCACCTCCACGATAGAAAATTCCTGGGAAACAAACAATGGCTGCTCGACCTTTATTAGACAAGTGGTTGAGACTATGCATGATAAAGGCAAAGTCAGCTTTTGACTTAGGTGCTAACTTGCCAGCTGGTGCAAAACGGTCATCGTTTATCAGAGTTGGGTCTCCATCTCCCACCCATTTGACAGAATACGGAGGGTTAGAAACGATAGCATCAAAAGGCTTTTCTTCCAAATGCTGAGGATTTAAAAGGGTGTCTCCTCGCTTAATGTCAAAGTTATTGTAGTTGATATTGTGCAAGAACATATTCATACGAGCCAAGTTATAGTTGGTCATGTTGATTTCTTGACCAAAGAAACCATCCTCTAGGATATGTTCTTCATATTGTTTTTTCATCTGGAGCAAGAGCGAGCCCGACCCACATGTTGGGTCGTAAACCTTGTTAATCTTATCCTTGCCGACCATGACTAGTCGAGCTAGTAGTTTAGAAACTGTCTGAGGTGTGAAAAATTCACCCCCGCTTTTTCCTGCATTACTAGCATAGTTGGAAATCAAGAACTCATAAGCATCCCCAAAGGCATCAATATCATTGTCCTGAAAGTTACCAAAGTTAATGCTATTGATACCATTGAGGATATCAGATAGGCGTTTATTTTTTTCTGGAACACTTCCACCAAGGATGTTACTTCGTGTATCTAAGTTATCAAACAAGCCTTTGATATCGTCCTCTGATTTGAACCCAATCGCTGACTTCTCAATAGCCTGAAAGATATTGGCCAAGTCTTCGTTTAAATTTTCATTTTGTGAAGCATCCTTGACAACATTTTCAAACAGCTGACTCGGAAGGATAAAGAATCCCTTATCCTCAACTGTCCCTGGTTTAAAATCTTGCTCAGCCTCTTGGTCACTCAATTCAGCATAACGGAATTCTAAGTCCCCAGCCTCATGCTCCGCACGGTCAAAATAGTCTGCCATGTGCTCTGAAATAAAACGATAGAACAGAATTCCTAGGATATATTGCTTAAAATCCCAACCGTCTACAGCTCCACGAACATCGTCTGCAATCGCCCAAATTTTACGATGCAGCTCCTTGCGTTCTGCATTTTCTTTACTTGCCATTTTTACTTTCCTTAATTAATGTATTATCTTTTCTATTTTATCATATTTCAAGAAAAACCACTCGACCTGGCTAGAGCGAGTGGGCTATAAACTATTCTTAACTTTATTAAGGTAGTAGCTCTTTGTTCATACGGTCCTTATCATCACTCTTTACGAATACAATATTCCGTTTACCTGTTAACTCTATCAGTTTTTCCTTCCCAAGGATGATTGCGAGATTCTTAATAATTGAACGTTTAGCTGGTTCATCAAAGTAAGTGTAAAAAAATCGATATAGATACTCACCTTTCTCTGCTAATTCAAAACATTTTTGGAATATCTCTTTATCCAGAGGATCTACAGAGTGACCAAAAACAATGATATTTTTAGAAGTAATATAACTCTCAAAATCATTATCAGGAAATTGAATAGTTTGTCTGAAGAATTCTTCAAATTTATTTCCGGTCTCTTTAACAACTCTTTGGTAATACTTCTGATAAGGAATCAAATCACTGTTAACATCATTTTCTTTATCCTCAATTCCAAAAACCATCGTATTAATTCGACTGAAGGTTCTAATTAAGTCAATTCGCCCATGTATGAAATGAGTTCTCTTCTCAGAAGTCCCAAATAAATATCCTGAGGTGTTAGTATAATTAAAGTTTAGGACAGAGGAATTTGACAAATCTGATATTGCATCTAGAGCTGTTGGCTTGGATTTAATATTTCTAACTTCAAAATCAAGAAAGTCTATATAAGATAAATATATTTCTAACAATTCAATCAATAGATCAAGTTGCCTGATAAATTTATTATTTAATTTTTCAAGTGCAACTTCTCTTTCCAAAGAATCCCAACCTTCCTCTTTATAAAAGGAAATAAAGTTTCTTGCAACAAATACTTTTGAACTATAATTATTTTCACTTACTAATTTATCTTCAAGTACCCAAAATTGATTTGCAGGTGCAATTTGAAATAGCAAATCACTCTTCTCCTTAAAATACATTATTGCATCTGCAAGTTGAGAAATCATGATTTCAAGATTAGACCAATTATCTCCAAGAGTACCTTTATTCTCATTAATAAATTTTAAATATAAATTATCCTTGTATTTCTCAATCTTTATATTTTTAACTTCTAGAAACTCCAGCAACTTCTCATCTGGATTAGAAAATAATTGTTTTTCAAAGTCAATAAATTCTTCATACTTCGTTTTTCGCTCCATGGCAATATCAAAGCCATTACCCAAAATTAAAATTGTATCTGCCATTTTTTCTCCCTTTGCTTTTTTATTTTCTAGAGGGGTAATATTTTACCTCCCCTACTCCAACTGACTTTTAACCTTCTTCTTAGTCAAGGTACGGTCATTTTTGTTAGAGAGAGCTTGGATACGAGCTTCGAGAAGGGTTTTCCGTCCGGCCTCTGTTCGTGTATAGACGAGGTGATAGCGTCCGATAGTTGGCCTCAGAAAGTCAAGGAATTTCTGTGCTTCTTCCTTGCGCTTGTCAAAAAGACTAGGCACGACATAGTAAGGTGACTGACCTTGTCGGACTTCCTCTGCCTTCAAGAGATAGCGCTGGTTATCCACTGGTGCAAAGAACTCTCCCACAGTCTGAGCAAACAATTCTTTGTCCCTCATGCTTCCTCCCTTGAGATAGGCGAAAACCATATAGTTTTCTTTGTCCTCCTCTACCTGAACACGGGATTGATCATCCGTTAGATGCCCCGAATCTAGCAGAGCCTTTCGGATCTGCTCACCCAAAGACTGCAATCGTTTATAAGGACTCTTATAGCGGAGGTAACGCCAAGATGCAAAGGCCAAAAAGAGGAGACAGGCTGCTGTAAGCCACCAAACACCGATCAGTCTCAGTCTAAATAGCAAAACCAACAAATCTACCGCCAACAAGAGCAATGACATGCGAACCCATTTTAATGCATCAAGCAAGAGCATGACTGGAATTTTCTGTTTTTGAGTTGCGACTTCTGTAACTATCTCGAACTGATCCGCTACGACAAGAGCATCTTGCCATTTTTTGCGCAAGCCTGCTCGATCCTTGGAGAGACTCTTAACTCGCTCATTATACTCGCTGATTTGCTTTTTCCTAAAGGGGGGCTTTGGAAAATCCAAACGATCCAAACCGGTCTCAATACTCTCCTGATTATAGGCCAAGCCAAGAAAATGCTCCATCCGTCGCGACAAGGTCTGCAGATCCTGATTGCTCTCTGGTCTAGGCTCCTCACCAGGAAGAGTGATAAGTGCTTGCGCTTGAACGGCTACCAGATGCCAGATGTTACTGGTCTTTTCTGGATGTCCCGGCCAGATACGAATGGCACGGCCACGCATCTGGTTACTCAGCATAAAGCTCCCCACAAAACTTCCGAGGATTAGGGAATTAACACAAGGAGCATCCCAACCCTCTCCAAGGAGAGATTTGGTTCCTACTAGGACTTGAATCTGTCCTCGTTGAAAAAGGTCCGTCACTGCCACTACGATTCCCTTAGCTGAGCTCGGAAAACCTACATGCACATAATCTTTTGGATCTAAGTGACCAATAGATGAGAAACTAAGAGGAACCTGAGGCAAGAGCTCCTTCAACTCTGCTGCCACATCGGTAGGCAAAATAACGACACTACCTGACAAGACAGCCAAAGACACAGGTATCTCTTGCTCCTGAGCTTTTCGACGAATGCTTTCAAAATAAGGGAGAACCCCCAACTGAGAAATGGTTGCCTGATTATCTCCCAGATAGGTAGCAAAATCCTTGCGAATATAGTCAGCTAGTACTAACTGTCTCAGTTCCTGACCTAGACTCTCATACTCCGTCAAAAAGATATCGGCAATGGCAGACAACTTCCCTAGAGATTGGGTTAAAAGCTGGTCAGAAGCCTTAGACTTAACCAGATAAACCTGACGTTTTTCCACCAACCCACGCGCCTTCAAGTCAGCCTCTAACTTTTTCCTATATCCATCTGGATCCTCATACCAATCTGGTGTCTGATAGAGTATGCTCTGCAACAGCGTCTCCAACCAGTAGGAGGTCAATGTTGGAAGCCTCTGGGTTCCCAGTAAATTTTGCAAAGAGGGAGGAATCGTTAACCCCTGAGAATGCATATAAATCAACATAGCAGACAAGTACTTGGGATCTTCTAAAAGCAAATCAGATGAAATATCCCCTTTGAGGACCTTAGACCCTGCTACAAATGTTTGAAAATCAGGATCGACTATAAGGTGATGAATATAGTCCCACTTAGTCTCCTCAAACTGTTTGAGACGTTCCGCCTCTTCAGCTGTTGGTGAGCACATATAGACAAAATCCTGATGAGGGCAAAGAGTGTCTTCCTTGACTAGTTCAGGTACCGTGATTTCTTGATCGATCTCCCCGCACATTCGGATATAGCGTTCCCAGAGTTCAGGATCGCTGTCATATGGTGGTGTCGCTGTCAGGGAGATGAGTTTCAGCGGTCCATACTGCTTGCGAAAGGCTTCCAGACTTTTCCACCATTCATTGCGCAGGTGGTGGCATTCGTCCAAACAAAGAGTAGCAACTTTCTGAGCTCTTAGGCTTGCAAGCAAATCAAACCCCACAAAATCCTCTGCTTCTCCATCTTCTTGTGATTGAAGTTGGTTCATGGCACTATGAAAAGCCTGATAGGTCACAATCGTTAATACCTTCATCTCCTTTAAGTTTTGGGAAACGAGGTCTGAAAGCCTCTGACAATCCTCTAGAAAAGCAGTTTGTATTCTATCCACCCATTGTTCACGAATGGTTACAGTCGGAACTAAGATGAGGGCTGGGTTGCCAAAACGAGCGATTAGCTCGATACCAATGGTTGTCTTTCCAGACCCTGGAGCGGCCACTAGATGAACATGGCCGTCTGCTTGATAGTCCTGAAAACGATCCAAGACCTGTTTTTGATATTGGCGCCAGCTTCCTTTAAAGTTTAAACCTAACATGATACCCCTCATTCTATACCATCATTTTCTTATTCTCATTTTACCACACTTATTTCACCAGTCAGATAATCCAGATAGTTTTTCTCCATAAAATATGGTATAGTAGAATCATACTATCTATGAGGAGTTTACATGTCACAGGATAAGCAAATGAAAGCTGTTTCTCCCCTTCTACAGCAAGTCATCAATATTTCATCTATCGTTGGGGGAGTCGGCACCTTGATTTTCTGTATTTGGGCCTATCAGGCAGGAGTGTTACAGTCAAAGGAAACCCTATCAGCCTTTATCCAGCAAGCTGGAGTCTGGGGACCACCACTCTTTATCTTTTTACAGATCCTACAAACCGTTGTTCCAATCATTCCGGGAGCTTTGACCTCAGTGGCTGGGGTCTTTATTTACGGCCACATCATCGGAACCATCTATAACTATATCGGAATCGTGATTGGCTGTGCCATTATCTTTTACCTCGTCCGTCTCTATGGAGCTGCCTTTGTCCAGTCCGTCGTCAGCAAGCGTACCTATGACAAATACATCGGTTGGCTAGATAAGGGCAATCGTTTCGAGCGGTTCTTTATCTTTATGATGATCTGGCCTGTCAGTCCAGCTGACTTTCTCTGCATGCTGGCTGCCCTCACCAAGATGACCTTCAAACGCTATATGATTATCATCGTTTTGACCAAGCCCTTTACCCTAGTGGTTTATACTTATGGTTTGACTTATATCATTGATTTCTTCTGGCAGATGTTTTGAGAATAGAAAATAGCATGATACTAAATATACTTTGGTATGGAAATCATGCCAACTTTTCGATAGTGAAGTGAGGACTTACCTAGCCTTTCCGCCGTGATAAAAACACCTGAAATCTAATGGTTTCAGGTGTTCGGAAACTTTGAGCCTAATGTCTCAAAGTTTAGGTATGGAATTTCGAAGAAAGTCGCTACCGTCCGTCATCACTTAAGGAAAGGCTCAAAAACATTTTCGTCAAACAAAACATCCGTTTGGTTTCCCAAGCGGATGTTTTGTTTATTTTATTTTGCGACACTCTTAGCAAGGACAAAATTTCCAAGTGTTGCGGAACCATTGCCTGCGACCGCTGGAGTCACGATGTAGTCACGCACGTCTGGTACTGGTAGGTAGCCGTTGAGAAGAGCAGTGAATTTCTCACGTACACGGTCCAGCATGTGTTGTTGGGCCATAACCCCACCACCAAAGACGATCACATCTGGACGGAACGTCACGGTAGCATTGACCGCAGCCTGAGCGATATAGTAGGCTTGGACGTCCCAGACAGAACTGTTGAGTTCGATGTTTTCACCACGAATACCTGTACGAGCTTCAAGACTTGGACCAGCCGCAAAGCCTTCCAAACAGCCCTTGTGGAAAGGACAGACGCCGTTAAATTCTTTTTCCTCGTCCATTGGGTGTTTAGCCACATAGTAGTGACCCATCTCAGGGTGACCGACACCACCGATAAACTCACCACGTTGGATAACACCTGCACCGATCCCTGTACCGATCGTGTAGTAAACCAAGTTTTCGATACGGCCACCAGCATTGTTACGAGCAACCACTTCACCATAGGCAGAGCTATTTACGTCAGTTGTGAAATACATGGGTACGTTGAGGGCACGACGAAGGGCACCAAGTAGGTCTACATTTGCCCAGTGAGGTTTTGGAGTCGTTGTGATAAAGCCATAGGTTTTTGAGTTTTTATCGATATCAATCGGACCAAAGGAACCGATGGCAAGGCCTGCAAGATTATCGAATTTTGAAAAGAATTCGATGGTTTTATCGATGGTCTCGATAGGAGTTGTTGTAGGAAATTGTGTTTTTTCTACAACATTAAAATTTTCATCTCCGACAGCACAGACAAATTTTGTACCGCCCGCTTCTAAGCTTCCATATAATTTTGTCATGATAAACCTCTTATCTTTGTTTTCTCTATTATAGCACATTTTAAAGGGCTAGATTTCTCAATATTTTAGATTTTCCTCTGTAAATCTTACCATCCAAGTAAAAACGAACAAACATGATATTTGTTCGTTTTGTTTTTAGATTTGATTTTCGAAGAAGACTAGGCTTTCACTTCGATGATAGCGTCACCCTTGACAACAGAGCCACTTGCGACTGGTGTCACAGAAGCGTAGTCTGCTGTGTTGGTTACGATAACCATTGTTGTGTCGTCAAGACCTGCAGCAGCGATTTTGTTTGAGTCAAAGGTTCCGAGAACATCACCAGCTTTGACCTTGTCGCCTTGAGCAACTTTTTGTTCAAAGCCTTCACCGTTCATAGTCACCGTATCAATACCAACATGGATCAAGATTTCAGCTCCATTAGCTGTCTTCAAACCGTAAGCATGTCCTGTGGCAAAAGCAATCGATACTTCCGCATCAGCTGGTGCGTAAACCACACCTTGGCTTGGTTTTACAGCAATCCCTTGTCCCATTGCACCACTTGAAAAGACTGGGTCATTAACATTCTCGAGAGCAACTACGTCACCAACGATTGGAGTTTGGATTGTTTCATTTTGAGGAGCTACTGAAATTTCTTCATTTGCCTCTGTAGCTTCTTCAGAAACTGTCTCTTCTGCCACTTCTGTTTCTTCTTTGTAACCAAAAGCATAAGTCAATCCGAAACCAAGAGCAGTTGTTACTAGGACCATAAAGATATACTGGAGAAGTTGACCATTGATGTAGAGAAGTGTTCCAGGAATGATCGTAATACCAAAGCTAGTACCTGCCAAACCTAGAATGTTTGCTAACCAACCACCAGCAGCACCGGCGATAAGCCCCATGATAAATGGTTTACCATAGCGAAGATTGATACCAAAAATAGCTGGTTCAGTGATACCAAGTCCAGCAGAAAGTGCAGCTGGGAAGGCAAGAGCTTTAATTTTTGGATTCTTTGTTTTCACACCAACAGCAAGAGTTGCTCCAAGTTGAGCAGTCATAGCTGCTGTAATAATAGCATTAAGAGGATCTGAACCTGTAGAAGTAACTAGGTTAGACTCCAATAGATTGAAGATATGGTGAACACCCGTAACGACGATAACCTGATGAACACCACCAAGGATTAATCCACCTAGACCCATTGGGAGACTGAGCAACCAAACAGTAGCAACTTTGACGTAGCTTTCAACTTCATGGAATACAGGTCCAATGACAAACAAGGCCAAAATAGACATTACTAAGAAAGTCAAGAATGGTACAAGGAGTAAGTCTAATACATCTGGAATACGCTTACGGAGCCACTTTTCAAGTTTCGCACCGGTCAATCCGACGAAGAAAGCAGGTAAAACTGAGTTCTGATATCCGACAACTTTGATAAAGCCAAAGAAGATAATTGGTTGAGCATCACCTGAAGCAACAGCCCAAGCATTTGGCAAGGATGAGTTAACCATCATCAATCCTAAGACTAAACCAAGCAAAGGATTTCCACCGAATACACGAAAGGCTGACCAACAGATCAAGGCTGGGAAGAAGGCGAAGGCTGTATCTGTCAATACAACTGAATAAGTATAGAAGTTTGTTGCTTTAAAGGCTTCTGCAGTTGTTCCAAACAAAGCCAAAACTTGATCTTGAACAATAGCCCCACGAATTCCCATAAACAAACCAGTCGCAACGATTGCTGGCAAAAGTGGTACAAAAACGTCACCGAAAGTACGGATTGCACGTTGGAACCAGTTCCCTTGTTTAGCAGCTTCTGCTTTCATGTCTTCTTTAGAAGAGGTTGGCAAACCAAGTGCAACGACTTCATCGTACATCTTGTTTACTGTACCAGTACCAAAGATGATTTGGTATTGACCTGAGTTAAAGAAAGCTCCTTGAACTTTATCCAAGTTCTCAATCACTTCCTTATTGATTTTCCCTTCATCTTTGACCATGACACGTAGACGAGTCGCACAGTGGGCTACACTGTTGACATTTTCACGTCCGCCAAGGGCTTCGATGACCTTTTTTGCAATATCCTGATTGTTCATTTGCAAAAATCTCCTTATAAAATTTTGTTCTTGTTTGAAAGCGATTTTATTCGCCCTACGACTATTATTTTATCACGTTTCTAAAATATGTCAAGCGTTTTGCAGAAATTTTTATTCCCTTTCTTTTTTCTCTGATTATTTCTGCGCGTTTTTGAGGGATATTCTCTTTTTCCTCAAAAAAATATCTTTATACTTGAGGAATCAAGGCTTTTATTTACATTTTCTTTCATTTTTTCGTGAAAATTTGCTAGATTTCCTTTACTTGGTTTCTGGCAACCGTTTGACATATTTTTCTTTTTTTTAACATAAAAGACTTGCTTTTTTTGCCGAAAACGTTTACTATTAATAATAGAATAGAACTTATGGAGGAAAGATAAAATGGAATGGACAACTGAGCGCCGATACAGACGCTATGAAGACTGGTCTAATGATGAAATCAAGCAAATCAAGGAAAAGATGGCACAATCTCCTTGGCATACTCGTTACCATGTCGAGCCAAAAACAGGACTTCTCAATGATCCAAATGGCTTTTCTTATTTTGATGGTAAATGGATTCTCTTTTACCAGAACTTCCCCTTTGGTGCAGCCCATGGGTTGAAGTCTTGGGTGCAGCTTGAAAGTGATGATTTAGTGCGCTTTACAGAAACTGGAGTCAAAGTTTTGCCAGATACTCCATTAGATAGCCACGGTGCCTACTCTGGTTCTGCCATGCAGTTCGGCGATAACTTGTTCCTATTCTATACAGGAAATGTCCGTGATGAAAACTGGATTCGTCACCCTTACCAAATTGGTGCTTTGATGGACAAAGGTGGCAAGATTACAAAGATTGACAAAATCTTGATTGACCAACCAGCAGACTCTACTGACCACTTCCGTGACCCACAAATTTTCAACTTTAAGGGACAATATTATGCTATCGTCGGTGGACAGGACTTGGAGAAAAAAGGCTTCGTCCGTCTCTACAAGGCTGTGGACAATGATTATACAAACTGGCAAGCGGTTGGTGACCTTGACTTTGCTAACGACCGCACTGCCTACATGATGGAATGTCCAAATCTGGTCTTTGTAGGGGAGCAACCTGTCCTTCTCTACTGCCCACAAGGATTGGATAAGATTGTTCTAGACTATGACAATATCTACCCAAACATGTACAAAATCGGGGCTTCCTTTGATCCTGAAAATGCCAAAATAGTAGATGTGTCTTCATTGCAAAATCTAGACTATGGCTTTGAAGCCTATGCAACTCAAGCCTTCAACGCTCCAGATGGACGTGCATTGGCAATAAGTTGGCTTGGACTGCCAGATGTTTCTTACCCATCTGACCGTTTTGACCACCAAGGGACCTTCTCATTGGTCAAAGAACTCACTATCAAAGATGGCAAACTTTACCAATATCCCGTCTCAGCCGTCAAAGAACTTCGTTCTTCTGAAGAGGTCTTCTCAAATCGTACCCAAACCAATAACACCTATGAACTCGAGCTCAACTTGGAGGCCAATAGCCAAAGTGAGATTGTCTTGCTCGCTGACAAAGAAGGCAAGGGGCTTTCAATCAACTTTGATCTTGTAAATGGACAGGTGACAGTGGATCGTAGTCAGGCTGGTCAACAGTACGCCCAAGAATTTGGTACGACACGTTCTTGCCCTATCAATAACCAAGCTACTACTGCCACTATCTTCATCGACAAGTCAGTCTTTGAAATTTTCATCAATAAAGGAGAAAAAGTATTTTCTGGTCGTGTTTTCCCACATGCGGACCAAAATGGTATCCTCATCAAGTCTGGAACCCCAACTGGAACTTACTATGAATTAGATTATGGTCGCAAAACTAACTGATGTCGCAAAACTTGCAGGCGTCAGCCCTACTACCGTCTCACGGGTCATCAATAAAAAGGGGTATCTATCTGAGAAAACCATTCAAAAGGTAAATGAAGCCATGCGAGAATTGGGCTACAAACCCAACAATCTGGCTCGAAGCCTCCAAGGAAAATCTGCCAAGTTGATTGGACTTATTTTTCCCAACATCAGTCATGTTTTTTATGCGGAGTTGATTGACAAATTGGAACACCAACTCTTCAAAAATGGCTACAAGACCATCATCTGTAACAGCGAACACGACTCTGAAAAAGAACGGGAGTACATTGAAATGCTGGAGGCCAACCAGGTCGATGGTATCATTTCTGGAAGTCACAACTTGGGAATCGAAGACTACAATCGTGTGACGGCACCGATTATTTCCTTTGACCGAAACTTGTCTCCAGACATCCCTGTCGTCTCCTCTGATAACTACGGCGGCGGGGTCCTCGCAGCCCAAACCTTGGTCAAGACAGGCGCCCAGTCTATCATCATGATTACAGGGAATGACAACTCGAACTCACCTACTGGACTGCGCCATGCTGGTTTTGCATCGGTTCTCCCGAAAGCGCCTATTATCAATGTTTCGAGTGACTTTTCTCCCGTCCGAAAAGAAATGGAAATCAAGAATATCTTGACCCATCAGAAACCAGATGCGATTTTTGCTTCGGATGATTTGACAGCTATCCTGGTTATCAAAATCGCTCAAGAGCTGGGAATTTCTGTTCCTGATGAGCTCAAGGTCATCGGCTATGATGGGACCTACTTTATCGAGAACTACTATCCTCACCTGACAACGATTAAGCAACCTATGAAAGAGATTGCCCACCTCACTGTCGATCTCCTCTTGCAGAAGATTGAAGGCAAAGAGGTCGCGACAACTGGTTACTTCCTACCAGTCACCCTATTACCTGGAAAAAGTATTTAAGTACAAAAAACTCAGACGAATTCGTCTGAGCTTTTTTATGATCTTAAGTTTTCGAGATAGCGCTGGGCTGCCTCTAAGTTAAAGGTTTTATCTGCGATGAGTCGCTCAACGAGGGAAGCAACTTCGGACTCACTAGCACCAGCTAGGAGAGCTAGGGATTTGGCCTGTAATTTCATGTGGCCTTGCTGGATTCCCGTACTGACCAAGGCTTTGAGGGCCGCAAAGTTTTGGGCAAGACCGATGGACACGATAATCTGAGCTAATTCCTTAGCTGAAGGATTTCCCAGTAGTTCATGGCTGAGTGCTACACGAGGATTGAGACCGATAGAGCCACCCTTGGTCGCTACGGGCATAGGTAAGGTCATCTCACCGACCAATTCTTCTGAGTCCCTATCGAGACTCCATCGGCTGAGGCCTTGATAGCGTCCATCTCGACTGGCAAAGGCATGGGCCCCAGCTTCGATGGCACGCCAGTCATTACCCGTGGCGATTAAAATGGCATCGATACCGTTAAAAATCCCTTTATTATGAGTAGCTGCTCGGTAGGGATCAGCCTGCGCAAACTGGCTAGCCAAGGCTATTTTCTCCGCAATTTCTCGTCCTTGGTCCCTTTGGGGACTCAAGTAGCGAAAGGCGATACGACAGCTTGCAGTCACCAGAGAATCGGTCGCGTAGTTGGACAAGATCCCCATGAGACTCTGTCCTTGACTGAGTTCTTCTAAGACTGGCTTCAAGGCTTCCAGCATGGTGTTGAGCATATTGGCTCCCATGGCTTCCTGAGTATCGACATGAAGATAAACAACGAGAAAGTCTGTTTCACCTTTGATCTGCTCTATATGCAAATCACGCGCCCCACCACCACGTTTGACGATAGAAGGATAGGCTTGATTGGCAAGTTCCAAGAGCTCGGCTTTCTTGCTGGCAATCTTCTCTTGCGCTTGTTCAGGTTCAGCAACTTGATAAAGGGCTACCTGACCGATCATCTGGCGCTGATGAACCTGAGCAGTAAAACCGCCTGCTCGCTTGATGATTTTGCTGGCATAGCTAGCTGCAGCAACCACTGACGGCTCTTCTGTCACATAGGGAACTGTATAATCCTGACCATTCACCAAAAGTTCTGGAATGATCGAATAAGGCAGAGAAAAAGTTCCTACCACATTTTCACTCAGCTGGTCTGCAACTGCCAAACTGACCTGTTCATCCTGCTCCAGACTGGTTTGCTTTTCAGGACTAAGGAGCGCCTGAGCTCGCAACAACTCCAGGCGCTCTTGGTATGATTTTTTAGAAAATCCATTCCAACTTATCTTCATTATTTTTCAACCTTGCTATAACGGCGTTGGTGGTCGACAATTTCAACCAAGGCGTAGTCTTGATGTTCATAACCTGCAAATTGAGCTGAGCCAGACTCATCCAACTGCAAGTCTTCGAAGAAGACTTTTTCATAGTCTGCAACAGACAATGCTGTACGTTGTTTAAGTTTGCTCAAACGATCCTTATCAAGGTAAGCCTCATAGCCTTCGACCAGCTCTCCACTAAAGAACTCTGACACCGCTCCACTTCCGTAACTGTAGAGGGCAATTTTATCTCCAGCCTTCAAAGTCTCTGCATTTTCCAAAAGGGAGAGAAGACCGAGGAAGAGGGAACCTGTGTAGATATTCCCAATCATCTGACTATAGAGAATGGACTTATCAAAGTTTTCTTGCAAACTATCCTGCTTCTCCTGAGATAGAGTCTTGTCCATCATCTTGCGCAAGCCTTTTAGGGCCAACTTAGGATAAGGCAAGTGGAAGCAGATAGCCGCAAAGTCATCCATAGTCCAATCATAGCGTTTCTTGTATTCATCCCAAGTCGTTGTCAGGCAATCAAGATACTGTTGGGTCGAGTACATGCCGTTTACATAAGGAGTGCTTGAGTAGTTCGGACGCCAGAAATCCATGATGTCTCGCGTTTGAGCAACGTTATCATTGTTAAAGGCCATGATGCGCGGATTTTGAGTAATTAGCATCGCCACACTTCCAGCACCCTGGGTTGGCTCACCTGGAGTTCCCACACCATACTTGGCAATATCACTGGCAATGACCAAAACCTTAGACTCTGGAGAATTTTCTACATGCAACTTGGCATAATGAAGGGCAGCTGTCGCTCCATAGCAGGCTTCTTTGATTTCAAAGCTACGGGCGAAAGGCTGAATGCCTAATAGGCCATGAACAAAGACTGCCGCTGCCTTACTCTGGTCAATCCCTGACTCGGTCGCCACGATGACCATATCGATTTCTTCTTTTTCTTTGTCTGTTAAAATAGAGTTGCTTGCACTAGCTGCCAAGGTAACAATGTCCTCAGTCAGTGGCGCAATACTAATTTCATTTAACAAGAGTCCCTTGCTAAATTTTTCGGGGTCAACTCCCCTCGCTTCTGCTAAGTCTTGTAATTTCAAGACATATTGACTGGTCGCAAAACCAATCTTATCAATACCGATTGTCATATTTACCTCTGTTTTTTCATTCATTGTAAAAAATCGTTTCATTCTATTTTATCACAAATAGGAACAAAAGAGAGAAAAAAGACTTGATTCAACAAATCAAGTCTTTGCTTTGACTGCATTAGGAAGAGATTCCTCGTTGTTTTCTGATGTAGTAATAAAGCTTTAGAATTACCGTTCCACTTGCCATTCCAATAGAAATAACGAGGGCTAACATAACCACCAAAGTCGCGCTGGCAATAGCATGGCTGTAATCGCCTGTCACAAAGAAAGCTGTCGTTCGATAGGATAAATAACCCGGCACCAAGGGGGCAAGAATGGCCAAGACAAAGACCACCGCTGGTGTCTTATAGACAATACTTAAAATCTGACTGATGCAAGAGCCAATTACTGCTGCGATAAAGGTCGCGACAATAACATTGGTTGGTTCTTTGAGCACGAGATAGAGGAGCCAAACGCCCATTCCCAAAATACCACCAGGTAGGAGCATGGAGCGTTGAACATTCAGTACGATTAGAAAGGTGATAATGGCGAGTAAACTCGCCACTGCTTGGAGCAAAATACTTGTTAGAGTCATCTTATGTCATCAAAACCAGGGCGACAGAGGTGCCAGCCCCTAAAGCGAGGGTAATGAGCAAAGATTCAAACATCTTGCTCATACCAGAGTTGATATGGTTGGTCATGATATCCCGTACCGCATTTGTCAGAGCAATCCCTGGAACAAAGGGCATGACCGCTCCTGCTATAATCAGGTCTGCCGTCGAAGGAAATCCTGTATAGCGAGCCCAAAACTGGGCGATCAATCCGAAAACAAAGGCACCCGCAAAGGCCGTTACAAAAGGAATGCGGACAAACTTCTCTACGTAGAGAGAGAAGGCAAATCCAAATAAGGTCGCAATAGCCGCGCCAAAAGCGTCATAGACATTGCCCCCAAACATAATCGAGAAGAAAGGGGCACTGAGGGTCGCTGCCACAGTCACTTGGAACTTGGTATAAGGAAGGGCTTGATTGCCGATTTCTTTCAGCTTTTTAAAGGCTGTCGAGAGATCAATCTGCCCTCCGACAAGCTCCCGTGATACTTGGTTGACATCACAGACTTTTTCAATGTTATAAGAGGACGAGGTCACCCGTTTCATCCGAGAAATATTGGTGTTTTCGATAGAAAAGAAAATAGCTGCGGGCATGGCAAGAACATTGCAATCCATTATTCCCTGCGAATGGGCAATACGGATCATAGTATCCTCAACCCGATGAATCTCTGAGCCACTTTTCAGGAGAATGGTTCCTGCTAGCATAATCACATCAATGACGGCATTCAACTCTCTCGATTCGTCCATTTTCTCCTCCTTTTTTCTACTCCCTATATTTTATCACAAAATCTTGTGAAAAAAAATCTTTGTCATGAAATCATGACAAAGATTCGTTTAATCTCGAGAACTTTCGTGAGTTCCTTCACTATTGGATGAACTGCTAGAAGGAGTGTTCCCTTGTTGATTTCCTTGTTGGTTCCCCTGGTTTGGACTTGTAGGAGAACCCTGGTTCCCACGTTGGGCAGGATTAGAGGATGAAGTTGACGGTGGTGTTTTTGGTTTGTAGATGGAAAGTTTGATACGCGTACTTGCAAGATCAACCTGTTCTCCTGCTCTTGGCGTTTGATTTACAACAGTTCCTTCTGCCGTTCCTTCAGGAGCAGTCGATACTTCTACAACCTCAATATTTGCTTCCTTCACACCGACAATCTGAGTCAAGTTATTCTTTGTAAACTCGAGACTTGAACCGATGTAGTTCGGCATGCTGACACTAGTCACCTTCTTAGCTACTGTTAAGGTAATCGTAGTGGCTTTTGAGAGATCATAGGTCGAACCTGATGCAGGAGTCTGTCTGAGGACGGTTCCAGGTTCGCTTTCGCTGGATTCTTCCTCTTCCATCTTGATTAGATTTTCAGGTACCTTCTTCTCCTTGAGTTCAGCTACAACTTCCGTATACTTGCGTCCAACGTAATTGCTCAATTGGAAGGATTGCTTACCAGAAGAAACAATCAAATTGACCTTGGTTCCTTCTTTTCGGCCACTACCAGCTTCTGGATCCGTTCGAATAACACGTCCTTCTGCTACTGTATCGCTGGCCTCTGACTTTTCTTCACCGGCTTCAAACTTGGATTTTTTAAGAGCTTCCTTAGCCTCTGCAACGGTTTGTCCAGCTACGTTAGGAATAGCAATCGTTGCTGGTGTTCTTGACAAAATCCAGACCAAAGAGGCTACAACCAATAGGAGACTAGCCAAAAGAATCATATAGCGAGCCTTAAACTTCCGTTTCTTGGCTGGCTTTGGAGCTGGAGCCGGCTCTGCCACTGGTTGAGTTGGTTTCTTTGGCTGAGGGCGTTCTTCTTGCGCCGGAGCTTTAGGAATCGATGTCAGTGTACTTTGTGGAACTTTAGGTAAAGTCTTAGTGTCTGCCTTACTCGCATCGTCAAAAACCAGTTTCGATTCATTCCGACGATTATAAGACAAGCTAGTTGACAAGTCTACATACATTTCTGAAACAGACTGATAACGATCTGACAGCTTCTTAGCAGTCGCCTTGATGACAACATTTTCTAAAGCCTGAGGGACAGATGGGTTTTCAGCTATGACGGACGGAAGTGGCTTCTGGAAATGCTGGAGGGCAATCGTAACCGCGCTATCCCCATCATAAGGGATATGTCCCGTCAGCATTTCATAGAAGATAATCCCCATCGCATAGATATCGCTCTGGAAAGTCGCTTTAGAACCACGCGCTTGTTCAGGTGATAAATAATGAACAGAGCCTAACATTGAGTTTGTCTGGGTCAGACTGGTCTCCGCAAAGGCTACGGCAATCCCAAAGTCCGTGACCTTAGCTGTGCCGTCTGGTGTCAAGAGGATATTTTGAGGTTTCAAATCCCGGTGAACAATTCCTCGAGTATGGGCTAAGCGCATGGCCAAGAGGATTTGCCCCATGATCCGAACTGCTTCTTCATTTGAAAGAGGATAGTGTTCTTTGATATAACGCTTGAGGTCAAGACCTGCTACGTATTCCATAGCTAGGTACTGTTGACCGTCTTCCTCACCAATATCTGTTATCCGAACGATATGAGGATGGTCCAGATCCGCCATGGCCCTCGCTTCACGCTGGAAACGTGCCACAGCAATCGGGTCCGTCTGGTAGTTGGTCCTCAGGACCTTCACTGCCACTTCTTCCCCGTCTAGGATCAAATCCTTGGCCAAGTAAACATCTGCCATGCCTCCTCGACCAATCTGCTTGACAATCCGATACCGCCCGGCAAAAATCTTGCCGATTTGGATCATTCTGCTGCCTCCTCGTTCATGTAAACAAGGGCAACCGTAATGTTGTCTAAACCTCCTGCATTGTTAGCGAAACGAATAAGGGTTGCCGCCTTGTCTGCTAGGGAAATATCGCTGGTTACGATATCATAAATCTCGCTTGCCGAAATCATATTGGTCAAACCATCACTATTGAGCAAGAGATAATCTCCTGACTCCAGTGTAATCATCCCAAAATCTGGCTGGATTTCATCTTTTTGTCCGATAGACTGGGTGATGATATTCTTTTGAGGGTGAGTTTCTGCTTCTTCTGGAGTCAATTGACCAGCCTTGAGCAATTCGTTGACCAAGGAATGGTCACTCGTCAACTGGTGGTATTCTTCTCCACGAATCAAACCGATACGAGAATCTCCAATGTGAGCATAGATGGCTTGATTGTCAATAAAAGCAACAGCTTCTAGCGTTGTCCCCATGCCTCTGTATGCTTCGTCCTGACCTAGTTGATGAATTTTTTGATTTTCAATCTCCAGGTAGTGGGCAAACCACTCACGAACTTCATTGACTGAATCAATTTGGGTATCCACCCAAGCCACACCAAGGTCTGTGACCGCCATCTCACTAGCGATATTTCCTGCACGGTGCCCTCCCATCCCGTCAGCCAAGAGGATCATAGTGCGTCCTGCTCGGTTGACAAAGTGATTGACATAGTCTTGGTTATTTGTTCGTTTCTGACCAACATCTGTTAATAATGCTATTTCCATTGTGTCAGTTCCTTCCTAATCTGATATCTTACGAAATTGGCTAATGAAGAATCCATCACTTCCATACAATTCTGGAGTAATCAGGATACAGCCATCTTTCAGGATATCCTTGCATTCGTGTTCTAGTTTAACCTGCTCGAACTCGGGATGACTTTCTAAAAACGCCTCAACGACTTGAAAGTTCTCCTCAGAGACAATAGTACAGGTACTATACGTTATTATACCACCTTTTCGTAGTGTTTGACAAACACTACCTAATATTTCCAGCTGAATTTCCTGTAGGGACGTGAAATCTGCCGTTTCTTTATTGTATTTGATATCTGGTTTGCGGCGCAAGAGGCCGATCCCAGAACAAGGGGCATCTACTAAAATCTTATCAAAAGAGTCTTTTTCAAAAAACTCATGCACTTTTCTGGCGTCCAATTTTTGCGTTTGCACTCGATCTGCCACACCCAGACGTTGGGCGTTTTCTTGGATCAAGTCCAACTTGTGATCATAAAGATCCAAAGCCGTCACCTTACCAGATGTGAGGAAAGAAGCCATATGGGCTGTTTTCCCACCCGGAGCTGCACAGGCATCTAGGACCTGCTCATGGCCTTGCAGATCAAGAGTGGGAGCAACCAGTTGACTGGACTCATCTTGGATGGTAATAGCACCCTCTGAAAACAAATCATGTCCCGCAAAGTGTCCCTGCTCCTTGACCAAACCAGAAGCGGCCAAAGGTGAATCATTCGCCTCTAACACGGCTTTGATTTCCTCCTTTCGACTCAAGTCGGACACTCGGATGCTGGCTTTGTTGCGCACCAAGAGGCTTTCAAAGATGGCTTGGACTCGCTCTTCACCGTATTCTTCCTTGAGCTTAGACACTAGCCAAACTGGGAGAGAATAGGCAATGGAATCACGCTTGTTTTTGCGTTTGATAGTTGCAATATCTGGCCACCCTTCTCGCAAGATACGACGAAGGACTGCGTTGACTAATTTTTCACTGCCTTTTTTACGCGCTTTGGCTAGCTCTACCGCTTCATTGACCACAGCATGGTCAGGCACCTTGTCTAGGTACTGGAGTTGGTAGACGCTCATAAGGAGTAAGATATAGAGCCAGTTATCTAGCTTGTCTCGGTCTTGGATAAAGTGGGACAAATACCATTCTAAGGTGAGTTTTCGAGCCACCGTTCCGTAGACAATCTCTGTTACCAAGCCCTTGTCTGCTGCCGAGAGTCGACTGCCCTTGAGGTGTTTATTTAAAGCGATATTGGAGTATGCTTGATGGATAAAAACATCCTCTAACACTGCTAGAGCTAGATTTCTAGCCGTTTCTACTTTAGTCACCAAATCGTTCTCCTACTGTCAATGTCCGTCCCACTCCGTTGAGGAAGGAAGCAATGTCCATCTTAGGCTTCCCAGCTGGCTGCACTTGCTTAAGAGACAGAGCACCTTCAGCCGTTGCGACGATCAATTCCTTTTTGCCAATAGAGAGGATCTCCCCTGGATTTCCCTGACCTTCTACTGGTAGAGCTTCATAGATCTTAAAGCGGTCGCCCTTAAGGAAAGTATGGGCAACAGGCCAAGGATTCATCCCTCGGATTTGGTTGAAGAGTTGGCGATTGGTTTTAGTCCAATCAAGTTTCTCTTCTTCTGGCTTGATATTTGGCGAGAAAGTGACTTGGCTTGGGTCCTGAGGCACAGGTTTGATCTCCCCAGCAATATAACCAGGAAGGGTGCCCAAAAGCAAATCACGACCAACAATCGCTAATTTTTCAAACAAGGTACCGACATTGTCCTCATCTGTAATAGGAATACTACGGCGGGAAATCATATCTCCTGCATCCATTTCTTTAACCATTTCCATGATAGTCACACCAGCTTCCTCATCCCCTTGAATCAAGGCATAATGAATGGGGGCGCCACCACGGTGTTTGGGAAGAAGGGAAGCGTGAACATTGACCGCAAAGTCCATGCTATCAAGAAGTTTACTTGGGAGAAATTGCCCAAAAGCAGCGGTCACAATCCCATCCGCTCCTAAATTCATAATGGCTTCCATCTCAGGACTTCCAGATAATTTTTCAGGCTGGTAGATAGGAAGGCCTGCTTCTTTGGCAGCCTGCTTGACTGGGGTTTCTTGGATTACTTTTTTACGGCCGACAGCGCGGTCTGGCTGGGTCACAACAGCTAGGATCTCGTAACGGTCGTCTGATAACAACCCCTTCAAAACTGTCGCTGAAAAATCAGGTGTCCCCATAAAGATTAGTTTTGTCATTTCTTCTCCTTCTTATAAAAATTGCTGCGGTTCGTGGTCAATGCTGAGACGAAGCTCGCTATTTTCCCGTTCTTGAGTCAAGGCCAAGACCTGGTTGAGGGTTGGGCCCAGCTCATCTTCTAAACGGTATTTAATCAAAATCTGGTAATGGTAAAGGTTGTGGGTACGGGAAATGGGTTTTGGTGTCGGTCCAAGGATTTTACTAGTTTCCGATAAACCTGATCGCAAAATTCCCATAACTTCATAGGCACGTTTGATAACCTCTTCTTCTTTCTTGTGAGAGAGGGTAATTCCAATAGTGAAATAATAAGGCGGATAGCCGAGTTGGCGCCTGATACTCATTTCATAGGCATAAAAACCTTCATAATCCTGTTCCTTGGCAAAACGAATGGCATAGTGCTCAGGATTGTAAGACTGGATCAAGACCTGACCAGCTTTTTCCGCTCGACCTGCACGACCAGCTACCTGAGTTAAGAGTTGGAAGGTTCTCTCAGAAGAACGGAAATCAGGTAGATTCAAGGCCGTATCCGCATTGAGCACTCCGACTAGTGTCACATTTGGAAAATCCAAGCCCTTGGCAATCATCTGAGTTCCCAGCAAGATATCTGCTTCCCCTCGGCCAAACTGGTCAAGAAGAGCTTGGTGACTGCCTTTCTTGCGGGTCGTATCCACATCCATCCGCAGAATGCGGGCCTGAGGAAAGAGCTCTGCCAGCTCATCGTAAGCTTTCTGAGTCCCTGTACCGTAGTAGCGAATACTGCGGCTCTGACAGTTGGGACAGACATGAGGAATTCCCTTCGAAAAGCCACAGTAATGGCAGTTCATGGTCTTGGTATCCATGTGGAGAGTCAGAGAAATATCACAGTTGGGACAGCTATCTACCGTTCCACACTCCCGACACATAACAAAACTAGAATAACCCCGACGGTTGAGCATGAGGACTGCCTGTTCTTTTTTATCCAAACGGTCTCGAATGGCCTCTAGCAAAGGAGGCGTAAAGTTTGATGTCTCATTCTGCCCGATATAGTCCCGAAAGTCAATCACTTGAACTTCAGGAATAGTGGCTAAAGGATTGGCCCGTTGGGTCAGACGTAAGTGTTGATAGACACCTTTTCCAGCACGCGCACGGCTCTCTAAGCTCGGTGTCGCTGAGCCAAGGACTAGGGCTGCTTGATTGTACTGGGCCCGTAGAATGGCGACCTCTCTAGCATGATAACGGGGATTGCTGTCTTGTTTGTAGCTAGCTTCATGCTCTTCATCGATAATGATGACACCCAGATTTTTCAGAGGAGCAAAGATGGCCGATCTGGCTCCAACCACAACTTGTGCTTCTCCACGCTCAACCTTGCGCCATTCGTCGTACTTCTCACCATTGGATAGGCCTGAGTGGAGAATGGCTACTTTCTCACCAAATCGAGCAATAAAACGCTCCGTCATCTGTGGCGTCAGAGAAATCTCAGGAACCAGTAAAATAGCCGTCTTACCCATATCCAAGGCTCCTTGGATAATCTGCAAGTAAACCTCCGTTTTCCCACTTCCTGTAATTCCTTGAAGGAGGAAAGGAGGCTGTTGACTGCCAATAGCACTGACAACGGCATCACGCGCCTGTCTTTGTTCTGGATTCAACTCCAAAGGTTGGCTGACTTCAATGCCTTCAAAATAAGCAGCTGAGCGTTGCACCTCCTTTTGGACTAGGGTTAGAGCTCCTTGCTCCACAAAGAAGTTGACTTGCTCGCGTGAGTAGGACTCTAACAAACTAGCCAGAGGAGCACTCTCAGGATGAGACAGCAAATAGTCTCTCAGCTCTGCTTTTTTCTTAGCACGCGCAGAAATCTCAATCTGCTCTAGCTGAGTGGCATCAACTTCATACCAAGACTGGGTCTTGACCTTCTTTTGATCGACCGCTTGATATTCTAAGCGGAGCAGACCTTTCCTGGTCAAGCGCATCATTTCTGCCTGTTTGACAAGGTCTAGAGAAGAAAAGGCTAGCGAATCTTCTGAACCAAACAGACGCTCTCGGTCTGCCTGACTCAGACCTTCCAGAGGATAGAGAATCTTATCATAACTGGAGTTTAAAAATCCCGGCAACATGGCTTTTAGAATGGAGATTTTGTAAGAAAAGACGGACTTTCGTAATTCCTCAGTCAGCCAGAGTTGCTCTTGAGTGAGAACAGGGGAAAAATCCAGCACCTCTGCAATCTCCTTCAAGTCCTGATTGGCAGCTTCTTCATCCGACTGGGACTCCAAGCCTAGCACAATCCCTTGGATCAAACGATTGCCTTTGCCAAAAGGAACATGGACCCGCATACCGACTTCCAGCATCTCTACAAATCCCTCTGGAACCTTATAACTATAGGGCTGGTCCGTCTGCATCAGGGGAACATCCACGATAATATTTGCGATAGCCATCTTCTCACCTCCTTCTTGTCAGTACATTCTTGCAATAGAAAAAATAAGATTGAGTCCCCCCAACCTTAAATTTTTTCACCATCTTCTTTTTCTTTAGCGATTTGCTCTTTGATTTTCTTTTCTTCTTCTTCTTTGCGGCGTTTTTCTTCTTCGATACGGAGGCGAACCGCTTCACGTTTTCCTTCTGGATCTGGGTGAATGGTTACATTTCCAGACTCGATTTCTTCCAAAGCGCGAAGAGTTGATTTTTCAGACTTAAACTCTTGAGTTGCTGGCGCACCGGCTTCTAGTTCGTGGGCACGCTTTGCTTCCAAGATTACGAGTGAATATTTTGATGGCACCTTGTCTAGCAAGGTATCAATAGAGGGTTTTAACATCATTTGCTTGTACCTGTTTCCTATAGTTTATTGAGTAGTTGGAGATTTTGGCAACATCTCCTGGTAGTGACCAATGACACGGTCCACACGGAAGTGTTCAGCTTCGATCACACGCTTGACACGTTCAGCAGCGAGGGATACCTGATCGTTGACAATGGCATAATCATACTCACGCATGAGGGCAATTTCTTCCTTGGCTTTTTCGATTCGTTGGGCAATCACTTCAGCGCTATCTGTTCCACGACCTACCAAACGATCTTGCAATTCATCCAAATCTGGTGGCGTTAGAAAGATAAAGACAGCATCTGGAACCTTTTTCTTAACCTGAAGGGCTCCCTGCACTTCAATCTCAAGAAAGACATCTATTCCCTTATCCAGAGTTTCATTGACATAGGTCAGAGGAGTTCCATAGTAGTTACCGACATATTCTGCATATTCCAACATCTGACCTTGACGGATCAGTTCTTCAAACTCTTCACGAGTACGGAAGAAATAGTCCACTCCATCCACTTCACCAGGACGTTGCGCACGCGTCGTCATCGATACAGAGTATTGAAATTGATTCTCAGAACTCTCAAAAATCTCTCTTCTAACCGTTCCTTTCCCAACTCCTGAAGGACCAGAAAAAACGATTAGCAAGCCTCGGTCTGCCATTATGTCTCCTTTAGTTAGTCTGTGAAATAAAGTGAAATTTCTCTCGGATACTGATGATTGCGTCAGTTATCCTTCTACAGTCTTTCTATCTAGTGTAACAAAAAAGCAGTAATATTTCAACTGCTCTTTCTTATTTATTTAGCATAATCTACTGCACGAAGTTCACGGATCACGGTTACCTTGATATTTCCTGGGTAATCGAGATTATTTTCAATTTTCTCACGAACTTTGTGAGCCAAAATTGTGACTTTGTCGTCTTTGATTTGTCCTGGATTAACCATGATGCGGATTTCACGTCCCGCTTGAAGGGCAAAGCTATTTTGCACTCCTTCAAAGCCATTGGCGATTTCTTCCAAATCATGGAGACGCTTGATATAGCTTTCAAGAGACTCGCTACGAGCACCTGGACGCGCTGCACTCAAAGCATCTGCTGCAGCAACGATCACTGCAATGACGCTTTCAGCTTCGACATCACCGTGGTGGCTAGCAATGGTATTCACCACAACTGGGTGTTCCTTATACTTACGAGCCAACTCCGTGCCAATCTCAACGTGGCTACCTTCAACCTCGCGGTCAATAGCTTTCCCGATGTCATGAAGGAATCCAGCACGACGGGCAAGAGCTGCATTTTCACCAAGTTCACTGGCGATGATACCAGATAGCTTAGCAACCTCAATCGAATGACGCAAGACATTTTGTCCATATGAAGTACGGAACTGCAAACGTCCCATGATCTTCATCAAGTCTGGATGGAGGTTTGGCGCACCAATCTCATAGGCAGCAGCCTCCCCATATTCACGGATTTTATTGTCAATCTCCTGACGGTTTTTCTCCACCAACTCCTCGATACGAGCTGGGTGGATACGGCCATCCTTGAGCAACATTTCCATGGTCATACGAGCAATTTCACGACGAATTGGATCAAATCCTGACAAGGTCACCACTTCCGGTGTATCGTCGATGATGACATCAACCCCTGTCAAACTTTCAAAGGTACGAATATTACGCCCTTCACGACCGATAATGCGCCCCTTCATGGTATCATCTGGTAGATGAACTGTCGAGTTTGTTGACTCTGCTACATAGTCACCAGCGATACGCTGCATAGCCTGAACCAAGATATCTTTGGCAATCTTGTCTGAACGTTCCTTGACCTCTTGCTCAGCCTCACGAATGCGACTAGCAATTTCCTTGGTCAAGTTTTCCTCTGTTTGAGCCAAGATAATATCTCGAGCCTCAGTTTGGGAAAGGGAGCCGATACGTTCAAGTTCAGCTTCTTTTTGTCTTTCGACTTCCTCTAATTGCTCTTCACGTGCATCAAGGTTTTTTGCTCTATCAGAAATACTTTGTTCTTTTTGTTCAAGTGTTTTTTCTTTGTTCGTCAAATTGTCGTCCTTACGGTCAAGGCTCGTAGCTCTCTCCGTCAAACGACTTTCAATTTGCTTGAGCTCCTGACGTTCTGACTTAAATTCAGCGTCCACTTCTTCACGGTATTTTCTGGCTTCCTCTTTGGCCTCCAATAGTGCTTCTTTTTTAAGAGACTTGCTTTCGCTCTTGGCTTCATTTAGCAATAAATCCGCTTCACGCTCAGCTTGTCCTCGTAAATTAGTTGCTTCTTGTTCAGCATTTAGAAGCATCAACTCTGCAGCCTCTTGAGATGATTTCATCTTAGCTGAGATGCTGACATATCCAATGACTAAACCAATGATGACGGCAAAAACAACAATCGCAATGGTCATGATTTCCATGTTTTTACCTCATTAAATTTGTTTATCGAATGACATACATTCCTTAATATTCTATCATAAAAAATCGATTTTCACAAACCCAAATTGAAGAGTTTTGTGTGAATTTTAGGAGAAAGTTCGCCTGATTCAATCTTCATTTTGACTAAATGCTACAATAAAATATATTTGATAGTCATTTGTAATTTAGATTTTGAAACGAAGGTAATTTTGTACAAAATCACGATATTTTTCATTCTTCAATAGTTCATTGAGTTTATCTTTGTGGTTTTTTATATTTATATAACCATTCTGTAATCCATAGTAAATTTCAACTAAATATTTTTTTACCTCAATATCAGGAATTCCAGGATCATCCACTGTTATCTCATCTCCTATTTTTGATATAAATAAATTTTTTAAACCTTTTTTCCATAAAAATGATAACAAATCAAAAAAATATTTCTGCTTAACATCAAACATACTATACATTGTTTTCTGATTGATAGACACCAAAGGATAATCCGACATAATACCAGGAATATCATAGTTTAAAATTATCGATAACATCTCAAAATACAGGTACGAATTTCTCTCATAAAGATGTTCAAAATATTTATCTATTTCATCTTTGTCTAAGTATTCAAATAGTGAGACTAGAATATTTTCAGTTCCTCCCCAACCATTCATCCACTTAATAATATAGTTTGCTTTCTCGCTTTCATCAGTTTTATTTGAAAGTTTTTCTAATGACTTTTGAAATTCTCTCAAACTCAATTTTTCTTCTTTCATTTGTTGGTTTTTTTCCTGTACCTCTCTATAATTTTTATCTACATAATAAATTTTAAAAATCAATGATAACATTTTTCCAAAGTCATCATCTCTCAATTTACTCTTTTTCAAAATGTTATCTATGACTTCTCCTGTAGATACCATTCGATTATGATTCAGCTTAAATTTTTTATCAATGAGATTTTCCTTTGTTGATTCCATTTCCTTACTATTTAAAATTACAATAATTTTAAATTTTTTATTCTCAGAAAGATGGTCAATATAACCCAATAAATCATTGTAATCTGAAGGGTTATCTGATTTTGCTGCATCTGAAGGCTTATCCGATTTTGCTACATATGAAACCCGTTCAAGATCATCAAAAATAATGATAGAATCTCGCTTCATCAAATCCGTTCCAACTGTTTTAAAGAACCATTTAAAAACTCCTCCAACAAGTGGAATAAAGTCCAAATTTCCGAGTATGGATTGTTTTTCTATCTCATTAATCAATATTCTCTCGGCTTGCTCTCTTGTTTTTATACCAAAGCAGGAAATATAGTAGATTTCTTTCTTTTTGTAAATTTGATTTTCAAAAAACGTCTTTATAAAAAATGTTTTCCCACTCCCCCAAGAACCATCCAGCCAGTACACATTATGAATAGAGTCAGGACTATTTAAAAACTCCACCAGATGAGTTTGAAAAGGATGGTCATCCAAGTCATATTCTGGAAATAGCTCTGGGTCTAGTTTCTTATAATTAACTTTTTTTAAAATTATGTCTAAAAACCAGAATAGTATTGTTGGTATAGTCAGTGCTAACAATATTATTACACGATTCACATACAAAATTGAAATAATATCTTTTAAAAAATTATAATTAGATACAAATTTATAAATAGGTAAAGCAAAGCGTTTAAATTGTTCAATCTCAAGTGCAAGATATAGTACCCATATACTGGCTATAAATATTTTGTACCACTCAACAATTCTAACATTACTACTCCATGATGGCCTTTTCAATAAATATTTTAATGGTTTGAAATTCAGAAAAAAATTAAGAATCCTCGTCATTATATTTTTCATATATACCCCTTTTAATCTATATTATCATGATTATACCACAAAATAAGAGTTATAAAGCGGATTCAAGGGACAAGAACCTAGTTATTATACTAAAATTTTTCACTGATTTCTTAACTTAGGAAATCTATCATTTCTCAAAGACTTTATCTTCAATTTGCTAGCTAAAATTTCTAAAATAAAAAAGCCCACCTTTCAGTAGACTTAGTAATGATCTTTGAAGGACAAGAAAGCCACGCTATCTCCATCTATCATATAAATCAAGCGATTTTCTGCATCAATACGACGTGACCAAGCTCCATGATAGTCATACTTGAGTGGTTCTGGTTTACCAATTCCTGAAAAAGGATCGCGATGAATATCCTTGATTAGCACGTTGATTCTTTTTAATGTTTTCTTGTCCTGAGTTTGCCAGTAGCAATAATCCGCCCAGGCATCTTCTGTAAAATTGAGCAGCATTTCTCACTCCTCAATCATATGTACCTGAGTGCTTCCAGCACGAACTTGAGCCATTCCTCGCAAGACCTTGTCAGAAAGTTCCTTATTTTGAGCGATTCTCAGGGTTTCCTGAATACTATCCCACTCGCTCTTTGAAAGGACTACAATATCCTCATCTGGATTTTTATTGACCACCGTTAAAGGCTCAAATTCATCGTTTACCTTCTTCATGTAGTCTTTTAAATGATTTCGGAATGTTGAGTAAAGAACTGCTTCCATAACCATACCTCGTTTTACCTCTTTTCCACTATTATACACGAAAAGAAAGAAATTGTCAGGAACTTGTACAAGATTTTTCTTTTCTATCTATTTATTCGAAAATCTTCTAAAAAAGCCTACCTTTCAGTAGACTTAGTTTGTTTCTATTCTAATCGGCACTCTGCCAAAATTCTGCTCTGCTATACTTGGTTGTCCCAGTCGGTAAATCTGGTCTGCCTTTTGAGTCATATCATCCCAAGGTTCTTTGCCAATTCGGCTGACTAGATGGACCTGCTCTTTCAGAGACTTGAGATGTTGTCTGCCTTTTTCTGTAAATCCTAGGACATGGATGGCTTCTGGCAAGTCGCTTTCTCTGGCCTGCACCAGGATATAGGTCAAAAGGCGTCTGACACGCGCTTTGGTGTATCGCTTGGTGGCAACCGCCTCGACCAATTCGTCAACAGACTGAGCCTTCTTGATAGCTTCCTTGATGCGCACAGCCATTTCTTGATTGACCTGATAGATGGTCGTTAGGTCTGAATTTGACAAGATTTGATAGCGGAGCAAGGGAAAATAGTCATCCCAACTCACCTTACTGGACTGCTCAAAGAGAGCAACAGAAGGCATAAAGCGTTCTAAGAAATCTTGGTCTGATTGATGCTGACGGAGGGCTGTCGCCGAGGCAAAGTCCACATCCTTGTCCACAGAATGATAACCCGCTCCCTGACGCTGAATCGGATGCAGTTTGATGTTGCGTCCTGCAACCGCCTTGGCATAGGCCAGAGCAAGGACATGATTAGGCGTATTGCCTGAAAAATCGAGACCTGCAAATTCCTTCCACATGGCTTGGCTTTTCTGGGGATAAGAGAGAGAATCAGGCAGATTTTCCACAAATTTCTCCATCTCAGTACCTTGCTCTGTGTATAAGTCTGCAATTTTCTGGTAATCCAGAATTTCCTCTGTCCCAAAGGCTAAGGTATCAATCCCCAACCGACCCAAGATATCTACAGCTCCTTGGCCAAAGAAATCTGCTGCCTGAACACTGACTAAAAAGGGCAATTCCACTACCAGATCTGCTCCATTCTCCAGTGCCATTTGAGCCCGTGTCCACTTGTCAACGATAGCCGGCTCGCCTCTCTGCATGAAATTTCCAGACATGGCCACAATTTTCAACCCTTTAGCCTGTTCCAACAGGTATTTATGCCCATTATGAAAAGGATTGAACTCCGCGATAATACCTGTAATGGTCATGGTAATCTCCTACTTCTGCGCGACAAAAAACCAACGGGCACTGGTTTCTGTTGGCTCCTTGTCCTCAAAGTCCGCAAAGAGTTTGAAGGACTTGAATCCAGCCTGTTCCAGCAAAATATCATAGGTCAAAACCTCATAAGTCCGCTCCTCATGCACTTCATCGTGGCGACTAAAGGAACCATCAACCTCCTTGATAAAGAAAGTCAACTCATGCACGATAGAGTGGGGTGCTGCGTCCTCGTAGGTATCCCAGAGCATGGCAAAATCTTCCGCATTTTCATGGTAAGAATAGCCTGGAAAAACTTCATCTGTCTGGTAGGTCGAATGGACATCAAAGATAAATACCCCATCTTCGTTAAGGGCATTATAGACTTCTTTGAAAACATCCCCAACTTCCACCTCATCCTGCATGTAACAGATTGAGTCCGAGTAACAAGTGACAAAGTCGTAAGTACCTACCTCAGACAAGTCCAGCATATTGCCTTGCAGGAAAGCAATTTTTTGTTTTGCTGAAGTCGCTCTCTTCTCCGCAATCTTCAACATATCTGCGCTCAAGTCAAGGCCTGTCACATCAAAGCCAGCTTGAGAAAAGCGAACAGACTGGATACCTGTCCCACAAGCCAATTCCAAAAGCTTCTTTCTCTCCTTGGTCTTAGGCAAATGACGCAGCGAAAAATCCGTCCATTTATCGTATAAACTATCGTCCATCACAGCATCGTAAACAGCCGCAAAGGTTTCGTAAGTTGCCATAATTAAGATACAAAGAGCGTTAAAAGCAAGGAGAAAATAGGAAACTTTCTGCTGTATCATCAGATACAAAGGAAGTTACTCTTTTTCTCGCAGCTTTTAGCTCGTGTTCAGTTTCGAGATGAGCAAAACACGACGCTCTCACCTTTCCATCAATTTCTTTTAAAATAAGCAAAGAAACCCAGTTGACTGTAACTGAGTTCATCTACTAGGCCAAGGCTTCAGAAATATCTACAGACTCCGCCTCATGCCATAGTTTTTCTAGGTTATAATGGGCACGCATTTCTTCTGAGAAGATATGCACAACGACACCGCCGAGGTCTAGCAAGACCCAGCCTCCAGCTGCATCACCTTCGACATGGCTACCTTTAAAGCCAGCTTGAGCTACTTTTTCACGAATGTTATCAGCGATTGCGTCCAACTGACGACTATTCATCGAGCTAGTGATAACAAAGTAGTCTGTCACACTGGTCAAATCTTGTACATCAAGTGCAAGGATATCCTCCGCACGTTTCTCATCAGCCGCTTTCACGACTAGTTCTAGTAATTCTTTTTCGTTCATTTAGTCCTCTTTCAAATAGTGCACAAAGGCGTTATAGGTTTCAATGGTTTGGGGATAGATGGGGAATCCCTGATGAGCTAAATGCTCCACGGTACGAGCTGTTTCGTAGGCCACTGCCTTATTGAGTGACAAACTTGCAATCTCACGTGCCTCGTCCACACCTGGAAAGGCACGGTTATGTTCGATATAGTCTGCGACGTAGATGACTTTATCTAGATCGGTCATCTGACCAGCACCAACTGTATGAATTTCAATGGCTCGCAGGATTTCAGAATCATTCAAATCTAAATCTTCCTGAATCTTGTAGATGCCAACCATGCCATGCCAGACATTGTTTCCCCAGTTTTTGAGGTCGGGGTCTAGCTGATAACGGTCAATCAAGTCTAGGAATTCCTGATCTGACAGCTTTTTAGCATAGTCGTGGAGAAGTCCTGCTAGACCAGCTTTCTCACTATCGAATCCAAATCTCTCAGCTAGTTCTATGGCCGCACGCTCCACCCCCAAACAATGGGTTAACCGTTTTTCAGGTAGAAGCTCTGCCATTTTTTCCAACAAAGCCTCTCGGGAACAGTTGATATAGTCTTGGTATGCCATCAGTAAAGCCCCTCCTTCTCTATGTAGTCTAGCACTGGCTGAGGTAGGAGGAAGTTAGGTTTCCGACCTTGGGCAATGAAGTCTCGCACCATGCTGGACGAGATGTCCATGAGAGGCACATCCACCCAGATAACTGGATAGGAAGTCCCTGCCTTGTAGCGCGGGCGCTGAACTCCAACAAACTGAACCATGTCGACCAGCTCATCAATTCGGTACCATTTAGGCAGATAGTCCACCATATCAGCCCCGATAATGAAGTAATAATCCGTATCTGGATGTTGCTCTGTCAAAATCTTCATAGTGTCGTAGGTGTAGGAAATGCCCTTGCGCTCTAACTCAATGGTTTCAATGGCGAGGCCTTCAATCCCCTCAATCGCCAACTCAAGCATCTTGAGCCGATGGTACTCGGGGATGGTTTCCTTTTTATCTACATGAGGTGGTTGGTATTCAGGCATAAGCAGGACCTGGTCCAGTCCCAACTGTTGTCGTACTTGGTCTGCTACAACAAGATGGGCATTGTGAACAGGGTTAAAATTTCCCCCTAAGATCCCGACTTGTTTGCGTTTTTTCTCCTTGATTTCTGGCTCCAACTCTACCTTGGTAAAGGGAGTCAATAATTCGATTGCCATAGGCTCGTCTTCCTTTAAATTTTCTGTAGAAACAGTTTCTTGGAGTTTCAGTCTTAGATTTCTTTGACTTTTTTAGAAATCTTGCGATTTTCTTTCTTGCTGGATTGTTTAAACAAAATCAAGATGCGTCCGATTTTTTGGACAGTATCCACACCAATTTCTTCTTCCAAGATTTCAGCTACTTCGTGGATGTTTTCATCTGTGTTTTGTAAGAGCGTAACTTTAATCAATTCACGGGCGTCAAGAGCTTGACGTACGCTGGTTTTGATTTGGTCGTTGAGACCATTTTTTCCGATTTGGATGATGGGTTTGAGGGTGTGTGCCTGACTGTTGAGGAAGGCACGTTGTTTCGATGTTAATGACATAATTTCTTTAAAAGAGTTTCTTTTAATACTTTTCTAAAGTGGTGACGGACGTCAGCAAAGTCCTTCGGACTTTCATGACTAAAATTTGAGCCTAAGGTCTCAAATTTTCCGCAGTTGGTACAATCACTTGTACCAACTAACACCACGGCGAAAAGTATCTTCTATGGGCTCGCAATGCTCGCCTTAATAAAGACAACCCTTTCCTTTCTGTGTTTAAATAATTGCTTTTCGTGTGACGACTGCGACGCCTTCTGGTGCCCAGACGGCGACTTTGGCGGTGCCTGTTACGCGGATCCATCCTAGGCCTGAGATGACCAGGTCAGTCTTGTCCTTGATGGCAAATACATGCTCAACCAGTTTTGGAAAGTCTTCTTTTTCCTTACTATTTGGTGGCGTCAAAAGGGTTCCGAGGTGCTTGTCGTAGAAAGCACTAGCCCCTTCAAGTTTGGTACGGTGGAGTTTGAGTTCATTGTCAAAGAAAGCAGTGAATCCTTGTTTTTCTCCTGCAATAAAGTCAAAGCGTCCGAGACCACCTAGAAACAAGGTTTGTTCAGGGTTAAGCTGATAGGTTTTGGGCTTGATTTCCTTTTTAGGGCTGACATACTTGAGGTTTTTGGCCGTCAAGTAGTGGGCCATCTGGTGGCGGTGGATAATTCCCGGCGTATCGTAGATATAAGATCCATCGTCAAGCGGAATCTCAATCTTGTCCAAGGTTGTTCCTGGGAAACGCGAAGTCGTGATGACATTTTGGTCACCTGTGATTTCTTGGATAATGGCGTTGATGAGAGTTGACTTTCCAACGTTAGTCACCCCAACTACGTAGACATCACGGCCCTTACGGTAGTGTTCAATCTTGTCAATGACTTCCTTAATTGCATGTTTGTTTTGTGCCGAAGTCAGGACGACATCCACTGGACGAAGTCCTTCTTCATGAGCACGCTCCATGAGCCACTGGCTAATCTTGCCCGGTTTAACTGACTTGGGCAGAATATCTTTTTTATTTCCGACCAAGAGAACATCATTACCCGATACAAAGCGTGGCAAGCCTGGGATGACAGAGCCATTAAAGTCAAAGATATCAATGACATTGACCACCAAGGCATCACTATCTCCAACCTCGTGCAAGAGTTTGAGGAAATCATCGTCCGTCAACTGAACATCTGTGATTTCATTGTAATGACGGAGACGGAAACAGCGTTGGCAATAGACTTCGCCTGTCTCCAAACCTTTTTCGAGTGCCGACTGGGGAGTAAATCCAAGACCAGCCTTGTCTGTCGTCTGAATGGTTGCTCCACAACCAATACAGAGAATTTCTTCCATAGTTAAATTCCTTTTTTATATGTAATCGGTCCGTACTTTTCAGTGATTTGCTTCATGACACGACGCTCGCGAGCTCGGTTGATTTGCGTTTTGATGGAGTCGTGTTGGACCAAGGGTTTGACCAAAATTGAGCGAATGCCTGCACGATGGGCTGCTCGTATATCTGTCATAAGTTGGTCGCCGACCATGACCACTTCATTTTTCTCATAGTGAAATTCCTTCATGGCACGGTCAATCCCAAATGTGAAAGGCTTCAAGGCCCAATAAACATAATCAATCCCAAATTTCTCAACTGCACGTTGAACTCGTTTTTTGGTGTTATTTGAGACCACGATAATGCGAATGCCCGCGTCCCGAAGGTCATGTAGCCATTGCTTCATCTCTGGCGTCCCATCAGGGTTGTTCCAAGCAATGAGGGTATTGTCCAGATCGACCAAAACAGCCTTGATCCCCTGCGCTTGCAGGCTTGGGACTGTCAGATCATAAACTGCTTCCACAGCAAAGTCTGGCATGTAATTTTCAATCGCCATTCTGGCTCCTTTTCTTTTTAATTTCTAGCAATATTCTTTAAACATTGGGCTAAGACTACCCATAAAATGAGACTAGCTAGCAAAATATAAATCCAAGCATTTGGTTCATCTGCAAACGGTAAGGGAACATTCATTCCAAAGAAACCTGTAATAACTGCAAGGATAGCTAGCAAGACTGAGATAATGGTCAAAGTTGTCAAATTATCATTTAGATTATTATTTAGGATGTTGTTGTAAGAGGCTGAGAGTTGTTGCAAAACTTGAGAAATCAAGTCTGTCATCGAAACCAACTGATGCGCTTCAATCATGGCATCGTCAAACTGCTCTCTTTCTACCTCATTAAAATTGCGATAAAGAGCATGCCCTTGGATGTGTTCCAAGAGGAGACGATTTTGTTTGGCAGCTGCTGTCAGGTAAACCATACCAGTTTCCAAGTCAGAGAGGGCAAAAAGATTCTTTTTAGTTGTTTTTTGACGAAGAAGTGCACTGATTTCATCCTTACTTTTATCCATCTCTTCAATAACTGGATAATAAGCATTGCTAATAATCTCTAAACTGGCAAAAAGAAATTTGTAGATTGAAACAACTTCATGGCTTTCAAGGTAGGTTGCCATACGTTTAATCACATAACTATTCTTATGATTGCTAATTGTGATTAGCCGTTGTTTTTCAACGATAAAGGTCATCGGAATTGCTTCATAATATTCTTTATCTTTTTCTAAGTCAAGAACATTATAAATGAAGGTTACCGTTCCCGTTTCACGGTGATAGTCCATGTGGGCACGCTCATTTCTATCCAGAGCATACTCGATAGTTTCCTTGTCCAATCCATAGACATCCGAAAGGTCTTCCATGTTTTTAATCTTGTCCACATCAAGGTCTATCCATGTACAATCGTGACCTAATTTTTCCTCTACAAATAGCATACTCTCTCCTTTACCAAACTCCTTCTATTGTACCACAAATCTGCTAAAATAGCCGGTCTATTCAGTACGAGATAGATTGCTGACGACGGTGATATTACGATTGGGAACAAAGTGAAGGGCCTGATCGTCACCTCGCAGTTGAGTTGTACGGATTCCTACGCTAACGACCTTTCCAGAAACGGTAATCGGTCCATTTGTCAGAACCACTTCATCACCCACATCAAGCTGGCGTTCAAAAAGGATGAAGAAGCCATTAATGACATCGGATAGAAAGCCTTGCGCCCCCATACCAATGGCCACCCCAGCAATCCCCGCACCAGCAAGGAGGCTAGAAACTGGCAGACCTAAAATAGACAGGATACAGTAAAGCAGAAAGAAATAAAGAATGTAATTAAAGACATTCTCCAGCAAACGGGAGATGGTCTTTTGCCTTCCTGCATCTCGATTTGAAAATTTAAGCGAGGGCTTGACAATCTTTCGTACAGTGGCGTGAAGCATCTTTTTAGCTATATAAAATAGCAAAAACAAAATCAAAAGAGAAATCACCTTGGTCAAGAGATTCTCTAATATGGTTGTTAAATCAAGTTTATCAAAATAGCGTTGAAAAAAATCTTGCATATAAAACTCCTTTTTCCTATTATACCATAAAATCGTCCTTCTCTTTTCTTTCATAATTATTCAATTATTGTTCCTATTTTCAAAATATCACTTGCCTCTATAGCATATTTATACTATAATTATAAACAATACATTTGAAGGAGACTGCTATGAAACGAATCATTAGAGCCTGGATCAAGGCAAGCCTCATCAAACGAATCCTTATTGGAATGATTTTGGGAGCTACATTAGGGATGCTCTTTCCAAACCTTACAGGAATTGGTCTGCTTGGAGACCTCTTTGTAGGCGGACTGAAAGCCATCGCTCCTATTTTAGTTTTTGCCCTTGTTGCCAATGCCCTTTCCCAACACCAAAAGGGGCAAAATACCAATATGAAGACTGTTATTTTCTTATACTTGCTCGGAACCTTTGCTGCAGCGTTGGTAGCCGTTCTAGCTAGTTTCTTACTGCCTGTGCAAATCACCCTGACCAGTGCAAATACAGAAGTTGCTGCTCCTGACGGTATCGGTCAAGTCCTCAGCAACCTCTTGCTCAAACTGGTGGACAATCCCTTGAATGCTATTGTTGAAGCCAACTATATCGGGATTCTCTCTTGGGCAGTCATCTTTGGCTTGGCTATGAGAGAGGCAAGTAAACACAGTAAAGAATTACTGAGAACCATGGCAGATGTCACCTCTAAAATCGTAGAATGGATTATCAACCTAGCTCCCTTTGGGATTTTAGGCTTGGTGTTTAAGACCATCTCTGACAAGGGCATTGCCAGTCTGGCTAACTACGGTGTCCTCCTAGGACTTTTGATTGCTACCATGGCCTTTGTTGCTCTCATCGTCAACCCACTCATCGCCTTTCTCTTTATGAGGAAAAATCCCTATCCCCTTGTTTTGAAATGCCTACGTGTCAGTGGTATTACAGCCTTTTTCACTCGTAGCTCTGCTGCAAATATCCCTGTCAATATGAAACTCTGCCAAGATTTGGGACTGAATCCTGACACCTACTCTGTCTCCATCCCGCTTGGTTCAACCATCAACATGGCTGGCGCTGCTGTTACCATAAATGTCCTAACCCTGGCTGCCGTCAATACACTCGGAATCTCGGTAGACTTTGGGACAGCATTTGTACTCAGTGTCGTGGCTGCCATTTCTGCCTGCGGGGCCTCTGGAATCGCTGGGGGATCCCTTCTCCTCATTCCTGTCGCTTGTAGCCTCTTTGGGATTTCCAACGACTTGGCTATGCAGGTTGTCGGAGTCGGTTTTGTGATTGGGGTTGTTCAAGACTCCTGCGAAACAGCCCTGAACTCTTCAACAGATGTCCTCTTTACAGCGGTTGCCGAGTATGCTACAAACCGAAAACTTCGCCCCTAGTCTCTGACTCCTCGTTAAACACTTGATTCTATTAGTTTAGGAAATTTTCATGTCTCTCACTCAACGCACGACCAAACTGGTCTTAGCGACCTGTCTCGCTTGTTTTCTCGCTTATTTTTTAGATTTATCATCAGCAGTTTCAGCTGGAATTATCGCTCTCTTAAGCCTCTCCGACACACGCAGAAGCACGCTGAAATTAGCACGTAACCGCCTCTTTTCCATGCTCCTAGCACTCGCTATCGGTGTTCTAGCCTTTCAGCTGACGGGCTTTCACATCTGGAGTCTAGGCCTATACCTAGCTCTCTATGTGCCTCTTGCTTACAAAATGGGCTGGGAAATCGGCATCACCCCTAGCAGTGTCTTGGTCAGTCATCTCTTGGTACAGGAGTCTACTTCCCCAGAGCTCTTGCTTAATGAAGTGCTCCTCTTTCTCATCGGGACAAGCTTTGCACTATTGGTCAACCTTTATATGCCCTCTCGTGAGAAAGCCATCCAAAGCTACCACCTTCAGGTCGAAGAAAAGTTAAAAGACATCCTGCTTCGCTTTAAATACTATCTGTCAAGAGGAGACGGACGCAATCAAGCCCAACTCGTTGACCAATTAGACAAGCTCCTCGATGAAGCTCTCAAACTGGTTTATTTGGATCACTCGGACCATCTCTTTCACCAGACGGACTACCACATCCACTACTTTGAGATGAGACAGCGACAAAGTCGCATCCTGCGAAATATGGCCCAGCAGATCAATACCTGTCACCTGGCCGCAAGTGAGAGTTTGATTTTGGCCCAGCTCTTTTCTAAGATTGCTGCCCAGCTAAGTCAGACCAATCCTGCTCATGACCTACTTGATGACATCGAACGCTATCTGCAAGTCTTCCGCAATCGGAGTCTCCCGAAAACACGTGAGGAGTTTGAAACTCGTGCCACCCTCCTGCAGCTACTACGCGAAGCCGAAACCTTTATCCAGGTTAAGGTCGATTTTTACCAGAAATATGGAAACTAGAACGCAAAGAACCTCAGAGGACTTCCTCTGAGGTTCTTGTGTTTTGTATTTGGAGGAAAATTGTTTGACCATTCCCCTTAGAATCATCAAAACAGGGATATCTTCTGTAGAACCTAAATCTCTATCAAGACTAGCCATACCTAAAAATTCACAGACTGTTTCAACAGTTAGATTGACTTTCATAACAATCCAACAAGCTAGAAGACTTTATATTGTCCACCCGCATATCCGCAAGGAATGTAGCCTGCTTGGTATAAAGCATACAAATCATCATAAAATGTTGACTCAGCTTGGGGAACCTCTTTTTTGATGGTCAAGTAGATAGCCAAGCCGATGATATCAAATAGAATCTGATCTTTCATGGATGCTAGCAGTTTACCTTCCCCGAACAGGTTATCTAATCGTGCTTCAATTTCAGGAATTATTTCCTCTTTTGCACTATTTGCAAGTGAATTCCAGTGTTTATAAATGTCACTCTGGTTTTTAAAAAGATAGACACTAAAATCACCATCTTTCTCTAACACAAAATTCTCCCACTTCAAACTATTGATACTCTTTTCTGCTTCCTGCAGTTTCTTTATCTGTTTGACGGGAACAGTCGTTTCTCTGTTTTCCTTTAAAAAGGGGAGCGAAATCAAACTTTTAATAACGTTATCATATATTTTCATAAATAACCTCTATTTTATATAGGAAAACCAATTACCTCACATTCTCTCTTCCTGCAACTGTCCACTTTCAACTAGCTTTTTATAGTATCGTTTGCTATACCATTCTCGGTCTGATATCTTTAAATAAACCTTATACTCTTCTGGGTATTTGTGGATATAGTAGGCTTGAAAGATATGGACATTGATCATAAAGGCGATAAAATGAGCTCCAATGACAAACCAAACTGGCAAAAACAAGCCTAAAATGTAGAAATACCACTGAAGAGGGACTTGATATAGCAGATGATAGACCAGCGACACTGGAAAGAGAACTGCCGCGATTCCAGCGAGAATTCTGACTAGCTGCTTAAGGATTGACTTTTCCTCTTGATCATTTAGTCTGCGATTGAGATTCTGGATGCTATTGAGGATAATCCAGAGAAAGAGGGCTATGCCTATCCCAAGCTCAAGCCAGAAACCCAGGCATGTATAGGCATCATAGGCCACTGCACTGGCAAAGTACAGTCCTGATATGAAAGCGCAAATGGACATGGTGAAATAGAAAGGAAAGTAGGTCCAAAGCTGGCTAGTCAAACGTTTTTTGGGCCAAAAAACAAGCACCATTCCTAGATAGGATATCGCATATACCGTCAGATTAAAGGGCTTAAGAAAGCTACTCATGTTATGAATCAGCAATCCTGCTTCCAGGGAAATGACCTTAACATCACTATCTACACCTATAAACTCTGGTATCCCGATTAATACGCCATAGATCAGAATCCCTGAAAAGCAAAATCCAAGAATAATCACTGTAAAGAGGCGGTTGATGATACCCATATGAATGGGGTTGGGCATACCTGCGGTCAGAGCAAAATCCCCCTGGGTCACAATGCGCTTACTTCTTTCAAAGTCGGCACCGAAAATACGGATGTCTTTCATTTTTTATCTCCAAATTTCATCTGGCAGAATGCCGTATATCCTTGAGAATCTTCCATTTGAGGAGGTCATCACATAGCAACTATCGCAACAGCCACTCCTTGCTTCGTTAAAGATACAGCACTCACTTTCTGGGATTTGACTGTTCCCTAACACCTAGTTACACGTTTCGTTCTCCGGTTCTTTCTTGAACAAGATTTTCCCTTGGCTGTAGAGCTTCATAATCTTTACAAAACGAACGGGATTGTTTTGGTTGTACAACAAAAAGAGCACGAAAAACATTATACCTGCTCCCCAAAAATCATAGCCGCGTTCGATCGGTTGCCCAAATTTTTGAGTACAGTCGTAAAAAACATACAAAAGATAGATAACAAAGGCAAGTATGATGTAACGAGTGATTCGATAGATCGTAGCAGATGCCTCAGCTGGATCAAAGTGTTCGTCCCTTACCATCAAATTATGTGACACTGCATAGTAAAAGACCTTCTCCGTTGTTGGCTGAGCCTTGCGCACATTTTTATAAAGTCCTCGCTCAAGAATAGCGGTAAACAATAGAAACTCAGCCAGCCACAATAGTAACACATAGCTCAAACTGGTCCAATTATAGACACCAATATCCAAGGCTGAAAGGAGGCCATAGAGACCAGGTCCACCTGCCATCAGAAATATAACCATTTCAGGAATGTAAGCATTAGTCTTATAAGCACCTTCCGTATTGAGTAAAACACTCTTTGGAGCAGCCAAGGCCTCCCCAGTCTTTTGGTCATAGTAAACCGCCTGACCATCGCATTCCCCGATAAAAACCCGACGACGTCTCAGAAAAAACATGCTCTACCTCTTTCTATCTCATTCTTTCAAAAACGGATCCTAGTCCTTCTGTACTTCCTTGATGACAAATTCTTCATCTGTCCCCATACTCACTTCTAGATAGACATCTGGATTGTCATCCGCTCGGCAGATGAGGCTCAGTTTTCTGGCATAAAAACGATCCAAGATATCAAATATTCTGGGTAAATTGTTTTGGTTATAAAGAACAAATGTCAATCCTAATAAAAGTCCTGTTAGGGTAATCTTGACAATCTCTCCTCCGATGGGAGTGCCCAACCTCTCTTGGTAATTCCAAATAAAATTATAGGCATAGAAAAATCCAACCAAGGGAACCAGAGAAAGCAATGCTCTTATCCAGCGAGTAGCGTTGCGACTATCTTTTTCACTCATCTCTGCCTCAGCTTCCTTTGTTTCCTCTGACTTTTCCATAAGCGCCAGACAAATAGTTTGAGTAGTCACCTGAGCCCTGTTGACATTTCGATACAAGGCGCGTTCAACAAGGATGGTGATGAAAGCAAACTGCCCTAGCCAAATGAGAAGAACACTCCAGAAGGTAGACATGGTATAGGTTCCTTGTATAAACAAGCGGAAGAAGGAAATCAACCCACTACCACTTGATAAGAAGAGAACTACCAACAGGGGGATATGGCGATTCATCCGGCTAGACTTTTCTGTATCCAAGAGCTTGCTCTTTGGTGCTTCCAAAAGTTCGTGGGTTTTGCGATCATAATAAATCGCCTTGTCATAGTATTGGTTAAAAAATATCCGACGTCTTCCTAAAAACATCTCTTTCTCTTTCTAGTTTCTTTCAGGAAAAGGCGCACATTTCTGACCTTTCCCTTTTGACTTGTATGAAATCAGTCTCTTATCCCATAGATAAACTGTCCTACTAGTATACCATAAACCCTATGGACTAGCGTTTGGAAAACAATAAAAGACCACCATGAAGGTGGTTAGAGCAAAAAATTTTTTGACTAATAAATTGTAAGGCAAAAATCCAAATCCTTAGAGCATTCAACGTAGCTACCAGCTCTTATCGGAGAGCTAGGCTTTCGAATTTCGCACCTTATTCCCCATCAGATATGTAGTAGATTCCATCAATTACGAAATTCGCACGTCAACCAAGAGCAAGGTCGGACTTCACCACTGATGTTGACGAGTTTAAAAGAAGAAAGGTCTCTACTCCTGTTCCTGAACGAAGATAAAAAATTTATCACACTACAGAAGGCCTCATAAAATCATAAACATCTATCTGATGTTCTTCAAACAATTCCTCTAACTTCTGAGCTCCCACTTCGGCTCCATGCTTTTCTATAAATTGAAGCTCAGCTTCTGTAATAGGGATCGCTTGTAACCACGTAACATACTCTTCATCAAAATCAAAAGGTTCTAAATCCCACAAGAAAGGCTGAGTGAAAAATATATGATTTACTTTCGCATTAGGATAGTAATTTCTAATAATATTTGGATAAACTACACCTGGAGAGATGCTGTACTCTCCCCTCACAATATTAAAACCACAGTCTGCTATAATATTCGGAAAATACTCCAGCTCCGCATCAGCTGCTCCAATGATTTCAACTCTTAAAGGCTTATCATTTATTCGACGATAAATTGTATATTCAGATAAGCCGATTGTTGCTGCAGTTGTTAAATAATCGTCCGGACGATTCTCTCCAATAAATAAATCTAATTTGTTATCGTGATTTCTAAATGTATAGGCTTGAGGAACTCCCCCTACAGCTCTGGCTATTTCCTGTGCAATTTTGATTTTATCGTATTTCATTTGATTCTCCTCTTAAAGTTTGCTCCAGCATGAGCTATGTTATCTTTCAGTTTCACTACACTCTTCTGGAAATTCTCGATGAAGGCGTTAGAGCTTGATGGCACCTTTACCAAATTATCACCAAATTTACTGGCTCTACAATCCTAGTATACCATAAACCCTATGGACTAGCGTTTGATAAACAATAAAAGACCACCTCAAGGGTGGCCGTTTATCCAAGAAACTAGTTCCCATTATGTTCCTTCTGAAAGGATTCCATGGCCCTGAACTGTTCAAGTTCTTTTTCGTTAGCTGGTTGCTTGCCGAGGTATTTGTATTCAAAGAATTCTATTCTATCCGTTGGTCCAAAGCTACTTTCCAACCATGGTGCATAGTCAAAGTCTAAAGAGGTTTTATTCTGTTCATTCACTTTGATTGTAAAGGCGGACCACTCAGCGAGACCGTGCTCGATGAATATCTTCTTCATCTCACCACCTAAATCAAACAATTCAAAAAATTCCTTATCAAATTCGTCTTCAGAAATGTTAAATAAAGATGGGATATCCATGTAATAATGATATTCCCCCTTATATTTAAAGAAAAATACCACGCCACCACTAAGCGTCTTATCGACTTCAAAATTAATATAAAGGTCATCCCACTCAACTGGAATCATATCATTTACTTTATATACAATCTCGGTCATCTTCTCATTAATCTGTTTCTCCATATGTTCCTCCGGTTTGGTTTATACATTTCAGGACAAGCACGGAACCTAGACATCCTAATCTTCCTTGAGTTTTTCTTTACAGTAATCAACGATATATTCATTAATCCATTTACTCTTATTATTAAAACCTCCGAATTTACGCTTTGCGATCAAATCTTCTGCCATTTGGAGTGCCTCTGCATACTGCTCCCTGTGGATCATTAATAGCATTCCTATTAAATCATAACCCACAAGACTAGGTCCATTCTCAACTGTATAGGCATAAAAATCTTCAAAACTGTCGAACCCACTGATCAGTTTTACAACTTCTTCATGCACTTCTGAGAGCACCTCAAAAACCTTGGATTCGACTTTTTCTAAGTCAAGGCCCTCCATCGTCCAGTCTTCTTTAACCATCCTATATGGTAATGATAAACTATCGACTGTAAAGGCTCCAACTGCCCGAAGACTCATTGGCTCCTGCGAATTGCTCGCCATATCAAAAACTTCCCAAAAGATATCATCCAAAATATATGGTTTGATATAAGGGTCAATTGTCAAACGAAACTCATTATCTGGAAAATCAATATCAATCATATACGAGACCAGATAGTCTCCTACTTTGTTGAAATAGGCCCAATCTCGAGACTTTAATTGTACTTTTTTTGCTGCATTGCGCTGAACTTTTTTCAATTCTTTTTTTAGTTGTTTATCTATTTTTGAAAATTTAACCATTGAATTTCCTCACTAATCTGGTCTTATTCCTCTTACCCAAGCAAACTATTTGCGATTATGTTCCTGCTGGAAATCTTCCATAGCCTTGAACTGTTCTAGTTCTTTTTCGTTTCTTGGTTCAAATCCTAGAAATTGATATCTGAAAAAGTTCATACGAGCAGTTGGTCCAAAATTACTTTTCAACCATGGAGCATAGTCATAGTCGACTGAAAGCTTGTTGTTTTCATCTAAATGGATGATACAAATATACCAATCCGCTAAATCATTCTCAATAAATACTTTTTTTAGTTCTTCAGATTTCTCAAATAAAACTGTATTCTCGTTTAGAACTTCCATCATCGATAGACTAAAATCTTCTGGCATTTCCAGATGGTAATGATATTGATTTTTGTATTTAAAATAGAAATAGGCCTCCCCACTATAGGTCTTATCCATCTCGATTACAATATACAAATCATCCCACTCAACTGGAATCATATCATTGGCTTGATGCACGATTTCGATAATTTTTTCATTAATCTGGTGTTCCATATTTCCCTCCGGTTTAGATGTATTTTCCCGTCTCTAGTATCCTCTATCTGTGAATGGTGCCTCGTTCTTACTGATAGGTCACCATCATAAAAACGAGGAGCAAGACAAACAAGGCTAGGCTAATCAAGAGGGTTACCATTTTTACCAAGCGCTTGTTCTGCCAGTAGCCTGGTTTTCCGATATTGCTGGTCGCATCCATGGAAAAGAGTTGGCTTTGACGAGGTTGGATGAGAACCAGGACAATCAAGGCGACGGCTAGGATTATTCCTATAATCATCAAAACTTCCATCATTTTCACCTCAAGATTCCTAATAATGTAAAGATCAGGGTAAGAAGGATGAGCAAGCCGAGTAAAATGGAGAAGGTTTTACTGATCTTTTCTCCTCGGCTAGGCTTTTCTTTCTTAAGCGCTCCTTGCTTTAACTCTTCCATTCGTCCTTCGACATCCTTGTAAAATAAATCTTTTTTAGTCATGTCCTTCCCCTATTATCCTTTCCATCCTCTCTTGGTAAGTAGCCAAGTCCACATAGTTGGCATGACGACCTTGATGTCCAAGGGCTCGGCCCATCTTGTCAAGACTGCTGAGAGCTTCTTGAATCTTCGCAATCATGTCTCCAACAGCCTGCACATCAAAGAGGTGTTCTGGAGCTGTGTAAGGCCTGTTATGAGCTGTTTGGTCAAAGGCTAGGATGAGCATGTTGTGCTCGAAGGCTTGACGGACAGCATCCAAAAGCTCGTTTCCGTAATTGATGTCTAGATAGAGATCCGACAGCTGGTAGAGTTCTCGAATCTTTTGCGGACTAGCGTTTTGATAGAGAACGACATTGGGATAGGAAAGCAAGGTCAGCAACTTGGACGACATTTCAGTCACTGCCGCGATTCGGAAGGTCACCATTGGCAAGGACTCAATCAGAGTTTCGATATGCTGGATCTGATCTGAGTTGGTAACGATCAAGGCATCTGGTCGAACGAAATTTTCTCTCTTAAATTGATAATGATAACCTAGATGGAAAAACTTGTCATGATAGGCTGGGTTGGTCAAGGCCAAGGCCTTTTCATAGGTAGCCTTATCTGGTATGAGGATCTGCTTGGCTCTCAGCTCCTCTTGCTCCAAGAGCAGCTGCATATTCCCAGGAAGACAATCATCTAGCGGTTCTTGCCAGACTAAAGTGTCCCGTCCACTCTTGTCTGGATAATGGTATGAGACCAAGAAAGAGGTTGCGAGAGTGTTAAAGAGAAGGTGGCGAGTGTCGATTCCTAAGTCTTGCAAAAAGAAAATCGTGAATTCTACTCGATTTTTAAAATGGCGCAGGGCTTGTCCGGGCAAGGTTAGGAGGATATCGCCTGTCACATGGTTTTCTAGTACAATTTCCTGTCCCTTTGCATCCTGGTACTTGGTCAGGATAGCCTGTCCATCTGCACTATAGGTGGTCTTGGCAAAGCAGGCTCCGTATCGGTTATAGTGGTCTGCTTGGTAGATGCGACCAGATAGGTCCTTCCAGTCGACTTGCTTGACCAGACGGGCCTGAGGAGCCTCCACATAGTGAATCACGCCCCTCTCCCGAGAATCCTCTAGGATATGCGCAAACTGGTTATTACCCGCAATCTCCCAAAATTCAGGTACAGCTACTTGGTTGAAATAAAGAGCTTTTCCCGACTCGTAACCTAGATAGTAGGTAAAGGGAGAAAGAATCCCATCTGGGAGAAAGCCATCTGGCTCGATCACAACCGTGACATGGGACAGGCCAGCAGCTTCTAGACTTTCATGTAAATCTCGACTTTCCTGGCCATATCGATCAAATAGTTGAATCATGCAGGACCTCCTCTATCGTTTTCTTCCACTTGTCCCTTACTTTGTCTGTTAAAAATTCTCTCGCTAGGTCATAAGATGCTGTTCGCATAGCTGGCAAATGATTTTCCTGATAGAGCTGGCAGATCTTTTCCGCAAAGGCCCTTTTAATCGCCGTTTCTACATGGTCATCCGAACTTGGGATCAAGTAACCATTTTGACCGTCCTGGATAAAGGTCTGGTTGCCATAGGGTACATCAAAACCAATCAGGGGCAAGCCTGAACCAACTGCCTCCATCAAGGTCAGACCAAAGCCTTCACTGGTTGAGGCTGTCAGATAGACCTCATACTGGGGATAAATCTGAGCTAGATCTGCATGCCCCTTGAGCTGGATATAGTTCTCCGCTTGGTGAGCCGTGATGATTTCCCTTAAAAGGGATTCCTCACCCCCACTGCCATAAATGTCAAAGGTAAGCTCAGGGAGGACTTGATGCGCTTGGATAACCGCCTTGACGAGCCAATCGATGTGTTTTTCCTTGGCCAGACGCGAAGCAGTAATGAGAGAAAAGGGCTTGCGTTCCCTAGCAGGCTCCGTCAGCTGATCAATGCTCCCAACTGGAATCGTGACGATTCGTGGACAATGCTGACTGTACTGGGCAAATTGACCTTCGAGAACTTCCTTCTGCCGATCCGTAGACACGATAAAGCAATCGACCTTGTCCGCATTTGTAAATTGATACTCATAGTAGTTGTTCCAGAGGAGATAGTCTTCGTTACTAGCATTTTCACTATAGTGCTCTGCATGAACGACAACTGCTAGATGGGCCTTTTGTGCTTCTTCAAAAACAGCCTGACCAATCCCTGTTTCCCTGTCCAAGATGACCAAATCAGACTTGCTCAAGTTCAAACTTTGCATAAAATAGCGCATAAAGGCTGGTTTTCCGTACAGAATCCGGTCCTTAAATCGATAGACCTCTTCCTGTCCTTCAGTCATCAAGATATCGTAAGCAGTGCTGCCATCTTCATTGAAAAAGGTTCGTTGATAGAGCCTAGCCACCTGGTCTTTGGGCGCGAAATATTCTGTACAGTAGCGTGTGTAGGAGAAATAATCCTTGCGAATCATGTTCCCCCCAAATACATACTCTGCATGCTGCACCAGATTCTTAGCCGAGTCTACTAAGTAGCAGGTCACAAACTTGTCCTCGTCAGAAAAGTAGACGCGCAAGACTTTGCCATCCTGCTCCCTATGACTCTCAAGGCCACCAAAAGAGGCCAAGACCTCGTCAACTGTAACACTGGTCGGTGCTAACTTGATATCTGTAAAATGATTGTAAAGCCAGATTACCTGACCATCCGCAAAGCCGATATTGGCCGTTAAGTGCTGGATATTGTCTGCTAAAATCAAGTCGGTAAAGATAAACTTAGATGCTAGGTCTAAACTTCTAAAAATCCCTGCTCGGTAGGCCTGGGCATACTCGACACCACTGCTCGCCCAACCGATTCCTAGATTTATATTGTAAATTGTCATATAATCCTCTTTTTATGGAAAATGGGTGAGAATCTCACCTTTGGGCGTTACTTCCACAATCCCCATGAGAAGATTGCGTACCATATCTGTACGGATTTGTTGCTTCATGATTTCAAAGCCTGCATAGGCCTCCTGATAGTACTCCACGATAGGGTTCTTTTGAGAAGCAGACTGGCTCCCGATTGCTAGACTGAGCTGTTGCAGGTAGTCGACTTGCTCAACCCAGTTGTCATCAATCGCCTTGAGCATGGATATTCTCAGAAAAGAATCATAGAGCTGGTGAGGTTGGAGGACTTCCTTTTTAGCTGCGATTCCCTTGGTTATTATTTCCTCTAGTAACTCCCGAATCTGATCTGCATCAGCTAAATCCAAATCAGCTGGTAATTCTCTCATCCCAAAGCTAATATTGGTCACGATGAAGTGAAAGAGTTCTTGGGGGCTGCTATAGGCTTTTTCTGAGATTTGTTTGGTATAGTCTGCCAGTATGTCCTCAAGGATATGCTCTAAATCACGGCTCCCATCCAGCAAACGATCTCTTTCTTGGTAGACCATCTGACGCTGGATATTGACGCTTTCCGCATACTCTAAGGTTTGTCTGCGCGCTGAGCGACTGGCACTATCACTAGCCTCTTGAGCTTTTCTGACGAGATTGCGGTACTTGCGAGCCTTGAGTAGAATAGGGTTGGTACTATCTTCCACTTGGTAGTCTTGATACAGGTCGTGAACCCAAGACGGCCCGAACTTTTTGATTACATCATCTTCAAGCGATACGAAAAATTGAGACATGCCTGGATCGCCCTGGCGGCCAGAACGACCTCTGATTTGCAGGTCAATTCGTCGGCTCTCCATCCGCTCGGTACCGATCACAATCAAACCGCCCAATTCTGCAACACCTGGACCGAGTTTGATATCTGTCCCGCGACCGGCCATAGAAGTCGCAACGGTCACTGCCCCCATCTGTCCAGACTCTGCGACGATCTGGGCTTCACGCGCCGCATGATTGGCATTGAGGACATTGTGGGAAATCCCCTCTCGCAAGAGCAAGGACGAGTAAAGCTGGGACATTTCAACAGATCCGACAAAGATCAGTAGCGGATTGCCTTTGGCGTGATAGGTCTTGATTGCTTCCAGAGAGGCATACACTTTCTCAGGGAGGGTCACATAGAGATTGTCCGGATGGTCCATTCTCCTAAGTGGGCGATTGGTCGGAATGCGAATGACAGACATATTATAGGTTTCGAAAAATTCTTTCTCTGCCACCTTTCCCGTTCCTGTCATACCTGAGATTTTTCGAAACATCTTAAAGAGACTCTGGTAGGTGATTGAAGCCATGGCTCTAGTTTCAGGAGAAAGCTTCACATGTTCCTTGGCTTCGATGGCTTGATGGAGACCGCCTTGAAGCTTGGTCATTTCCATCAAACGCCCTGTTCCCTTGTCTAACAAGACCATTTCTTGACCTCGAACCAGATAGTCCTTGTCCTTGGTAAAGAGCGTATGGGCCCTGAGAGCATAGACCAGATGTCGAACATAACTGGCGTACTCTTCCTTGTAGAGATGATCAATTCCTAAGAAAGCTTCAACCGTATGGGCCCCCTTTCGGGTCAACCAAACCTGCTCTTTTTCTTCCTTGTAGATGTAGTCTTCTCCTTCAACCAAGGTCGTCACTAGGGTATCAATCATCCCATAATAGTTAGACTGGACACGGGGAGAGCCTGCGATAATCAAGGGAGTTTGGGCACTATCGAGTAGAATGTCATCGATTTCATCAATGATGACATAGTTAAAGGGAGGCAGGAACTTTCCTTCACTAGTGGAGGCAAGATTGTCATTGAGATAGTCAAATCCTAGTACACTATTGGTCGTGTAGACAATGTCCGAGGTGTAGATCGTTCTTTTCTCTTCGGCAGTCAAGTCCTCTTTTGGATCCTCTGAAAAGGGCAGACCGACAGTTAGACCTAAAAATTGGTAGACTGGGCCCATTTCGCTTGCATCCCGTCTAGCCAGATAGTCATTGGTCGTGACCAGCATGCTGCCTTTTCCCGTTAGGGCATTGAGGTAGAGGGGCATGGTTGCAGTCAAGGTCTTGCCCTCACCCGTATTCATCTCAGCCACATTTCCTTGGTGGATCACGATGGCTCCCATGACTTGCACATCATAGGGAAAGAGACCCAAGACCCGTTTATCGGCCTCACGAACAAGGGCATAGGCTTCTACCAATAGCTCATCTAAGGTTTCTCCCTGGGCAAGGCGCTGGCGAAACTCCTCTGTCTTTGCAGCCATTTCCTCATCACTGAGAGCTGCCATCTCTTCTTTGAGGGCGTTGATTTGGCTTACAAGCTTCTTGACCTTTCTCAGTTGTCTTTCCTGATACAAATGATTAAACACCAGCATCCTCCTCAATAGAAAACGAAACAAAGTCAAGAGCCTCAAAACCTGCACTAATCAAGGAAAGGCGGTAGGTGTAGGCCGCTTCAGGATAGGTGAAGATAAAAGAAAATTGTCTTTCAATCTTCTCCTCGATGATTTCCTCATAACGGTTTAAAAAGGTCAGTTTGAGATAGAGGCCATTGGTCGGTTGAACCTGCATCTTCATAGAGAGACGGTAGGTGTGATTTTTCTTAAGAAGAGGGAGGCTGGGCTGGTTTCTAGTAGCCTGGTAGTTGACACTGGAAAACCAGGTTTTAAGGGTTTCACCTGAAGCCAGCAAAGGATTTTTCAGGGTAACATGACCATCTGCATGATAGGTGATCTGGCTACCGTAAAGATAAGTGGCTCCCATCTCGCCCCACCTAATATCCTCTCTCTTGATGATAATCATGTCTCACCTCTTCCGTATTCTTCTAGTATCATCTTATAAAAATGAATAAACCAAGCAACGTTTGTTCCTGTGTCATCATTGTGTCGACCTGCTGTCCCTTTCGACAAGATCTTGGCTCCTGTCTGACAGAGTGTCTCCACTAGTTGGTCATAGGCTCCACTATCCATATCCTCGTCCTTCATGTAAGAAAGACCAAAGGTCGTCTGGGAAAAATCAGCTTGTTTAAATCGGGTCCAAAAACGTTGATCCAAGTCCTTCATGTCCTTCTGGCTCACTCCTCCTGTCTGAAGGTGCAAAACATCAAAGCTAGTTGGAAAGACTCCTGGCGCCTCTAGCCGTCCCCGCTGTGCGATGGTTCCTAGATTTGTCAAGGGTTTTCCGACTACGATTCCCTTGGGCTCAAAGTGAGAGCCATAATAGAGGGCGGGGAAGGTTCCCATTGACAGGCCAGATAGGATCAAGTCACTTCTATCCAAGCCTAGGTAGTCTAGATAGTGTTGGATGGTTGCTTGAATTTTATCTTCTAATTCCTCAGTTCCTAGGTAAAAGGCTCCTCCTTCTAATCGAGGGTCCGAAAAGAGGAGAAAGGGGCATCTGAGATTCTTCATCATCCAGTAACCCTCAAAACCTTCCGCCGGACGGTAACCTGAGAAATAGACTGCTAGAGGAGGCTTGAAATCCCCCGGGTGAAAGAAATAGTTGATTTCCTCACGTTTTTTGTCATGCAGGATATTGCCTCCGAGAACAAACTTTCCAAACTGTTTCCGGCTCCAGCGTTGGTGGAGATTGCCGATGTTGACCTTTCCCTGGCCACGCGCTTCAAGAGAAATGCTCAGATAAGCATCATAGTCTTGTTCCACGATGATTGCTGAGGCAAAGTCTGCTTCCTCAAGGAGAATGTCCTGTCTAATCTCTGAAACGGATCCTGCTGGGATTTTTCGCAAACGCAAGCGCAATTCCACTGGTCCACTCTTTTCATATTCGAGCCAGAGTTCGATTGGCGCATGGGCTTGGACGGTCTGATTATAGGCCCAAGAGGCTAGCTGGGTATAGGTCTTGCCAAAGTCTCCTTCTAATTTCAGATGCTCAAATCCTTGATAGGAGACAGAGCCTTGAAAACTCGGGTGAATCCGTATCGTAGCTGGACTCAGCTTGTCTCCATAACCACCTTCAAAGAGGGAGGTGGAAAGGTCTCGAACAAAGCCCTGTCGGTCTGACAGGTCCATCGCTTGCATGCAGTGCTGTCTGATGAGATTTTGAAGACCTTCATCCTGGCTTGCAAACTGTTCTGGATAGAAAACCGTATAGGGTTCCAAGCTAGATGCAAAAGGCAACAAATCTACTAGATAAGCCCCATCCGTAAGAATGACAGCATGAAAGTGCTCCAAATTTTTCTCATCCATAATTTTCTGGATGGCAGACGGTGTGTTAGGAGGAACATGATACCAGTCTAGTTGGGCTGGTAGGGCAAGTGTCTCTCGCCAATCCTCTGGACCGATTTGCAAGATCTTATATTTCTTTTCCATGAGTCACCTCCTCCAACCACTTTTCTAGCTTGATTAGGAATTGCTCGCCAGTGTGTTCCTTTATCTTTTCAATGGAATGGATCAGAGCATCATTCCACACCTGCAGGCTATCGAGATAGTAATGGGCAGCTTGCGCAAAATCAGCAGTGTTTTCCAACAGATAGCCATTCTTCTGATGGCTGACATACTCAGTTTTGACCCTATTGATTTGAGGGATACCAGCACTAATCCCCGCTATCTGGGTATAAAGAAGAGGTTGACTGTTCAAATCGACAATCAAACGAACAAATTCCAGCTGCTTGATTAACTCCGATTCATCCTTCATATTGACAAACGAATAGCGCTTGCTCTGATGGCGATTGTCCTCAAGCGGATTTTCAGCGCCTTGGTAATCAACTTCCTTTTCCAGTTCCTGGTCCTGAAACTGCTCTGCAACCATCTCAGAAACACGTGTTTCCAGCTGTTTCATTTCTTCTTGACTAGCAGCAAAGGCTCCAAAGACCAACTCCGTATCCTTGTTTTCAGAAAGGAAATGCAAGACCTGATAGAGCGCTTGGTCCTCTATCCCCTGCTCAAAGTCCAGTTGATAGTAGAGGATTGACTCCTTCCGAGTCTGACTCTTTCCTAGCTCCAAGCGGGTATCAAAAGGTGATAAATGACGAAACTTCGTTGCTTGTTCTGAAAAGGCAGACTGAGCCAAGCGCAAGGTGTCCTCTCTGTCGACTAGAACAAGGTCCACCTTAGACAACAAATTCGCCAACTGAGGTAATTGCTCTTGAGGATTTCGTCCGATAAAAAGACTGAGAACCTTAGTGGTTTGGTGAGGCAATCGTTCTAAAAGGAAGTCATTGTGCTGATCACAAGCAGGCAGAAAATAGGTCGCTCCTTCCTCAGGGAGTTGAGCTATTTTCTTCTCAAAAAACTCCGCAATCAATTCTCCCATATCTCGGTAAGCCTCTTTTTGGAATCGAAAAGCAAAGATAGGATTGACTTCGATACGCCCCCCATCTTGCAAGTGCTCTCTAAACTGCCACAGTCCCTTGGGATTGAGATAGTCTTGGTAGAGAGCCTGACCCTCTTCGTAGTAAATCACACTGGAAACCAGCCCCCGATCATCCATCAGGTAATTAGCAGACAAGAGCCCATCTTCCTTGAAATACTGAATCGTACTGATAAAACCTTCAATCCCATGCTCCACCTGAGCATAGGGCTTTCCATTTCTCAAAACTAAAATGGTAAAGGGACTGTAAACAAACTCGCAGTCCTCTTCCCACTCAATATCTCTGAGCTGCAAGACCTGCGGTCGAATCTCATGAAAATCCTGCAATTCATCAAATAAGGAATAAACTTGTGCTTCTAAAATACCTTGGCGATGGAGAAAATAGCGAAGATGAGGCTGATAGGACAAAAGGAGGACCTGTGCAGGGACCCCTTGGCGCTGCATCAAGCGAATCTGATTGAAGGTGTCATCAAATTCTAGCTTAAAATGAGAAAAATACCAAGGTGTCAAATCAGCATGCCAGGGACGCTCCTTGCCATACCAAGCCGGGATAAAGTAATACATCAAAACCTCCTAGAATAGTGGCCGATACCTTTCATTTAATCTGAGCGCCTGCAGTTCGTCGTGAATCGTAAAGAGCATGCCACTCAAAATTAAAAAGAGTCCGGGAATCATGCTGACTTTGAACAGACTCTCATCCTTCAAGACAAACAAGATCGGAAGTCCAGCCAAGATAACGTTAAAGACTGCACCTATCAGAGCAAATCGGAGAACCAAGCGATTGATAAAGCGACTAGTATCCTCACCGGGATAGACTCCGTAGATGTAATCTCCTGATTGCTTCATCCGATCTGCGATTTGTTGACCACTCACATTGACAAAGGCAAAGGCAATGCTAAAGACAAAGAGGATAAGGATATAAGCATAGATCCACAAGGGTTTCCCCATCGCATACTGCTCCAGTATGGCAGGGTAGAGAGGATTACCCTTATCCAGATGTTGAAGCAAGATCAAGAGATAGGAAGGCAAGCCCATGAGACTCATCACATACATATAAGGCATGCCACCTGCAGGATTGAGCATGATTTCCAGATAAGAATAGCGTTTAAAGCGAGAATGAAGCCCGATTTTATTGATAGGAATGCGGTATCTAGCTCGGTAAAAGAGAACAACTAGATAGGTAAAGAGGACACCAAGCACTACCAATAGGAAAAGCAGCCAAGGAGAGATCTTATGAACTTGGACCGATTGGATGATGTCCTGAGGGAGTGAAGCCACCATACTCGCCAATAAAATGACGATTGGGCCTCCAACTCCGATAGACGCATTGATGTCAGACAGCCAAACTAAGAAGAAGGTCCCCGCAACCAAAAGGCTGGTATTGAGGAGAAAAACCAAGAAGGGATTGTAGGGGGCTTGGACAGGGAGGTTTGTCGTCAAGGCCAAGGCCTGAATCAAGGCAATCCCTAACGTCAAGTACATTTTCCGTCTATCCTGGACTTCCGAAGAAACCGAGTTTAAGCCCAGTTTCTTTGAAAAGGAAAACATCTGCCACAAGATCATAGCTGACATCCAAGGGGAAAGTCCGATTGAAAAGAGAGAGAGGCTACGAAGATTTCCACCAGTCAGGGCTACTGAAAAGTCCAGATAGGCTGCGCTTCCTCCGAGAAAATTCCGGCTATTGAGGTCAACAAAAGGAAGAGCCAGACGACTCCCGAGCACATAAATAAAGAGCAAAAACAGGGTGTGCATCCCTTTTTTTACTGCTATCGATGAACGAAATTCTTTCACTAGCTCCTCCTTTTCATTTTATCTTTCTGTCCTGTCACATGGGACCAATCTTGTCCTTCCATTTTAGAATTTTCAAATCTATATCTCAGTTTTCGTGAGCTTTCTCGTCCAGATAAGCTGTCAGAGCTGCTACCATTTCTTCCGGTTTTTCTGCTGAGAAAACACCTGCATAGGCACTTTTAGGTAGTTCCTGGGACTGGGTATTCTCAAAACTCAAGATTGGTTTATCAAAGCGTGAAACATAGTCATAAACAACACTCAACTTGTCATCGTGGTTAATATCAAGGTAGACATCTGTCTTCTGGATCAGTTTCTCAACCAAGAGAGGAAAGGTATTGGGATAGAGGGTAACATTTTCAAAACGTGACAAGAGCATGAGTTCCGGCGCCATTGTCGTATAGGCTGCGATGTAGAAATGCACCTCTGGCAAGGCTTGAACCAGATAGTCGATTTTCTCAAGATGCCAGGAATTGGTCAAATTAAGACAAGTCATAGCTGGCTGGTAGACTGTAACTGAATAGTCAATTCCAGCCTGACGCCATTTTTCAGTAATGGCAGACCACTCCATCAGATGATAGTGCCACCAAACCTCACGCAAACGCCCAACCGAATGAGTATTCCAAGGTTTGTCTTGGGATAGGAAGTGCAAGATGGCTGGCAAGGGCTCTAGGGGAATCTGGAAGATAAATTCATGTCCATGTGAGGCAGCCCCACTGTCAAAACCAATCTGGAAATTATAGTTCTGATCTAGAGGAGCATAGCTATCATGAAAGAGCATATTGAGAATGGACTGGTCTCCCTCACTCACATGTTGGTGTTCCCGCTCCGTCAACTCAACTAGCTCTTGTCTCACAGCTTCTGCTCGCCATTTTTTGTTATTAATCAAGAGTACACCTGCATTAAAGCCAACCCCAACTCCAAAACAAGATGGTGTGGCAGCCAGGTAGTTTTCACCCAAGTCCATTTCAAAGAGGGACGTCAAATCAGCCGTCACTACCAGATCGCTGTCCAAGTAAAGTACCTTGTCCTCTTCAACAAAATCAGGGATAAAGTAACGGGCAAAGGTCATGTGGTTGATATGGGGCAATTTGTTACTCCAGTTCATCTGAAACTGGGCACCAAGCATCTTGACATCCACCAACTCACCACCCATTTGCTCTACTATCGGTCTGAGAGCGCGGAACCATTCTTGGGGAATATCCTGGTTAAAGATATAGACCTTGACATGGCTATTATGATAGCAGAGAGACTTGAGCGCTGTTTCAATCTGGCGGATATAGGCATAATCTCCTGCGAGAACAATTGTTTTTTTCATTTAGTTTCCTTCAGTTCACAACGACTGCTTCTGTGATTCCAAAAGCGTGCGGATAGACTCGATCATTTGACCTACGGCTGCTGGTGAGTAAACATGACTGTAACCACTCGAGTCATGACTAGTGGTCTCAAAAGCAAATATAGGGATTTCTCTTTGCTGCACCTCTTGGATAATGTTTGCAATTTCATCCTCATGATTGATATCTAAGTAAAAGTCAATCTTTTCCAAGACTTTTTTGACATTCATTGGATTAAAGTAAGGATAGAGGCGTACATTCAGATGCGATTGCAAGTTCATGATTTCCGGCGCAAAATTGGTATGAGCTAGGATAGAGAACTCAACATCTGGCAGTTCTTGGATCAGGTGTTCGATTTGCTCTATGTGACACGTATTGGTAAAAATAGCGGTCGCATACTGGGGAGCCTTAACTAAAGATGCCAATCCTTTATGGAAATCACATTTTTTCATGACAATATCAGACCACTCTAGTCCGTAGTAAAACCACCAGTCCTCCCTGAAACGGTTGAGGTTGATTTGGTACCAAGGCTTGTCCCCTGTATAATGGATAATCTTGGCTGTCTTCTCAGTAGCAAGAGAATCCCTATACCAAGAATCCATCTGGTAATTTCGAGCCACTGTATCCATACCAACCATAAAATTATAGGTAGCTGGCAAAGGTTTCCAACGACCTTCAAACAGGTGATTTAACACACCCTGATCACCAAAAACTTGGTCATGCAGTTGGTCTGTCAAACTCAACAAGTGCTCCGTCACCTTTTCTTGGCGCCAGAGAGCCACATTAATCAGTAAGACACCTGCATTAAAAGTGCTAGGAACTAGAGCATCTGCTACAGCAGCTACTGGCCAGTCCTCCATGTCTTCTAAAAAGAGTTGATCCAGGTCTGATCTAACGATGATATCCGAATCCAGGTACAAGGCTAGGTCTTCGCTAACAAACTGAGGAATAAAATAACGAAAGAAAGTTGCATAACTTAGGTGGGCTAGTGGCAAACTATACTCTTTCAAACCTTGATGACTAATCTTGACATTGACGATTTTTGAGGCTAGAGGTTCTAAACGTCTCTCCATGAGCTGAAACCATTCTGATGGCAAATCATCATTGAAAACATAAAAAGTCACTGCTCGGTTATGGGCACAGATTGACTTGATTGTTGTTTCAATCTTGTCCATATAAGCATTATCACCACCGAGTACAATGGCTTTTTGAAGCTCTTTTTTCATTTCGTCTCCTTTTCTTTTCACATTCTTTTGGCTACTTTTCTACTACTATAGTTCTGATTTTTTCGATGATTATCTCACCTTCCTATTATACCTTTTCCCCTAGTTTATTTCAAACTCAAAAGAGGATTTTCCCCTTCTCACATACAGAAAAAACCTTTGAAAAATCATGTTTTCAAAGGTTTTCCATTTTACTATTTATTCATTGATTTTTATATCTTATCAATGACTTTCTTGATCGTCATTCTGACTCTTCTTGGCAAGAAGACCGATACCTGTCACAGCTGTCAATGCTCCCAACAAAGCAGATGCTACCGAAGTCGACGCTCCTGTATTTGGCAAGGCTTGTTTCGGCTTGCTTGAAGCGGATTGACCTTGGCTTGCAATGTTTGCCATTGAGAGAGAGGTGCTTGTTAAAGTAGATGTCAGAGTACTTGCTGATGCAGAACTACTAATAGAATCTGAAGTCGAGAGACTAGTGCTAATCGACGTTGACTCGCTCACTGACATACTTGCTGAAATCGAAGCACTTTCTAGAGTCGATTCACTGGCTAACATGCTAGCTGAGAGTGATGCGCTCGTTGAAATAGATTCGCTCACTGATGTACTTGCTGAGATCGAGGCACTTTCCAATGCTAACTCGGCTGCTAGCATACTTGCAGAAGTTGAAGTACTTGTTGAAGTACTTGTTGAAGCAGATTGACTCGAGCTTGCCGATACAGACTCAGTTGTGCTGACTGACGCTGACTCACTCGCACTTACAGAAGCGGATTGGCTGAAGCTTACGGAAGCTGACTGGCTAGCGCTCACTGACTCGGATTGACTGGAGCTGGCTGATGCAGTTTCGCTTGTGCTGACTGAGGCTGACTGGCTAGCACTTGCTGAGACAGACTGACTCGAACTTACTGAGGCTGACTGGCTCGCGCTGACTGATGCTGACTCACTTGCGCTCGTTGAAGCTGATTCGCTGGCACTTACCGATGCTGACTGGCTTGTGCTCGCTGAAGCAGACTGACTAGCGCTCGCTGAGGCTGACTGGCTTGAGCTGACTGATGCCGATTCGCTGGAGCTGACTGATGCAGACTGACTTGCACTCAATGAAACGGATTGACTGGCGCTCAATGAAACGGACTGGCTAGCGCTGGCTGAAGCGGATTGGCTGGAGCTTACAGACGCTGACTCACTTGCTCTTGCAGATACAGATTGGCTGGCGCTGACCGATGCAGATTCACTTGCGCTGACTGAGGCTGACTGACTGGCACTTGCCGATGCTGACTCACTTGAACTTACTGACGCAGATTCACTTGCACTTGCCGATGCTGACTCACTTGCGCTGGCTGAGGCGGACTGACTGACACTTGCCGATGCTGACTCACTTGAACTTACTGACGCCGATTCACTTGCACTTGCCGATGCTGACTCACTTGCGCTGGCAGATACAGACTGACTGGCGCTCAATGAAGCGGACTGGCTCGAACTTACAGATGCTGACTCACTTGCGCTCAATGATGCTGATTGACTTGCGCTTGCTGAAGCGGATTGGCTAGCGCTCAATGAAGCCGATTGACTAGCACTTACTGAAGCCGATTCGCTCGAGCTGACTGATACTGACTGGCTTGAGCTGACTGAGGCGGACTGACTTGCACTTGCCGATGCCGATTGACTAGCACTCAATGAAGCCGATTGACTAGCACTCACTGAAACTGACTGACTCGAACTTGCTGAAGCTGATTCACTTGCGCTGGCTGAAGCGGACTGGCTAGCGCTCAATGAAGCCGATTGGCTCGAACTTACTGAAGCCGATTCGCTCGAGCTGACTGATGCTGACTGGCTTGAGCTGACTGAGGCGGACTGACTTGCACTTGCCGATGCCGATTGACTAGCACTTACTGAGGCTGATTGACTCGAGCTTGCCGATGCAGACTGACTAGCGCTTACTGATGCTGACTCACTTGCACTCAATGATGCGGATTGGCTTGCGCTTGCTGAAGCGGATTGGCTTGCGCTCAATGAAGCCGATTGACTAGCACTTACTGAAGCCGATTCGCTCGAGCTGACTGATACTGACTGGCTTGAGCTGACTGAGGCGGACTGACTTGCACTTGCCGATGCCGATTGACTAGCACTCACTGAAACTGACTGACTCGAGCTTACTGAGGCTGATTCACTTGAGCTTGCCGAAGCGGATTGACTCGAGCTTACTGAGGCTGACTGACTAGCGCTCGCTGAAGCGGATTGGCTCGAGCTTACTGAGGCTGACTGACTCGAACTTGCCGACGCAGATTGACTAGCACTTACTGATGCTGACTGGCTAGCGCTGGCTGAGGCCGATTCACTTGCGCTCGCTGAAGCGGATTGGCTGGCACTCACTGATGCGGACTGACTCGAACTTACTGATGCTGACTCACTCGAACTTACTGAGGCTGACTGGCTCGAACTTGCCGAAGCAGATTGACTCAAGCTTACTGAAGCGGATTGGCTGGCACTCACTGAAGCGGATTGGCTAGCGCTGGCTGAAGCTGACTGACTCGAGCTTGCAGATGCTGACTCACTTGCGCTCGCTGACACGGACTGACTCGAGCTTACTGATGCAGACTGGCTTGAGCTGGCTGAGGCGGATTGACTGGCACTTGCAGATGCTGATTGGCTTGAGCTTACGGACGCTGACTGGCTGGCACTTACTGAAGCTGACTGACTAGCACTCAATGAAGCGGATTGACTTGCGCTCACTGACGCTGACTGGCTCGCACTCACTGAAGCCGATTGACTTGAGCTCACCGATACAGATTGGCTCGCGCTCGCTGAAGCGGATTGACTCGAGCTTACTGAAGCGGATTGGCTGGCACTTGCTGAAGCGGATTGACTTGAGCTGACTGAGGCTGATTGACTCGAGCTCACTGAAGCGGACTGACTCGAACTTACTGAGGCAGACTGGCTCGAGCTCGCTGAGGCGGATTGACTCGAGCTTACGGAAGCCGATTCACTTGCGCTCGCTGATGCTGACTCACTTGCACTCAATGATGCAGATTGGCTTGAGCTCGCTGAGGCGGATTGGCTGGCGCTGGCTGAAGCGGATTGACTGGCACTTACTGATGCAGATCGGCTTGAGCTCACTGATGCAGATTCACTTGCGCTCACTGAGGCGGACTGACTCGAGCTCACTGATGCAGATTCACTTGCGCTCACTGAAGCGGATTGGCTCGAGCTCGCTGAAGCGGACTGACTCGAACTTACTGAGGCAGACTGGCTGGCGCTCGCTGAGGCGGATTGACTCGAGCTTACCGATGCTGATTGGCTGGCACTCACTGATGCGGATCGGCTCGAGCTCGCTGAGGCGGATTGGCTGGAGCTTACTGATGCAGATTGGCTGGCACTCACTGATGCGGACTGACTCGAACTTACTGATGCAGACTGACTTGAGCTTGCTGAAGCGGATTGGCTGGCACTCAATGAAGCTGACTCACTTGAACTTACAGATGCGGACTGGCTAGCACTTGCTGAGGCTGATTGGCTCGCACTTACCGATACTGACTGACTAGCGCTCACGGATGCGGATTGACTTGAACTCACCGATACAGATTGGCTCGCGCTCGCTGAAGCGGATTGGCTGGAGCTTACAGACGCTGACTGACTAGCACTTGCAGATGCAGATTGACTCGAACTCGCTGAAGCAGACTGGCTATTACTTACTGAAATTGACGCTTGATTTGGCGTGATTTGTCCATTAAATGTATCTGAAACCAAACCATCCACTGTCGTACTTGCAGTCACTGGTCCACTAGGAAGTCGTCCTCCATTGCGATCATATACTTTCTTCAAGTCAGTTGCAGTAAAGGTTACACTGGTAGAACTCCCCGTTGCCTGTTTGGTAAATGTTTCACCTGCAATTGTTAAAGTAACTGTCCCACCTGGAGCAACCCCATCTACCGTAATCGCTTGATTTGAGAGCCCACCTTTTTCGTTAAGATATTGATTCTCTATCCTTGGCGTCTGAGGGCGCACATTAAAGCTCACGTCAATTTCATCCGTACTTCCATCTGGATAAGTTACCACCGCTGTCAAAGTATGCCGACCAGCAGACAAATTCGTATTGGTTCCAGATTTCCAAGTATAGGTTGTTCTAGTTCCCTTAGTAATTCCTGTAGTAGGTAATTCTGGCGTCCCTGTAGCATTCGTGATGTACTGACTGGCTTCACCAACAGAAACAGTCCCTGAATTGGCAGTTAGAGTAAAGTTTCGATTCACCTCAGCATTGATAGCTGGTTCGTACTTTTCAGACTGAGCATGGACTTCAAATTGAATTGCGGCAGGGTTGGCTGTTAAATCTTTTACAAGACCTACGTCAGTAGTATTTCCGCTAAAATTACCTTCCTGATCATAGGTGAAAACATAACGAGTCCACAAACTATTTACTGCTTGATTTTTTCCAACAGAACCCGTGATTGAAACGGTGAAAGGATTTGATGCTGTAGCATTTCCATCTTTGGCTAGTTTATTTGTCGGAACAATCATGCTGATACTTTGACCATTACTCGTAGTGAATGAGACAACGGTTGAAGTAGCCGGATAGGCCGCGGGAACAGCAGTAGGAACAAATTTTGCATGTTCAATTCGACCACTGTTATCAGTAAACTCAATGGTCCCAGAAAAATTTTCTTCTCGATAAATTTTAAATTTTTGCCCTTCTAGAACTGCGCCACCTGTAACGGTTATTTTCTGAAGTTCTGGCTTCTCAGTATCCCTAGCAGATCTGAAGCTAGCGGTATTTGAAGCTTGGGTCAAAGCTTGTCCATTTCTGCTGTCACGAAGTCCAGAGTTGGCACGTAATACAGCATTTGCAATACTGTTTCGAGCTTCTGTAGCTTTTTGTAGGATAGTGGCAAGGTCAGAAGCCTCACCTTTCAAGGCTTCTGCTATCTCATTCTTCGTTAGACTAGCCTTCGTGATCGCCTCATCCGAGTTCGGAAGTCCCTGCGCTTGAGCTAGAAACTGCCCAATCTCAGCAGACAAGGCCTCTAATTTCTTCCGTTTTTCTTCATTTTGTTTTTCCGTCATGGCAACGGAAGTCATTGTGAGACCTGATTCAGCCGTCACATCTTCATTCTTTACAAGACCAGACTCACTTTGAGGCAAGGATTCTGTAGAAAAATCAACTGCTTTTAATTCTTTTGAAGGTTGTGATTCTTTCACTGTCTCCCGAGCTGGCTCACTTGCTTGGTACTGACTTTGAACACCAACTGAAGCTCTCTCTGACAGATTACTATTCGCTTGATTTTGTGTTCCAAGGGATTCACTTGAACTAGCAGTTACACTTTGACTGTTTGCCAAAGATTGACTAGTAGAAGCAGATTGGCTCATCGACTGGCTCATACTAGAAGAGCTTGAGGCACTGATGGACTGACTCGTAGAGGCAGATTGACTGGCGCTCTGCGAATTTAATTCTGACAATGACTGGCTTTGACTGGTAGACAGAGACAAGCTAGCAGTATCTTGATGATCCTGAGTCGTCCCCAGTACTACTGAATCTCTCGTCGCCAAGTTATCTTTTGATTCGACAGTCTTTTCAACAGCGACTGCATCATTGGCATAAACACGCGTTTGCGTCGCAGCAAAACCACCTAAGATCGTCCCCGTAGCTGCTATCCCTTTCAAGACATCCAAGCCCGTCAACTTCTGACCTTCTTGCTTTTCAACCATTTCTGTCTTTACTTGGCTCGTATCCGCGCTTCCACGCATCACCTTAAATAAGCCAAAAAGGGAAGTCGAGGCCCGTAGCCAATGCTTCCCTGATTTGATTAATTTGTACCGTGTCACACGGTCTGTTTCTCTATATTCACCCTTCTGGCGTCTAAAAAACATGTTCATCCCCTCAACTTGAAAAAGATCTATTCACCTATAAAATACTATCTTTTTATTATATACCAAATATACCGACAATTCAATATCTATAATATATCCCAAAGAAAGAAAATGATTTCAAAAATAACTTGATTTCAAATCTATTCTGTTTTTTCAATATAATCTTCATTTTATTATTCTGTTAATATATTTTAATTATTTTTTAACCATTTCTATATACTTTAAAATTTGAGCACATAATTCCAATTAAGCAGGGAATTAATTTTTATTCAAAATATAGAAAAAGCCCATGAATCAATAGCATCCACAGACTTTTAGAAGTAGAGTATTTATAGGCAGTTTCACAAATGAATTAATAAGGCCGGTAGCCGAGGCAACTTTCTATCCTTTCCAACAAAAAATTCCATACTAATTAATAGCCGTAATCTACGACACTGAGTTTTACAAATCGATTTCATTTGTAAAACGTGGTTACGACGGAAAAATCCACGAATCGATAATATTCGTGGATTTTTCCTAGTGAAGCGTTTAGGTAAGCCGATTTTACACTACGACACGGAGTTTGGCAAATCGATTCTATTTGCCAAACGTAGTTAGTAAGGCAGTTAGCTAGTTCGCCAAATAGCGACTAGCGTCCAACAATTAGGAACTTTAGTTCCAATTGTTGGTGCTGAGTTACATCTTCTCCTCCAACTCTACGTCTGGATACTTGTCCGCAAACCAGCGAAGAGCAAAGTCATTTTCAAAGAGGAAGACAGGTTGGTCAAAACGGTCTTTAGCCAAGATATTTCGGCTTGATGACATCCGTTCATCCAAGTCCTCAGGCTTGATCCAACGAACGGTCTTTTTACCCATTGGGCTCATGACCACTTCCGCATTGTACTCGCCTTCCATACGGTGCTTAAATACTTCAAATTGAAGTTGACCAACAGCACCTAGCATATACTCACCTGTTTGGTAATTCTTGTAAAGCTGAATGGCTCCCTCTTGCACCAATTGCTCAATCCCCTTATGGAAGGATTTTTGCTTCATGACGTTCTTAGCAGAAACTTTCATGAAAATCTCAGGGGTAAAGGTTGGCAGTGGTTCAAATTCAAACTTGTTTTTTCCAACCGTCAAGGTGTCTCCAACCTGATAAGTACCGGTATCGTAAACCCCGATGATATCACCTGCTACGGCATTGGTCACATTCTCACGACTTTCTGCCATAAACTGGGTGACATTAGAAAGCTTGGCAGTCTTCCCAGTACGAGGCAGATTGACACTCATCCCTCGCTCAAACTCACCTGATACGATACGGACAAAGGCAATGCGGTCACGGTGACGAGGGTCCATGTTGGCTTGGATTTTAAAGACAAATCCTGAGAAATCCGTGTCATAAGGATCCACAATTTCGCCATCTGTTTTCTTGTGGCCATGTGGTTCTGGAGCAAACTTAAGGAAGGTCTCAAGGAAGGTCTGCACCCCAAAGTTAGTGAGGGCTGAACCAAAGAAGACTGGAGTCAGTTCTCCTGCAAGAATAGCTTCTTCTGAAAATTCATTTCCTGCTTCTTGCAACAGTTCGATATCGTCCTTAACCTGAGCGTAGAAAGGATTGCTGCCAAAGAGCTTGTCCCCATCTTCCAGACTAGCAAAACGCTCATCCCCTTTATAAAGTTCCAAACGTTGGTTATAGAGGTCGTACAAGCCTTCGAAGGCTTTCCCCATCCCGATTGGCCAGTTCATAGGATAGCTCGCAATACCTAGGACTTCTTCTAGTTCTTGCAAGAGATCCAGTGGCTCACGACCGTCACGGTCCAGCTTGTTCATAAAGGTAAAGACTGGAATGCCACGGTGCTTGACAACCTCAAACAATTTCTTGGTTTGGGCCTCGATACCCTTGGCAGAGTCGACGACCATGACGGCAGCATCCACCGCCATCAAGGTACGATAAGTATCTTCTGAGAAGTCCTCGTGCCCTGGTGTGTCGAGGATGTTCACGCGCTTACCATCATAGTCAAATTGCATAACAGATGACGTGACCGAAATCCCACGTTGTTTCTCAATATCCATCCAGTCAGACTTGGCAAAAGTCCCTGTTTTCTTCCCTTTTACCGTACCAGCCTCACGAATCTCACCCCCAAAGTAGAGCAACTGCTCAGTGATGGTTGTCTTACCCGCGTCCGGGTGGGAGATGATAGCAAAAGTACGACGTTTCTTAATTTCTTCTTGAATAGTCATAAGTTCTCTTTCTTTGATGTTCTATTTTTAGTTGTTTCAGTAGCTAAGAATGATGTTTACATTGGATTTTACCATTCCTTTCAACTCTCCATTATAGCGGATTTGGGGGAGTTTTTCAATTGCTCATCCGATGAAAAGGCGAGCTAGAGTAAAGATTGCACCTGATTTCTCTTTTTCCACCGTTTCTTGAACAAGATATCAAAGAGAACCAGAGCCAGCGAAAGGATGACGGACACGAGAAGGTATTTTAACCACAGGGGTGCATCCGGAATAAAAGGTGTCTTGTTTAACAAACCATAATTTCCACCCGTCACCTGATTAACCCCAACTAGAAAGAGATTGAGAATAAAGGTATAGGCTACAATCATATATTTCTTGAGCAAGGTCTTGTCATAGTGATTCATCAAGTAAACCAAGGAATTCACTAGAAGGGCATAGTGCCCAATCAAAAATGAAAAACTGGTGATATGGGGGAAATCATAGGGATCAAAAACTGGGTAAACCAAAGCAAATACCGCTCCACTAGCTCCTAAAAGAGCAAAATACTGCTTGCTCCGCCATTTATCGGGCAAGAAAACCACCGCAAACATAGCCAAACGACAATGATAAAAAGGAAGGCTGTTAGAAAAGGGAATCCCAAAACCAACATACCAGCTATATAGGGCTAGCAACTGGAGGATCTGAATCCCCTTAAACAAGCGAACAAATTTCGGATTATTATGATAAGCAAGTGCTCCATAAATACAAAGCACTAAAGTAAGCATCATAATCCCATACCAAAAGAGCGAAATGGGAGGAGGAACCGTTTGAGATCTGGTGATAAATTGATGGAACATATTTCTATCCTAACTCTTATTTTTTCTATTCTCTAGTTTAACCATTATAGCGAATTAAAAGCGATTTTTCAATTTCTATTTCTTTTCAGTTTGGCTCCCTTATTTATAGGAAAATATGGTAAAATAGAACAGACTAAAAATCATCATTTCACGAAAGGATGCAAGATGAAAATTACGCAAGAAGAGGTAACACACGTTGCCGATCTTTCAAAATTAAGATTCTCTGAAGAAGAAACTGCTGCCTTTGCGACAACCTTGTCTAAGATTGTTGACATGGTTGAATTGTTAGGCGAAGTCGACACAACTGGTGTCGCACCTACTACGACCATGGCTGACCGCAAGACCGTACTCCGCCCTGATGTGGCCGAAGAAGGAACAGACCGTGACCGCTTGTTTAAAAACGTACCTGAAAAAGAAAACTACTATATCAAGGTACCAGCTATCCTAGATGATGGAGGAGATGCCTAATGACTTTTAATAACAAAACGATTGAAGACTTGCACAACCTCCTTGTATCTAAGGAGATTTCAGCTACTGAATTGACCCAAGCCACGCTTGAAGATATCAAGTCTCGCGAGAAAGCTATCAATGCTTTTGTCACTATCGCTGAAGAACAAGCCCTTGCTCAAGCTAAAGCCATTGATGAAGCTGGAATTGACGCGGATAATGTCCTTTCAGGAATTCCACTGGCTGTTAAGGATAATATTTCTACTGACGGCATCCTCACAACTGCTGCCTCAAAAATGCTCTACAACTACGAGCCTATCTTTGATGCGACAGCTGTTGCCAATGCCAAAGCCAAGGGTATGATTGTTGTCGGAAAAACCAACATGGACGAGTTTGCCATGGGTGGATCAGGTGAAACTTCTTACTACGGTGCCACTAAAAATGCTTGGGACCACAGCAAGGTTCCTGGTGGTTCATCAAGCGGTTCTGCCGCAGCTGTAGCTTCTGGGCAAGTCCGCTTGTCACTTGGTTCTGATACTGGTGGTTCCATCCGCCAACCTGCTGCCTTCAACGGGATCGTTGGTCTCAAGCCAACCTACGGAACCGTTTCTCGTTTCGGTCTCATTGCCTTTGGTAGCTCATTAGACCAGATTGGACCTTTTGCACCAACTGTTAAAGAAAATGCCCTCTTGCTCAATGCGATTGCTAGCGAAGACGCCAAAGACTCTACCTCTGCTCCTATCCGCATCGCTGACTTTACTTCAAAAATCGGCCAAGACATCAAGGGAATGAAAATTGCTTTGCCTAAGGAATACCTTGGTGAAGGGATTGACCCAGAGGTTAAGGAAACCATTCTGAATGCCGCTAAACACTTTGAAAAACTTGGTGCCATCGTCGAAGAAGTCAGCCTTCCTCACTCTAAATACGGTGTTGCCGTTTACTACATCATCGCTTCATCAGAAGCCTCATCAAACTTGCAACGCTTTGACGGTATCCGTTATGGCTACCGCGCAGAAGATGCAAGCAACCTTGATGAAATCTATGTAAACAGCCGTAGCCAAGGTTTCGGTGAAGAGGTAAAACGCCGTATCATGCTAGGTACTTTCAGCCTTTCATCAGGTTACTATGATGCCTACTATAAGAAAGCTGGTCAGGTCCGTACCCTCATCATCCAAGATTTCGAAAAAGTCTTTGCGGATTACGACTTGATTTTGGGACCAACTGCTCCAAGTGTTGCCTATGATTTGGACTCACTCAACCACGACCCAGTTGCCATGTACTTGGCTGACCTTTTGACCATCCCAGTCAACTTAGCAGGTCTCCCAGGAATTTCAATTCCTGCTGGATTCTCTCAAGGTCTACCTGTCGGTCTGCAATTGATTGGTCCTAAATACTCAGAAGAGACCATTTACCGAGCTGCTGCTGCCTTTGAAGCAACAACAGACTACCACAAACAACAACCCGTGATTTTTGGAGGTGACAACTAATGAACTTTGAAACAGTCATTGGACTTGAAGTCCACGTAGAGCTCAACACCAATTCAAAAATCTTCTCACCTACTTCTGCCCACTTTGGAAATGACCAAAATGCCAACACCAACGTGATTGACTGGTCTTTCCCAGGAGTACTTCCGGTTCTCAATAAAGGTGTTGTCGATGCTGGTATCAAGGCCGCTCTTGCCCTCAACATGGACATCCACAAAAAGATGCACTTCGACCGCAAGAACTACTTCTACCCTGATAATCCAAAAGCCTACCAAATTTCTCAGTTTGATGAGCCAATCGGCTACAACGGCTGGATTGAAGTGGAGCTAGAAGACGGTACGACTAAGAAAATTGGTATCGAGCGCGCTCACTTGGAAGAAGATGCTGGTAAAAACACCCACGGTACAGATGGCTACTCCTATGTAGACCTCAACCGCCAAGGAGTACCATTGATTGAGATTGTATCTGAAGCCGACATGCGTTCCCCAGAAGAAGCCTACGCTTACCTGACAGCTCTTAAGGAAGTTATCCAGTATGCTGGAATTTCTGACGTTAAGATGGAAGAAGGTTCGATGCGTGTGGATGCCAACATTTCCCTTCGTCCTTATGGTCAAGAAAAATTCGGTACCAAGACTGAGTTGAAGAACCTCAACTCCTTCTCAAACGTTCGTAAGGGTCTTGAATACGAAGTCCAACGCCAAGCTGAAATCCTTCGCTCAGGTGGTCAAATCCGCCAAGAAACACGCCGTTACGATGAAGCTAACAAGGCAACCATCCTCATGCGTGTTAAGGAAGGCGCTGCTGACTACCGCTACTTCCCAGAACCAGACCTACCACTCTTTGAAATCTCAGATGAGTGGATTGAGGAAATGCGTACAGAATTGCCAGAGTTTCCAAAAGAACGCCGTGCGCGCTACGTATCTGACCTTGGCTTGTCAGACTACGATGCCAGCCAGTTGACGGCAAACAAAGTCACTTCTGACTTCTTTGAAAAAGCTGTTGCCCTCGGTGGCGATGCCAAACAAGTCTCTAACTGGCTCCAAGGTGAAGTCGCTCAGTTCTTGAACGCCGAAGGTAAAACACTGGAACAAATCGAATTAACACCAGAAAACTTGGTAGAAATGATTTCCATCATCGAAGACGGCACGATCTCTTCTAAGATTGCCAAGAAAGTCTTTGTCCACCTGGCTAAAAATGGCGGTGGCGCGCGTGAATACGTGGAAAAAGCAGGCTTGGTGCAAATCTCTGATCCAGACATCTTGATTCCAATCATCCATCAAGTCTTTGCCGATAACGAAGCTGCCGTTGCCGACTTCAAGTCAGGCAAACGCAACGCAGACAAGGCCTTCACAGGATTCCTTATGAAGGCAACTAAAGGCCAAGCCAACCCACAAGTTGCCCTTAAACTGCTTGCGCAGGAATTGGCCAAGTTGAAAGAAAGTGAGTAATTTACTCTTTATACACTTTTTTCTACTTTTAAGACGAGAATGAGACAAGGAGAATAAATGAACACATTTTTACGATTGCTATTTGTCTTAGTCATCATCGCTATGTTAGGCGCTTCTATACTACAAATTTTCTTTCCATCGTACATGGGAAGCCACTCCGGGTACGGAATATCTGCTGGTTGGCAACGAGAAATTGGAATATGGAATTTAGCTGTATTGATTATTATTCTCGCTGTCAATATTAAATACGATTGGTTCTACCTACGAATCGCACTTCTTGCTCTCATTATTGGCGGAATTGGAATAGGAACAAATCACTTACTCAATTATATGGAGTATCACTCTCCTGTAAATGCTATCGGTGCTTTTGAAAATTACTTGCTAGCAATAGGATGGATTGTGGGATGGATCATTGAGCGCCATTCCATAAAGAAGCTAAATGCTAGTAAATAACGCCTAGTATATCTTAGATGATTTTTAAAGGTTATTAAATAGTTTAATAATCATTCGAATTCAGAATTCTACCTTTTCAATCATATAGTTAGGAGACACATGAAAAAGTTTTACGCTCTTTTAATGACCTGTTTATTACTTGTTTTTCTATCCGTGCCTCAAATCGTTGATGCGGGTGTCGGACATTCCAGAAGTGGAGGGAGCAGCCGCAGTAGTAGCCGCTCAAGTGGAGGTGGAAGTCGTTCTGGCGGATCATCATACAACTACTACCGCTCTGGATATGGATCATCCTCTAGTAGCTCTACTAACTCATTCGAAATGGGATTGGCATTCCTGATTGCCGCAGGAGTTTTCCTAGTTCTTATCTTTCAATCCTCGCAGAATAACTCAGAAGATTCAAGTTCAACAGACACTAGTAATGATTCTCAAACTCTCCATCGTCGAGTTGAACACAACACACGGGCCATTAGTCTTGTGAAATACGGGGATCCAAACTTTGACGCGGAAGCTTTCACATCTTGGGTTAAGGAAGTCTACCTTAAATTGCAGGTTGCCTGGACTGAGAAAAATTGGAACTCTGTCCGCGCTTTAGAAAGTACCAGTCTCTACTCCCAACACAGTGCCCAACTCGAAGACCATATTCGTGCTAAAACAACCAATGTTTTAGAGAAAGTTTGTATCGAAAATGTTCGCATCAAGGAGTTCATTGAAAATCCTGACGGAAACGATACCTTAGTGGTGATTCTATCATCAATTTTACGAGACTATGTCATTGACGATGAGACTCGCCGTGTCATTGAAGGAGACCCTAAAAAAGATCTCTTCACCGTGTATCAATTGAACTTTATCCGTCAACACGGTAGCCAAACGCAAGTAGTCAATCCAGACGAAGTTGTGAGCGACCACTGTCCAAACTGTGGCGCCCCATTGAAAATCTCTGCAGTTAGCGAGTGCGACTACTGTGGTGCCAATCTCTCTCGCAGTCCAAACCAATGGGTACTGGATACCTATGATGTTGTGGATGAAGACGAACTTTATAATTAGGAGGAATTATGGGATTTATACGTGCAGCCTTATCAGCAGGCTTAAATAGTTTTAATGATAGTAAATTCAAGGAAGCCATTGTCCTTCCAGATAATGTCTCTGGCGACGCCTTGGCCGTCAAGGGGCAATTGCTCACAAAAGACCCAGATGGACGTTCTCGTCACAGCAATCAAAATACAGGCCTCTTGTCAGATGGCAGTGTGGTTATCGTTCCCCAAGGTTATACCGCTGTTTTGGTAAACAACGGTACCTTCCTTGGTGAAGTCCTCGAAGCTGGTAGCCACGAATGGCAAGCTGGTGATAACGCCTGGCTCCTTGAAAAAGGTGGTTTAAAAGGCACTTGGGAAAACTTTAAAAACCGTTTCTCTTTTGGTGGACAAGTCATCACCCAACAGGAAATTATCTTTATCCGCATGCAACCCATTGCAGGCAATAAGTTCGGCACACAAAATGCGGTCGAATACTTCAGCGAACGTTACCAACAACTGCTCAACATCCGTTTCTATGGCTTGTTTGATGTAAAAATAGCAGACCCAGTCCTCTTCTACGTGAGTTCTGTTAGCCGTCAAATTACTGACGGACAGCCATTTACTCTCCAAGATGTAGCTCAAGGAACGCTCCGTCAAAATATCGCACCGAAAATCGCGATTGCCATCGCCAAATATACCAACGAAAACAAGGTTGATATCTATAGCCTAAATGCCAATCAAGACACCTTTAACGAACTCGCTAAACAAGAGGTCAACAAGGTTTGGACAGGTCTCTACGGGATTGAAGCAACCAATATCTTGCTTGAAGACCTCAGTTACGACCAAGAAAGTCTTGATATCGTTCGCAAACTTGATAGTGAGCTCGTGGCAATGAAGTACAACACGATTGAAATCGAAGAACGCCGTGCTCGAAACGAAGCGCTTATTGCTGCAGCTGCCAATGAGGGGAATGGCAATGGGATGAACATGTTTATGGGCATGAATCTCGGCCAAACTCTGGGTGGTCAATTAAGCCAACAAGTTCAAAATCAAGCACCGGCTCAAAATGCTGGACAAACTGCCAGCAAGAATTTTTACATCGAAGTCGATGGAAAATACGTCCTCGTTACTAAAGACGAAGATGGAAATATCGTACCAGTCAACTAATTAAGCTCCTTCTGACATTTGAGTAATGTTGTCTTTTATGGTACAATAAAGAGTAAATTATTTTATTAAAGAGGTAAAAACATGATTGAAGCAAGTAAATTAAAGGCTGGTATGACCTTTGAAACAGCTGACGGAAAATTGATCCGCGTTTTGGAAGCTAGCCACCACAAACCAGGTAAAGGAAACACCATCATGCGTATGAAATTGCGTGATGTCCGTACTGGTTCTACATTTGACACAAGCTACCGTCCAGAGGAAAAATTTGAACAAGCTATCATCGAGACTGTCCCAGCTCAATACTTGTACAAAATGGATGACACAGCCTACTTCATGAACACAGAAACTTACGACCAATACGAAATTCCTGTAGTCAACGTTGAAAACGAATTGCTTTACATCCTTGAAAACTCTGATGTGAAGATCCAATTCTACGGAACTGAAGTGATTGGTGTTACCGTTCCTACTACTGTCGAATTGACAGTTGCAGAAACTCAACCATCTATCAAAGGTGCTACGGTTACAGGTTCTGGTAAACCAGCAACGATGGAAACTGGACTTGTCGTAAACGTTCCAGACTTCATCGAAGCAGGACAAAAACTCGTTATCAACACTGCAGAAGGAACTTACGTTTCTCGTGCCTAATCTCTAGAAAGAGGTCATTCTATGGGAATTGAAGAACAACTTGGCGAAATCGTTATCGCCCCACGTGTACTTGAAAAAATCATTGCTATTGCTACTGCAAAGGTAGAGGGTGTTCACTCTTTTTCAAACAAATCAGTATCTGACACCCTTTCAAAACTTTCTCTCGGCCGTGGTGTTTATCTTAAAAACGTGGACGAAGAGCTCACAGCAGATATCTATCTCTACCTTGAGTACGGAGTAAAAGTTCCTAAGGTAGCGGTTGCTATCCAGAAAGCTGTCAAAGATGCAGTCCGCAATATGGCTGATGTAGAACTCGCTGCTATCAATATCCACGTTGCAGGTATCGTCCCAGATAAAACACCAAAACCAGAATTGAAAGATCTATTTGACGAGGACTTCCTCAATGACTAGTCCACTATTAGAATCTAGACGCCAACTCCGTAAATGCGCTTTTCAAGCTCTCATGAGCCTTGAATTCGGTACGGATGTCGAAACTGCTTGTCGTTTCGCCTATACTCATGATCGTGAAGATACGGATGTGCAACTTCCAGCCTTTTTGACAGAGCTAGTTTCTGGTGTTCAGGCTAAAAAGGAAGAACTAGACAAGCAAATCACACAGCATTTAAAAGCAGGTTGGACCATCGAGCGTTTAACACTCGTGGAGAGAAACCTCCTTCGCTTGGGAGTCTTTGAAATCACTTCATTTGACACTCCACAGCTGGTTGCGGTTAATGAAGCTATCGAGCTTGCAAAGGACTTCTCAGATCAAAAATCTGCCCGTTTTATCAACGGACTGCTCAGCCAGTTTGTAACAGAAGAACAGTAAAAAGAAAAAAGTGTTTGACAATTATCAAACACTTTTTCTTTACTTCCTACTATCTCAAAATCAAATAATAAATATAAAATAAGATCGACGGAGCATAGGGAATAACATTATAGAAACTATGACAAACAATGGTAAATCGAAGACTACCTGTAACTCGATAAGCGACCGCAAATAGAAGACCAAGAATACTATAAATGATGAGACTGATGGGGTCACGATGGGATAGAACTAAGTGACTAAGCCCGAAGATGAAAGAAGACAAGATCACATCCAAATAAAACTCCGACTTCGGAAAGAAGGTATTCATAAAATAACCCCTATAGATTGTCTCCTCAACAACAGGTACAATCGAAATGTTAAAGATTAAAAATATAAGATTTGATAGAGTCGTTTCTCTTCCGTTTAAGTAAAGTTCTGAAAGAAGCTCTTGGAAAATAAAGCTATGGTCAATCAATCGGATATTTTGCATTCGAAATCCATTTAAAAAAGAATAGATAAGAAAGCAAGCCACTAAGAAAGCGAGATATGACCAGTGCCAACCCTTTTTCTCGAAGATAAAGAGCATCTTCTTCTTTTTCAACCACAAAACGAATAAAAAGAAAATAAGCAACACTTCTCCAACTAGGAAGATTATATAGCTGTCCATTCCTAAACTAAAGGTCCTAGCTAGAATTATAGCTCCTAACGGCGTTAAATAAATGTACAGGAACATTAAAATCATACAGATTCCTAAATGTATTGTCTTTTTCATTCTTTCTCTCCTAATGGTAAACTCTCTATTAGGGCAATATAGAGGATATACCATTGATTGTTTTTCTTATTTATCTAGAGTATTCATGTTTATCTATGCTCTATTATCAAAATAGCTAGAACAAAATGTTCTAGCTTTTAAATTTTCTTAGTATTTTCTAAAGCGTTGGTAACGTTCTTCAATAAGTTGGTCGAGTGGTAGTTCTTGCAACCTATCTAGTTCTGCACGCAATTCATTTTTAACGCAACCTAGCAGTTCTTTACTTGACAGCCCTGCTTCTGAGATTACCTTGTCTACGATTCCCATTTCTAGGAGTTCATGTGAAGTGATTTTCATCAACTCCGCCGCTTCCATAGCACGACTTCCATCCTTCCAAAGGATAGAGGCAAATCCTTCAGGGCTAAGTACGGCGTAGATTGAGTTTTCTAACATCCAGACACGATTAGCTACGGCTAGAGCTAGAGCACCACCAGATCCTCCTTCACCGATAATAATCGCGATGATTGGAACCTTGAGATCACTCATTTCCATCAGGTTTCGGGCGATTGCTTCACCTTGTCCACGTTCCTCGGCTCCAACACCTGGGTAAGCACCCGCCGTATTGATAAAGGTCACAACTGGACGGCCAAACTTTTCTGCCTGTTTCATCAGGCGCAAGGCCTTACGATAGCCTTCTGGATGAGGTTGCCCAAAATTTCGTTTGAGGTTGTCATGAAGACTTTTTCCCTTTTGGATACCAACGACAGTTACTGCTTGGTCACCTAACCAACCAATTCCACCGATAACCGCACCATCATCACGGAAAGAGCGATCTCCATGCAATTCGATAAACTCGTCAAAAATTCCATTGGCAAAATCAAGTGCGGTCAAGCGACTCTGCTCGCGTGCCTCTCTGACTATTTTTGCAATATTCATCCGCGACTTCCTCCATGCAATCTTACTAATTTAGCAATTGTTTCAGGCAATTCTCTCCGTTTGACAATTGCATCAACAAATCCATGTTCAAGCAGAAATTCTGCCTTTTGGAAGTCATCCGGCAAGGTCTCACGAACTGTATTTTCGATAACACGACGCCCAGCAAAACCAACCAAACTTTGGGGTTCCGCTAGGATAATATCACCTTCCATAGCAAAAGAAGCGGTCACTCCACCTGTTGTCGGATCGGTTAAAATAGTTAGGTAAAAAAGTCCTGCCTTGGAATGACGTTGAACTGCCGCAGAAATCTTAGCCATCTGCATCAAGCTCATGATTCCTTCTTGCATACGGGCTCCACCAGAAGCTGTGAAGAGAACGACTGGCAAGTTTTCTACCGTTGCATACTCAAACAAGCGCGTGATTTTTTCACCCACAACTGTTCCCATAGAAGCCATGATAAAGTTAGAATCCATGATCCCAAGGGCAACTTTTTGTCCCTTGATGCTAGCTGTACCAGTTAGTACTGCTTCGTCCAAACCTGTCTTTTCACGCATTGTTGCAAGTTTTTTCTGATAGCCAGGAAAGTTTAATGGATCTTGAGTTTCAATACCTGTAAACATCTCCACAAAGCTACCAGAATCAATCGTCAAATCCAAGCGTTCCTGAGCTGAAATACGGAAAGTATAGCTACAATGGGGACAAATTCGTTCGCTCCCAAGATCCTTTTGGTAAATGGTGTGTTTACAACCAGGACACTGGGAGAAGAGTTCATCCGGAACCTCAGGCTTGGCTTGTGGTTTCTGCCTTACGGAACGGTTAGGATTGATCCGAATATACTTATCCTTTTTACTAAATAGAGCCATAACTCCCCCTTTTAGTTCTCATACTGTTTGAAAGTCTATTCTTTTTCTTGGTATTTTGGCAAGAAAGTTTCCATCAAGAAGGAAGTATCGTAGTCACCAGCGATAACTCGGCGGTCTGAAATCAGATCCAACTGGAAGTCTGCATTGGTTTGCACTCCTTCAATATCAAGTTCATAAAGTGCCCGTTGCATCTTCATAAGAGCATCAAAACGATTCTCCCCATGAACAATGATTTTAGCAATCATACTATCATAGTAAGGGGGAATGGTATAACCTGGATAAACTGCTGAGTCCACGCGCAAGCCAACTCCACCACTTGGTAGATAGAGATTGGTAATTTTACCTGGGCTTGGAGCAAAGTTAAATGCTGGATTTTCCGCATTGATCCGGCACTCGATAGCATGACCTCGTAGGACAATATCTTCTTGTTTGAAAGGTAAGGGTTGACCGGCAGCAATGCGAATCTGCTCTTTCACGATATCAACACCTGAAACAAACTCTGTGACTGGGTGTTCCACTTGCACACGAGTATTCATTTCCATGAAGTAGAAATTGCCACTCGCTTCATCGAGAAGAAATTCAATCGTCCCTGCATTTTCATAACCTACAGACTCTGCAGCTCGAACAGCCGCAGCACCAATTTCATGACGAAGGGTTTTGCCGATCGCAATAGATGGGCTTTCTTCTAAGACCTTTTGGTTATTCCGTTGGAGTGAACAGTCCCGTTCACCAAGATGGACAACATGACCCTCTTGGTCCGCAAGAATCTGAACTTCGATATGACGAGCTGGATAAATCACACGCTCAAGATACATAGCGCCATTTCCAAAATTGGCCTTGGCTTCACTGGATGCTGTTTCAAAGGCTGCGACCAAGTCTTCTGCCTTTTCAACCTTACGAATCCCTTTTCCACCACCACCTGCCGATGCCTTAAGCATGACAGGATAGCCAATTTTTTCTGCAACTGCAAGGGCCTCTTCAGCCGTGTGAACTTCACCATCAGATCCTGGGATAACTGGAACCCCAGCCTTGATCATTTGTTCACGCGCATTGATCTTATCACCCATGGTGTCCATCACAGCACCAGAAGGGCCGATGAACTTAATCCCTACTTCATCACACATCGTGGCAAATTTGGAGTTTTCGCTAAGAAATCCAAAACCTGGATGGATGGCTTCTGCTTCTGTCAAGACCGCAGCAGACAAAATTGCATTGATATTGAGATAAGATTCTGTCGCCTTACCAGGTCCGATACAGATAGCTTCATCCGCTAGGAGTGTGTGAAGGGCTTCCTTATCAGCAGTTGAATAAACTGCCACGGTCGCAATGCCCAATTCACGCGCAGCTCGAATAATGCGAACCGCAATCTCACCACGGTTGGCAATCAAAATTTTACGAAACATGGAGAACCTCCTTAGTTTCCAATTGCAAAGGTAAGAGTACCACTCGCTGCAAGCTTACCATCTACTTCAGCCTTTGCTTCAACCACAGCAATCGTACCACGACGTTTAACAAAAGTAGCCGTCATGACTAATTGGTCACCTGGTACAACTTGCTTCTTGAACTTAACCTTGTCCATGCCAGCGTAGAAGACCAGTTTCCCTTTATTTTCAGGTTTGGACAATTCCAAGACACCAGCAGTCTGAGCCAAGGCCTCCATGATAAGAACACCTGGCATGACTGGGTATTGAGGAAAATGACCATTGAAGAAAGGTTCGTTGATGGTCACATTTTTAATGGCAACAATGGTATCTTCGCTCACTTCCAAGACACGATCCACTAGGAGCATGGGGTAGCGATGGGGTAGAGCTTCTTTGATTCCTTGAATATCGATCATTTGATACGTACCAATCCTTTACCGAACTCAACCATTTCTTCATTTGAAACGAGAATTTCTGTCACCACACCATCTTTAGGTGCAGGGATTTCATTCATGACTTTCATGGCTTCGATGATCACCAAAGTCTGACCTTTTTTAACACTGTCTCCGACTGTGACAAAGGCAGGTTTATCTGGTCCAGCAGCCAAGTAAGCCACCCCTACAAGTGGACTTTCAACGACATCACCCGCTGGAGCAACCGTCGTTTCAGCTGGTGCTGGAGCTTCTTCCACTGCACTCTCAACTGGAGTTGAAGGGGCCGAAACTACTGGACTTGCAGCTACTGCAGCTGGCGCTGGAACAACTTGAGCTGGTACTTCAGAAGCCATTCTTGCTTCATTCTTACTGAACTGCAATTCGTCCGTTCCATTTTTATAAGAAAATTCTCTCAAACTTGATTGGTCAAATTGAGCCATCAAGTCCTTGATCTCATTTAAATTCATAATTATTTATTCTCCCAACGTTTGAAAGCAAGAACCGCATTGTGTCCACCAAAACCAAAAGTGTTTGAAATAGCATAAGGGATTTCTTGCTCCAATCCTTGTCCATAAACGACATTCGCTTCGATATAGTCTGACAACTCACTTGTTCCAGCTGTCATTGGTACATAGTTATGACGCATGGCTTCAATGGTAGCGATGGCTTCTACTGCCCCTGCAGCACCAAGCAAGTGTCCTGTAAAGGACTTGGTTGAAGATACAGGTACTTCTTTACCAAGGACAGCTACAATCGCACCACTTTCTCCTTTTTCATTAGCAGGAGTTGAAGTTCCGTGGGCATTGACGTAAGCCACTTGCTCTGGAGAAATTTCTGCTTCTTCCAAAGCCAACTTCATAGCCTTAATCGCACCTTGACCTTCTGGATGAGGTGAAGTCATATGGTAAGCATCACAGGTATTACCATAACCAACTACTTCAGCCAAGATAGTTGCACCACGTTTTTCAGCATGTTCAAGACTTTCAAGAACCAGCATTCCAGAACCTTCTCCCATGACAAAACCGTTACGGTCTTTGTCAAATGGAATAGAAGCACGAGCTGGATCTTCTGTAGTTGATAGGGCTGTCAAAGCTTGGAATCCAGCAATGGCAAAAGGAGTGATAGATGATTCTGATCCACCAACTAACATGACATCTTGGAAACCAAACTTGATAGAACGGAAGGCATCCCCAATGGCATCGTTTGATGAGGCACAGGCTGTATTGATTGATTTACAGATACCGTTTGCTCCGAAACGCATAGCAACATTTCCTGAAGCCATATTTGGCAAGGCTTTTGGAAGTGTCATTGGTTTAACGCGTTTTGGACCTTTGTCATGAAGACGGATAACCTGATCTTCGATTTCTTTAATTCCCCCAATACCAGAAGCCACGATGACACCAAAGCGATCTTTATCAATTGCTTCTACATCAAGATTTGCATTTGTCACCGCTTCTTGAGCCGCATACAAGGCATACAAAGAATAGTTGTCAAAACGGTTGGTATCTTTTTTGACAAAGTATTTATCAAATGGGAAATCTTGAACTTCTGCTGCATTGTGCACAGCAAATTCGCTGTGGTCAAATTTAGTGATTTCTCCAATTCCAATCTTACCAGTTTGCAAACTGTTCCAAAATTCTTCTGGAGTATTTCCAATCGGAGAGGTCAATCCGTAACCTGTTACTACAACTCGATTTAGTTTCATCTGTCTTACCTATATCTTTCCTTATTTTTTACATGCTAAGTCCGCCATCAACAGCGAGAACTTGTCCAGTTAAATAATCCTGTCCAGCTAGGAACACTGTAGCATCTGCGATATGTTCTGCTTGACCAAACTGTTTCATTGGGATTTGGGCCAATGTCGCTTCCTTGACCTTATCAGACAAAACAGCAGTCATATCTGACTCGATCATTCCTGGTGCAAGAGCATTTACGCGAACATTACGATTGGCAACTTCACGTGCAACTGACTTGGTAAAACCAATCAAACCTGCTTTAGAAGCTGCATAGTTGGCTTGTCCGATATTTCCCATCAAACCGACCACACTAGACATATTGATAATCGCACCTTCACGTGCCTTGATCATCTGTTTCAAAACTGCTTGCGTCATGTTGAAGGCACCTGTCAAGTTGATCTTAATCACTTTTTCAAAGTCTTCTTCAGTCATCTTGAGCATAAGCGTATCTTGAGTGATCCCAGCATTGTTGACCAAGACATCGACAGAACCGAGTTCTGCAATCGCCTGATCTATCATACGCTTGGCATCTGCAAAGTCTGAAACATCACCTGAAATCGGTACTACTTTGACACCATAGTTTGAAAACTCAGCTAGCAATTCTTCTGAGATTGCTCCTCGACTATTCAAGACTACATTAGCGCCTAGTTGGGCAAATTTGTGAGCAATGGCAAGTCCGATACCACGACTTGAACCTGTTACAAAGACATTTTTGTTTGTAAGTTGCATTCTATTTCTCCTGTTTCCTGTTGTATTTTGTGGGAGAAGGGAACATTAGTTTCCTAACAAAGCATCCAAGCTTGCTTGGTCTTCAACGTTAGCTAGCTTAGCTGATTTATCAATCTTTTTGACAAATCCTGATAGGACCTTCCCCGGACCAATTTCAATAAAGTTGGTTACCCCAGCATCCTGCATCACAGCAATACTTTCATAAAAACGAACAGGTTCTTTGACCTGACGCGTCAAAAGCTCTTGGATTCGATCTTTTTCCATAACAGCAGCTTCCGTATTGCCGACTAGTGGGCAAGTAAAGTCAGAGAAACTCACTCCTTCAAGAGCTCCAGCTAGTTGCTGACTGGCTGGCTCAAGAAGAGCTGTATGGAAAGGACCAGATACATTTAAAGGAATCAATCGTTTTGCTCCTGCTTTCTGCAAGAGTTCAACTGCGCGGTCAACCGCAGCCACCTCACCACCGATAACGATTTGGCTTGGGGTGTTGTAGTTAGCTGGAGTCACTACTCCAACTTTAGAGGCTGTTTCACAAGCTTCCTCAATCACTTCAACTGGAGTATTAAGAACGGCTACCATCTTTCCAGATCCTGCAGGTGCAGCCTCTTCCATATAAGCACCACGCTTAGCAACCAAGGCAACTGCCTCTTCGAAGTCCAAAGCACCACTTGCTACAAGAGCAGAATATTCTCCGAGGGACAATCCTGCTACCATATCTGGCTGATAGCCCTTTTCTTTCAATAGTCGGTAAATAGCAACCGAAGTCGCTAAAATAGCTGGTTGCGTATAGCGAGTCTGGTTTAACTTGGTTTCTTCCTTATCAATCAAGTCACGAAGGTCATAACCCAAAACCTGACTGGCTTGGTCAATTGTTTCCTTGACGATAGGGTAGCGATCATAGAGATCACGCCCCATTCCTAGATACTGAGCTCCTTGACCCGCAAATAGAAAGGCTGTTTTAGTCATTTCTTACAACTCCTGCCCAACGAGAGGCTTCTTCTTGAATTTTTTTGGCTGCACCATAGTATAGATCTTTTAGGATTTCTTCGACAGTTTCCTCTTTAGAAACCAAACCAGCAATCTGACCTGCCATGACAGATCCACCTTCTACATCTCCATGAACAACGGCTTTAGCAAGAGCACCAGCTCCCATTTGCTCAAAGATTTCTAAATCTGGATCTTCTTGTTTAAAGGCATCCTTTTCAGCCTGTTCAAAGTCACGTGTCAACTGATTTTTAATGGCGCGAACAGCATGTCCAAAATGTTGAGCTGAAATAGTCGTATCGATATCACGCGCTTTTAAGATTTTTTCCTTGTATTTTGGATGGGCGTTAGATTCCTTGGCTACTACGAAACGCGTACCAACTTGAACGGCCTCAGCACCAAGCATAAAGCCTGCAGCGACACCTTCACCGTCGGCAATTCCTCCAGCTGCGATAACCGGAATTGAAACAGCTGCAGCAACTTGGCGAACCAAGGTCATCGTTGTTAATTTACCAATATGTCCACCGGCTTCCATTCCCTCTGCAATAACTGCATCTGCACCAATTTTTTCCATACGTTTTGCCAAAGCAACACTTGGAACAACAGGAATAACTGTAATTCCTGCATCATGGAAACGAGTCATGTATTTACTTGGATTTCCTGCACCAGTTGTAACCACCTTGACCCCTTCTTCAATCACGAGATCAACGATATCTTCTACAAAAGGTGACAAGAGCATGATGTTGACACCGAAAGGTTTGTCCGTAAGTGATTTGATTTTATCGATATTAGCCTTTACGACCTCTTTAGGTGCATTCCCACCACCGATGATCCCTAGACCACCAGCTTTTGATACTGCACCAGCCAAGTCACCATCCGCAACCCAGGCCATTCCTCCTTGAAAAATAGGATAATCAATGTTCAATAATTCTGTAATACGTGTTTTCATAGTGCCTCCATCATTCCTTGCTTACGTAATAGTTCGATGAGTTTATCATTTGAGTTTCAAACTATTACCTAAACAAGAGGGAGTGGGTTTCCCCTACTCCTTCTAGTAATATGTTAATTATTTTGTTTGCTCTTCAACGTAGGCAACCAAGTCACCAACTGTTTTCAAGTTATCTTCTGCTTCGATTTGGATATCGAAAGCATCTTCGATTTCAGAGATTACTTGGAACAAGTCCAATGAATCTGCATCCAAATCATCAAAAGTAGATTCAAGTGTTACTTCTGATGCGTCTTTCCCAAGTTCTTCAACGATAATTTCTTGTACTTTTTCAAATACTGCCATGATAGGACTCCTTTAAAATATAAAAAATTTATAACTATGTGTTTACCACATGATTACCTAGATTGTAAGAATGAGTGTGCCCCATGTCAAACCTCCACCGAAGCCTGATAGGAGAATCGTCTGGCTACCATCTAAACGAATCATGCCATTCTCCACACACTCTGAGAGCAAAATCGGGATACTTGCTGCACTGGTATTCCCATACTCCATCATATTGGCTGGAAGTTTGTCTCGGTCAACACCGATCTTCTTAGCCATCTTATCCAAAATGCGGATATTTGCCTGATGAAGCAAGAGATAATCCAATTCCGATGCTGCGATTGGACCATTTTCAATGGTTTCTTTGATTGATCTAGCAACATCACGATTTGCAAAATCAAAAACTGCTCGTCCATCCATCTTCAAAAAAGCAGGAACTGCTTCTTGATCTGAGAAAGGAGAAGCCAAAGCCGTTTGACCATAGGTCAAACACTCGCTCCGAGAGCCATCTGTATAGAGACTTTCCACAAGGAAGTGACGTATTTCGCTCGCTTCCAAGAGAACCCCTCCAGCACCATCCCCAAAGAGAACAGCTGTCGAACGATCTGACCAATCAACTGCCTTGGATAAGGTCTCAGCCCCTATAACAATCCCTTTTTTGAACTGTCCAGAACTTAAAAACTTTTCTGCAGTTGAGAGAGCGAATACAAAGCCACTGCAAGCTGCTGTCAAATCAAAGGCGAAAGCTCTATGCGCTCCGATATTTGCCTGAACTCGAGCTGCTGTGGAAGGCATCATCGAGTCTGGAGTAATCGTCGCTACAATGATAAAATCAATCTGATCCGCTGTTAAGCTCCCTTTAGCCAACAAGCTCTTAGCTACTTCTGTCGCCAAGTCACTTGTAGACTCTGTTTTGGAAATATGTCTCTGTTTAATTCCTGTCCGACTTGAAATCCACTCATCGCTTGTGTCCATGATTTGGGCTAAGTCATGATTAGTGACCACTTGCTCTGGAACATAATGAGCAACCTGGCTTATTTTTGCAAAAGCCATTATTTCAAATCCTCCAAAAATTGATAAAGGTTCGTTAAGCCTCTGCCCATGACTTCTTTTTCCTCCGGGCTCATGCCATCGATGATTTTTTCGACCATAGCCTTGTGGAACCGTTTATGAAGACGGTGAACCAAACGACCTTTCTTTGTCAAATGCAGATAGACCACTCGACGGTCTTGGTCAGAACGAATACGCTCAATATAACCTTTTCTCTCCAGGTTATTCAAACTCGTCGTCACTGTCCCAAGAGTTACCATCAGTTCTTTTGAAACCTTACTTGGCGTTGCCTCCGGGAACTTCCCAATCACATCGATCGTGTGCATTTCTTTGATGGAGATGTCTTTGAATCGACTACCTCGTAAGCTAACCTCCTCAATCACAAGGACGTTATTAAAAATAGATGTTAGATAATCATTTACTTGTTGGTAGTCCAAATCGTTTCCCTCCCCCTCAAAAAGCTTTTACAATCAAAACATTTGATAAAAGAAGTATAACAAACTTCAAAAAATTGTGCAAGTATTTTTTCACATTCCTGTAAATTTCGGTCTTCTTCTTTCAGAATGTGCACGAACCCCTTCTTTAAAATCTTCAGTTAAAGATAACGATTCTTGTAATTTCAATTCTAATTCAGCATAATTCTGCCAATCCTTAAATTGACTTTCCCAAACTAACTTTTTAATCGCTGCGTATGAGTTTGCTGAACCTCTTCTTAATTTTTTCAGAACTTGTTCTCTTGTTTTTTCTAATTTGTCAACTTCACAAACACGGTATACCACGCCCCATTCTAGCGCTTTTTCAGCAGTTAAGGCTTCACCTGTCATAGCAAGTTGTGCAGCCCGTGTTACCCCAATACTACGACTCAAGAGATGAATCCCACCAGCGTCTGGCGCCAAGCCCACTCCGACAAAGGCTTGGATAAATTTTGCCTTGTCAGTCGCCAAACAGAAATCAACTGCTACTGCCATATTTGCTGCAGCACCAGCGACCGCTCCATCTACCTCCATCAAAACAGGTTTAGGAATTTGCTTGATTTTAAAAGAAATTGTATTGACTAATTCTGCAATCTTATTCAAAGAAGGGATATCATCTTCATCTACTGCTCGCTTCATCTCAACCAAGTCTCCCCCAACTGAAAAGACCTTCCCATTCGCATTAATCAAGATGAACTGCACAGCTTGATCCTGATCCGCTAGGGTCAAAGCTTCTAAAATTTCCTCACACATTGGGATATGAAAACCATTTGCCACTTCGGGACGATTCAAAGTAATGATAGCCAGATCATCTACGATCTGATATAAGATATGATTCATAGCTTCTCCTTTTCTTTTATAAGGCAATGAAATTGTTTTATCATCAAAGTATACCTTTTTTTGGATAAAGAGGCAAGGAAAAACTAAAGGAAAGTGTCTCAGCTGATTATTTACCCATCATTTATGAGTGTGAGTAAAATTTGACACTCTTACTTTTAAATCGTTATCGCTTTTCAGAATAAGTTAGTGTTTTCTTCTATTATAATAGGAAGTTATTTTCGTCATTGAAAAATGCCCCTCTTTCTGCTATAATCGTATAAAACACTTACTTGAGGAGTCCTTATGAAGGTTGTAAAATTTGGTGGAAGCTCGCTTGCCTCTGCTGGTCAGTTAGAAAAAGTCTTAAACATCGTTAAAAGTGATAAAGAACGCCGTTTTGTAGTCGTTTCTGCACCCGGCAAACGCAATGCTGAAGATACCAAGGTAACTGATGCCTTGATCAAATACTATCGTGACTATGTGGCTGGAAATGACATCAGTGCTAGCCAAAGCTGGATCATTGACCGTTATGCCGCTATGGTTAGTGAACTTGGGTTAAAACCTGCTGTTTTAGAAAAAATCTCTAAAAGCATTCGGGCCTTGGCAACTCTTCCTATAGAGGACAATGAATTCCTCTATGATACCTTCCTAGCGGCTGGAGAAAATAACAATGCCAAACTCATTGCAGCCTACTTTAACCAAAACGGTATCGATGCACGCTATGTTCACCCAAGAGAAGCTGGAATTGTTGTCACAAGTGAACCTGGAAACGCACGCATCATCCCATCTAGTTATGACAAGATTGAAGGCTTGGCTGATAGCACCGAAGTCCTTGTCATCCCTGGTTTCTTTGGTGTGACTAAGGAAAATCAAATCTGCACTTTTTCACGTGGAGGTTCAGATATCACAGGTTCTATCATTGCAGCAGGTGTTAAGGCTGATCTCTATGAAAACTTTACAGACGTAGATGGTATCTTTGCTGCCCATCCTGGTATTATCCACCAACCACACTCCATTCCTGAATTAACCTACCGTGAAATGCGTGAGTTGGCTTACGCTGGATTTTCAGTCCTTCATGACGAAGCCCTTCTTCCTGCCTACCGAGGAAAAATTCCTCTTGTCATCAAGAATACCAACAACCCTGACCACCCAGGTACGCGCATTGTTTTAGAACACAGTAGTGATAAATTCCCAGTAGTAGGGATTGCGGGTGACTCAGGATTCGTCAGCATCAACATGTCAAAATACCTCATGAACCGCGAAGTCGGATTTGGTCGCAAGGTTCTGCAAATCCTTGAGGACCTCAACATCGGTTGGGAACACATGCCTACAGGTATCGACGATCTTTCAATCATCCTCCGCTCCCGTGAATTAACTCCTATCAAAGAAGAAGAAATTCTACGTCAACTCGTTCAAAAGGCTGAAGTGGACCATGCTGAAATCGAACATGACCTTTCCATCATTATGATTGTTGGAGAAAAGATGAAGAGCCATATCGGGGTAACTGCTACTGCAACACGTGCTTTGTCTGAGAATAAAATCAACATCCAGATGATGTCCCAAGGTTCAAGTGAAGTTTCCATCATGTTTGTTGTCAATAAAGAGCAAGAAAAAGCAGCTATCAAGGCTCTTTATCATGCCTTTTTCGGTGAAAGTAAGGAAGACTAATCATGGCCCAATCACTCAATCAAGTCATTGACCTCCAAACTACTGGGACATCTTACCTCTCTATCTCTGGAAAAGTTGGAAAATTTCTAGTTGGGGATCAAGCCTTAGAGTTTTATCCTGATGTCAATGTCGAACAATATATCCAAATCCCTTGGTCCAGCATTCAACAAATCGGAGCCAACGTAAGTGGCCGCAAAATCAGCCGTCACTTTGAAGTCTTTACCGATCAAGGTAAATTCCTCTTTGCCTCAAAAGACTCTGGGACTATCCTCAAAATCGCTCGTGAAAAATTAGGAAACGATAAGGTTGTCAAACTTCCTACTTTGATTCAGACCATTGGTCAAAAATTTAAAAATCTATTTGCAAAAAAGTAGAAACTTTAGTATAATCATAGCAACGGATAAGTAGGTTATCTCCTTCTTTCAGAAAGTCTGCGGGTGCTGCGAGCAGATAGGAGGGATAGGTGAAATTCTACCGTTGTTCACAATTACATATATAATCAAGTGCACACCTGTGAAGTTGGATGGAACCGTGGCCCTGCCACTCCAACGCTTTGTCAGGTGTGCTTTTTTCATAAAGGAGTTCTTATGTTAGATATCAAACGTATTCGCACAGACTTTGATGCTGTCGCTGAAAAATTAGCTACACGTGGTGTAGATGCTGCTATCTTGAATGAGATGAAAAAAATCGATGCTAAACGTCGTGACATCTTGGTCAAGGTTGAAACTCTAAAAGCAGAACGTAACACAGTTTCTGCTGAGATTGCCCAAGCCAAGCGCAACAAGGAAAATGCAGATGACAAGATTGCTGCTATGCAAACCCTATCTGCTGAAGTCAAAGCCTTGGATGCTGAGTTGGCGGACATCGATGCTAAATTGACAGAATTTACCACTACTCTTCCAAACATCCCTGCCGACAGCGTTCCTGTTGGGGCTGATGAAGATGACAATGTGGAAGTTCGCCGTTGGGGTACTCCGCGCGAGTTTGACTTTGAACCAAAAGCTCACTGGGATCTTGGTGAAGACTTGGGTATCCTTGACTGGGAACGCGGCGGTAAAGTAACGGGCGCTCGCTTCCTCTTCTATAAAGGTCTTGGGGCTCGTTTGGAACGTGCTATCTACAACTTCATGTTGGATGAGCATGGTAAGGAGGGCTATACGGAAGTCATCACGCCTTACATAGTTAACCATGACTCTATGTTTGGTACTGGTCAATATCCAAAATTCAAGGAAGATACTTTTGAACTCAGCGACACCAACTTTGTCTTGATTCCTACGGCTGAGGTGCCTCTCACAAACTACTACCGTGATGAAATCCTTGACGGAAAAGACCTTCCAATCTACTTCACTGCTATGAGTCCATCATTCCGTTCTGAAGCGGGTTCTGCTGGTCGTGATACACGTGGCTTGATTCGTCTGCACCAATTCCACAAGGTTGAAATGGTCAAATTTGCCAAACCAGAAGAATCATACGAAGAATTGGAAAAAATGACAGCCAACGCTGAAAATATTCTTCAAAAACTCAATCTTCCGTACCGTGTCGTTGCGCTCTCTACTGGGGACATGGGCTTCTCAGCTGCCAAGACTTATGACTTGGAAGTTTGGATTCCAGCCCAAAATACTTACCGTGAAATCTCAAGCTGTTCAAATACAGAAGATTTCCAAGCTCGTCGTGCCCAAATCCGTTACCGAGATGAAGCCGATGGCAAGGTGAAACTTCTTCACACCTTGAATGGTTCTGGACTTGCAGTTGGACGTACAGTTGCTGCTATTCTTGAAAACTACCAAAATGCAGATGGTTCTGTAACCATTCCAGAAGCTCTTCGTCCATACATGGGTGGAGCTGAAGTTATCAAACCATAAAAAACAAGGCCTAGCTAGAAAATAGCTAGACCTTTTTTCGTAACCAAATCAGATAAGCGCCCAATACAAAGAATAAAATAGTGAGGCATATAACAGTTTCAGCCAAGACCAGATAATCCATAAATGGAAGTTTCAAAATTCCCTGAGCCATCTTGAGCGAAGTAGCTGTGATAATGGTTGGGAAGGTGAGGGCTGAGAAGGCTGGTTGAAAGCCTTGTTTTAAAATATTGGGCAGGCGAGTTAAAACAAAGAAAAAGAAGGACTGAGATGCCAAAATCATGACGATCAAGAGCCAAGTCGGTAGGCCTGCTCCTCCAACTCGAACTAGGGAAGCCAGGAGTAGAGAAAAGGGAGCACAGTAGATTCCTTCCTGTCCAAGCAAGGCCACTGGGAGTGGATCTTTCTTTAAATCGCTATAAATAAGCGGATAGAGATAGAAGGTCAAGACAAAACCAAAACTCAAGGTCGCATAGGCAATCTCAATAATGCCTACCAGAGGATAGGTCAAGGCTGCTACTGCTATTCCCACATAGAGTACCGTCCAACTTGGAGTCGCATTGACCCTCCGACCCGGACAGGCAAATTTGATGGTAAAAGTAGCAATCAACGCCAAATCCAAGAGAAAGGAAAACCACCAGATTCCTTGTGCTAGCAAAGAAAGAGCAGGGAATACGCGAAAAACATAGGTCGATAAAATCATCCCAGCCATAGGAAAAGTGGCCATCCCAGATAAAAGAGGGGGCTTGGTCAATTCTTGCTTGGTTTCTTCCCAATTAAAAAGATGGAGAATCAGAAAGAAAAGCCACAACACTAGACCAGTCAGGCTCAATAAATGCGACAGAACAGGCAAAGTATCTGCAATCAGATTTCCTGCACCTGCTAAACCTAATAAACAGCCAGAGAATACTAAGGGTAGCTTTTTCATCCGAGCCTCCAATAATCATGTTATTATTAGTATAGCATAAAAGCGCTTAAAATAGCATAGAAAAATGAAGACTGGATTGCTCAGTCTTCATTTTTTCTTTCTGATTCGAACTAGGCATAAGGTTGTAATTCTGGGTTAATAGGCGTATTGGCTAGATTGTTGGCATAGTTGCAGAGGCTGGCAAGACTAACACCGAGAACCACGTCCAAGGCATTTTGTTGCGTGTAACCAGCTTGCAAAAATTCAGCCAAGGCTTCATCTCCTACACGCCCTTTGGTATTGATGACCGCCAAGGTAAACTTAGCTAGAGTATCTAGTTTTGGATCTGTCTCGATTGGAGTACGGTTGCGGAGGGCTTGGAGAAGATCATCATTCATCTGAATTTGTTTGATCGAAAAGGCTGTGTGACCTGCGACGCAGAAAGCACAACCATTGGTTACGGCGGCTGTGATTTGTACCACTTCACGTTCTACTGGTGTCAGGCTATTGCGACGGTTGATGGCTCCGACAGTTCGGTAGGCTTCAAGCGCGGTTGGGGCATTGGCCAAAAGACCGATTAGGTTGGGAATATAGCCATTGTTATCTTTTTGTACTGTTTCAAGAACTTCTTTTACTTCTGCTGGTGCTGATTCTACTGTGTGGATGGTAAATGTTGTCATAAGAAACCTCTTTTCATTTTATTGTCATTTAGTCTATCATAGAATTTCACCCTTGAATAATATATATTTCCAATCGCCTTGATAAAAAATGTCTATGAAATGAAAAAAATCACACTAAAAGTGTGATTGGGTTAGTGTTTAAAATACTTTTTAGTCTCAGCAATGACGACTGGCGACAAGACTAAGAGGGCAATCAAGTTTGGTAAAGCCATCAAGGCATTGACGATATCTGCGATAATCCAAACCATATCCAACTCGATAAATCCTCCCAACAAGACCATGACTACAAAGACTACACGGTAAAGCCAGATAAAGCGGACACCAAAGAGAAACTCAAAACAGCGCTCTCCGTAGTAGTTCCAACCGAGAATAGTCGTAAAGGCAAAGAGTACAAGGAAAATGGTCAAGAGGGCAGGTCCAAAATGTGAAAAAACTGTTGAGAAGGCTGACTGAGTCAAGGCAACTCCATTCAAATCACCACTCCAAACCCCAGTAACCAAGATGGTTAAACCTGTCAGAGTACAGATAATCAACGTATCAATAAATGTTCCTGTCATAGAAATCAAGCCTTGCTCTACTGGTTCATTTGTCTTAGCTGCAGCCGCTGCAATGGGAGCTGAACCAAGACCAGATTCGTTAGAGAAGACTCCTCGCGCCACACCATTTTGGATAGCCATCCGAATGCTGGCACCTGCAAAACCACCTACCGCAGCTACTGGACTAAAGGCTGAAGTAAAGATGAGGGCAAGTGTGGCTGGGATTTTCTCGATATTAAAGAGAATAACTGTAAGAGTCCCTAAAATATAGACAATAGCCATAAAAGGAACCACTGCTGTCGAAACTTTTGATATGGATTTGAGGCCACCAAAGACGGCAATCCCTACAAAAATAGATAAAATCAGAGCCGTGATAGCTGGATTAATTTGGGCTGTATTTTGAATGGATTCTGTAATCGAATTGACTTGGGTAAAGGTACCAATCCCTAGAAGGGCAACCAATACACCCGCTAGGGCAAAGAAGATAGCAAGTGGACGCCACTTTTCTCCCATCCCCAAAAGGATGTAATGCATGGGTCCTCCAGCTACAGCTCCATTTGCATCCTTGGTGCGGTACTTGATAGCCAGCAAGCCTTCAGCATACTTGGTCGCCATCCCAAAGAAGGCTGCCATCCACATCCAAAAGAGGGCCCCTGGTCCCCCAACCTTAATGGCTGTCGCGACTCCGATGATATTTCCCGTACCAACGGTGGCAGCTAGAGCTGTACAAAGAGCAGCAAAGCTCGACACATCGCCATGCCCCTTGTCCTTGGTAAAGATCAACTGAAAGGCCTTAGGGAGACGAGCTACCTGCAAAAGACCTAGTCGGATGGTCAAATAGATACCCGTTCCGACCAATAAGATCAAGAGGGGAGGCCCCCAAACGAAAGCATCAAGCGCTTTAAGCAATTCTAACATATCCTTCTCCTATCTTTTCAACCCCAAAAGAAAGAGCACATGCAAGATACATGTACTCTGGAATGCTTAGATAAATGCCAAAAAGCGGTCTATCCTAGCTCTGTCCTTTTACCTGAGAGTTTGAGCAGTTACCTGCCTTGCCCCTTCGGTGCCTTTACGGTCTCTCCAGAGTTCCGTCCATTTACAGTCATGGAAAACAAACCTTTTTCCACTTCTATTAAACTTCATTCGGTGTTGGTATTTTATTTTTTATTATTCTACAAGAAAAGTTAGCCTTTGTCAATATATTCTATGAAACTTTTTGACTTTTCATTTCTTTTTTTCAGAAAGAGCGAATCCTTCTTCTCTCTATCCTTTAAAGGTCACAATGGTTGCGCCACTACCGCCAGCATTCTGTGGAGCATAGCCGAAAGTCTTAACATGCTTGTTTCTTTGTAGATATTTGGTGACGCCCTCACGAATGACACCTGTTCCGATACCATGGATGATGTCGACTTGCGCCATGTTATTGAGCAGGGCTTGGTCGATAAAGGCATCTAGCTCATTCATGGCCTCTTCATAACGTTTGCCTCGGAGATCCAGTCTGGCTTGCGGACCACGACCAGAAGCACGTTTGACGACATTGACTTGTTTTTTCTTGACTAGGGCTTCTTGTTGAGCCTGAACAAGGTCAAATTCTTTCTCTTCCAAGGTCATCTTGATCAAACCTACTTGGGCTTCCCAACGGCCATCCTTGAGCTGATTCGTCAATGTTCCACGTTGGCCATAACTGAGAACCACGATATCATCCCCAACCTTTGGAGCTCGTTTTTTCTTGGCCTTTTGAAGGACCTTGTTTTTAGATAAGTCGACTTTTTCAGGAGCTAGTTTTTTCAGCTCAGCCTTGGCTTCAATGATTTCGTGGGGTTTGAGTTGAGACTTGCTATGGAGATTCTTGAGAATCTGGTCACTCTCATTTAGAGCAAGTTCCACAATCTCGGCAGCTTGTTCACGCGCCTTGTTAAGCTCTGTTTCCTTCTCGCGATTGAGTTCGTTGTAGAGTTTTTTGAGTGCTCGGTTCATCTTGAGGTTTTCTTGCTCCACCTCACGGATATTGTCCAAGCGTTTACGGCTTTCAAGCGTTTGCTCTTCCAATTGTTCAATGATGCGGTTGACATCATTATCTTGGTTAACCTGCTGGCTGGCATCCCCGACAATGACATCCGACAAGCCTAAGCGTTTAGCAATTTCAAAGGCATTGCTTCGGCCAGGAACTCCCTGCATAAAGCGATAGGTCGGACGCAGACTGGCTGTATCAAACTCCATGCTGGCATTTTGCACAAAGGCTGTTTCAATACCGTAGGCCTTGAGCTCTGGATAGTGGGTCGTCGCCATGGCCTTGACCTGACGCAGACGAAGATCCTCCAGAATAGCCATAGCAAGCGCTGCTCCTTCCTGTGGATCGGTACCAGCCCCGAGCTCATCTAGCAATAAGAGCGAGTGCTGATTGACCTTGCCAAGAATATCTACGATATTGGTCATGTGGCTAGAGAAGGTAGATAAGCTTTGCTCGATAGACTGCTCATCCCCAATATCTGCGAAGATTTCCTCAAAAACACCGACACGGCTTCCTTTATCAGCTAAAATGGGCAAGCCTGACTGGGCCATGAGTTGAGTCAAGCCCAGAGTTTTGAGCATGATGGTCTTCCCACCAGTATTGGGACCTGTAATGACAATGGCCGTTAATTCCTTACCAAAGTGTACATCGTTTGCAACAGCATTTTTGACCAAAGGATGGCGAACATGAAGGAGTTGAATTTCTTGGTTCTCTGAAAGTTGAGGAACCACTGCCTGTCTTTCTTGGATGAAACGTACCTTGGCACGAATCAGATCCAGATGGCCAATAATCCAAGCGTCATTAGCAATCTCCGCAGCATGAGGGCGGACCCGTTCTGAGAGCTCCTGCAGGATGCGAATCATCTCATAGCGTTCGTCAGCTCGCAAACTAGCGATTTCTTCGCTCAGTTTCACGACCTCACGTGGCTCGATATAGACCGTGTTTCCACTAGCAGAGATGTCATGGACAACACCTGCAATCTTGTTCCGGTAGGTATTCTTGACGGGTAAGACTTGACGCCCATTTCTGCTAGCGATTATCCCTTCCGTCAACATCTGCGCTTTTTGCTTGAGCAAGTCTTGCAAGACATCTCGAACTTGACTCTCGCTATCATGGATTTTCCGACGGATACGTGCTAGTTCTTCGCTGGCAAAATTCTCGATAAATCCTGCATCATTTAGGGCTTGGAGACTTCCTTGCAAGTGTGGATAATCATGGAGTTTCTCAAACCATCTCGCCAACTGCTCCAAACGTACATTTTCAAGATTGGCATAAAAACCTTGCAACTCTCTGCTAGCAAGCAAGACTCGTTTGAGGAGCAGAAACTCCTCAATATTGAGGTCCGCTCCCATCTCCAGACGCTTGCAAACAGCTGATATCTCACGCGTCGCTAGGATGGTAAAGTGAGGTTGCTCCACAAATAGGGCTTGCATTTCCTCCATCTCTGTAAAGGCTTGCTTGATCTTATCCGTCTTGGCAGTTGGAACCAAGCTTTTTAGCTCCGCTAGGCCTTGTTCTGTCAGGAGATGAGGTTCAAACAAGGCTTTGATTTTATTGAATTCTAAGGTTTCTAGTATTTTTATATTCATATTCTTTCCTTGTATGCTTGTTTATAAGATTATAGCAACTAGAGGTTTTGACCTAGTCCCCCAATCTGTAAACAAAGGGCTAGGAAAAATCCCGCCCTTTTTATCCGATTAAATTTGTCACCCAAAGTTGTTTAATAAAGTTTGTCGTAAAAGGGACACTTTGGATGATATGTTTGGCTACTGTACTTTTTTCGAGTGAATTTTGAATGACTGCCAGAGGCACCGTTGCAAGGATGGTCAGAGCCATTTGCAAGACAAATAAGGTTACCAATAGAGATAAAAGGCCTGATCCGATACGCAACCATTTGACATCGAGCTTTTTAGTTGGAATCAAGTGCAGGAACAAACCGACAAAACGTCCGATACTATAACAAATTCCGAAAACTAAAAGGTAGGCTAGGCCCGCATAAAAGACCTTGTCTAGCTGAAACAGCTGGTCTGAAGGGAAGAAAGAGGTTCCCTGTCCTTCCTGAGGATTGGCATAAGGGACAAGCAAGTGGAAGTGGTCGCCCAGTGATTTATAAAACTGTCCCGCAACAAAGGCTGAAATCACTGCCACGAGGAAATAATAAACTTGCAGGACCAAACCTCTACGGTAGCCGATGTAAAAGCCCCAAGCCAGAACCAATAAGAGTAGGATTGAAATCATAGGGAATCCTCAATCTTGCTCTGTTCTTGTTTGACAGCAATTAACTTGTGGCGGAGTTCTAACAACTCTTGCTCCTTGTCATCAAATTCAATCTCACGGTTGAGTTGTGTAGACAGACAATTGACCGCCAAAAGAAGCGCAATGGTTTCATCATCCGCCCCAGGCATTTGTTCTTTAATTGCTTGGTATTTTTCAGTCGCAACCTTGGCAATTTCCTCCATAAAGAGGTTGTCATGCTCGGTTGTCAAGGTTAATGTCTTTTTCCCGAATGTAAACTTATATCGATTTAGATTTGCCATAAAATTCACCTCACGATATTATACCAAATTTCGCTAACTTTGTCAGTTTTTACCAATTCTCCTGCTTTTGTGGTACAATAGAGACTATGGCAAGTATCACACTCACACCAAGTGAACAGGAAATTCAGAGCTTTTTAAGTCAGTATCAGAAGGCTCTCAGTCCTAGTAAAAATCCTTATATTCGCTATTTTTTGAGACTGCCTCAGGCAACGGTTTCCATCTATACTTCTGGAAAAGTTCTCCTGCAGGGCGAAGCTGCTGAGCAATACGCCAGTTTCTTTGGCTACCAAGTTCAACAAGAAAACAGTGGACAAGATTTCCCTATAATTGGGACTGATGAGGTGGGAAATGGTTCCTACTTTGGCGGACTAGCTGTCGTGGCTTCCTTCGTGACACCTGACCAGCATGACTTCCTACGAAAACTCGGCGTGGGAGATTCCAAGACTCTGACCGACCAAAAGATTCGTCAGATTGCCCCTATCCTCAAGGAAAAGATTCCACATCAAGCGCTCCTTCTTTCACCGAGCAAGTACAACGAAGTCATCGGAGAGCGTTACAATGCTGTTTCTGTAAAGGTTGCCCTTCACAACCAGGCTATCTTTCTCCTTCTAAAAAAAGGAGTCCAGCCAGAAAAAATCGTGATTGATGCTTTTACAAGTCCTAAAAACTATGACAAGTACTTGGCGCAAGAAGCCAACCGTTTTCCAAACAAAATTAGCTTAGAAGAAAAAGCCGAGGGAAAATACCTGGCTGTTGCAGTTAGCTCCATCATCGCGCGGGATCTCTTCCTCGAAAACTTGGAAAATCTTGGACGAGAACTAGGCTATCAACTGCCAAGTGGCGCTGGAACTGCATCTGATAAGGTTGCCAGTAAAATCCTGCAGGCCTATGGTATGAAGGGACTTCATTTCTGCGCCAAACTGCATTTTAAAAACACTGAAAAAGCAAAAAAACTTCTACAGAGGTAAACCATGAACTATTTAAAATCATTTATAAAAGAATGGGGAGTTATCTTCCTGATTATCGCACTGGTCGGTCTTAGCCGCATCTTCCTTTGGAGCAATGTCCGTGTGGAAGGACACTCGATGGACCCTACCCTAGCCGACGGAGAGGTTCTCTTCGTTGTCAAACATCTCCCAATTGACCGCTTCGATATCGTGGTTGCGCACGAGGAAGACGGAAATAAAGACATTGTCAAAAGGGTTATCGGTATGCCTGGAGATACCATCCGCTATGAAAATGACAAACTCTTTATCAACGGTGAAGAAACGAATGAACCTTACCTAGCTGAATACCTCAACTTGTTCAAAACAGAAAAGTTGCAGAACACCTATACTGGAAAAGGATTTGAAGGCAATAAGGGAGTTTACTTTAGAGAACTTGCTCAAAAAGCACAAGCCTTTACGGTCGATGTCAATTCCAATACCAGCTTCAGCTTTACTGTCCCTCAAGGTGAGTACCTTCTCCTTGGTGACGATCGTCTAGTCTCTAGCGACAGCCGCCATGTCGGTACCTTCAAGGCCAGCGATATCAAAGGCGAAGCAAAATTCCGTTTCTGGCCACTTAACCGTATCGGAACTTTTTAAGATAAGGAAGAGGCCGAGAATGCTAAGTCTCAGCCTCTTTTTCTATTGCGAGAAGAAGGCCTTTTAGTCTCCTAGCTTGTTGAAAGAAGCTAAGGGTCCAACTCTCATGAACTCATGTAAAGGAAACCTATGGAAGTTTATTTTTCAGGCACCATTGAACGGATTATTTTTGAAAATCCCAGTAATTTTTATCGTATTCTCCTCCTAGATATCGAAGGTACCAATGCGGAGGACTTTGACGATTTTGAAATCATCGTTACAGGAACCATGGCGGACGTGATTGAAGGGGAAGACTACACTTTTTGGGGACAAATCGTTCAGCACTCCAAGTATGGGGAACAGCTTCAGATCAACCGTTATGAACGCGCAAAACCAACTAGCAAGGGCCTCGTCAAATACTTTTCTAGCAGTCATTTCAAGGGGATTGGTCTCAAAACTGCTCAGAAAATCGTCGATAGCTATGGTGAGAATACCATTGACGAAATTCTGGAACATCCTGAAAAGCTAGAAAGTATTGCAGGACTCTCTGCAAAAAATCGCGAGGCTTTCCTCTCTACCCTCCGTCTCAACTATGGGACAGAAATGGTCTTAGCCAAACTAGCTAACTACGGCATTCCCAATAAACTAGCCTTTCAGATTCAAGACTTTTACAAGGAAGAAACGCTGGATATTGTTGAAAATTATCCCTATCAACTGGTTGAGGATATCAAGGGTTTGGGCTTTACCATTGCTGACCAATTAGCTGCCGAACTAGGCATCGAAAGTCAAGCTCCTGAGCGCTTCCGCGCTGGCCTTGTCCACAGTCTCTTTCAAGGCTGTATGGATACGGGCGATACCTATATGGAAGCCCGAGATTTGCTGGAACAAACCCTGACTCTCCTAGAGTCTTCCCGTCCCGTGGAACTCGATCCCAGCCAAGTTGCTCAGGAATTATCTCATCTGATCGAAGAAGATAAGGTTCAGCAGATTGATACCAAAATCTTTGATAACAGCCTCTTTTTCGCCGAAGAAGGCATTCGCAGTCACTTGGTTCGTATCCTTGAAAAAGGAAAGAAACAAATTCAGGATCTAGAAACCATTCACAAGCATATCTCTACTGTCGAGCAAGAACTGGGGATTCAGTACGATACCATTCAAAAACAGGCTATCTGCGACGCTATCCAGAACAAGGTCTTTATCCTGACAGGTGGGCCTGGTACAGGTAAGACGACTGTTATCAATGGAATTATCGCTGTTTATGCCCTCTTAGAAGGGCTTGAACTCAGGAAGAAAAGCAGTCTGCCGATTCTTCTCGCTGCTCCAACTGGTCGAGCGGCTCGGCGCATGAATGAATTAACAGGTTTGCCTAGCGCTACTATACACCGTCATTTAGGGATGACGGGAGACGATGATACCAGTCATCTAGAAGATTATCTGGATGCCGACTTCATCATCGTGGATGAGTTTTCTATGGTGGACACTTGGCTAGCCAACCAACTTTTCTCCAACATCTCTTCTAACAGTAAAATCCTCATCGTGGGCGATAGCGACCAGCTACCTTCTGTTAGTCCTGGACAAGTCCTTGCTGACCTGCTCCAGATACCCCTGATTCCGCAGACGCGTTTGGAACGGATTTACCGTCAGAGCGAAGAATCAACTATCGTTACCTTGGCTAGTCAAATTCGACAAGGCATCTTGCCAGCTGACTTTACCCAGAAAAAGGCAGACCGTTCCTACTTTGAAATCGCTAGTGGCCATATCCCAGCTACCATTGAGAAAATCCTCGGCGCTGCCCTCAGAAGTGGCATTCCGGCTCGCGATATTCAGGTGCTAGCGCCTATGTATCGAGGAACTGCTGGTATTGACGCCATCAACCAACTCATACAAGACCTGCTCAATCCTCAGCAAAAGGGGCAAGTGAGCTTTGAAGCAACTCAGTGTCACTATCGAACAGGGGACAAGGTCATTCACCTAGTCAACGATGCCGAAGTCAATGTCTTTAATGGAGACCTAGGCTACATCACAGACCTGATTCCTGGAAAATACACCGAGTCTAAGCAAGACGAGATTGTCATTGATTTTGATGGCAATGAAGTCGTCTACCCACGTAACGAATGGTACAAGATTCGCCTGGCCTATGCCATGAGTATTCATAAGTCTCAGGGAAGTGAGTTTCCTGTTGTCATCCTGCCCATCACCAGTGCTAGCAAGCGCATGCTGGAGCGCAATCTCATCTATACAGCTATCACACGGGCCAAGAGCAAGCTCATCCTTCTTGGTGAATTACAGGCCTTTGACTATGCAGTCAAGCATATCGGGACTGCCCGCAAGACCTATCTGATTGAGCGTTTCAGTGATTTAATTGAAACTACTATTGAAGAAAGCAAACAAGCCTTCTCTGAAACTACCACAGCAAGTGACTCTGAACAATCCTACATCCTCACCGAGGAAAACTGGTCTAGTATTCCCGCTATGATTGGAATTACAGATGCTGACTTAAAAGAGATTTTTGGAAAATAGTGCAACAGAAAGCCCACCTAGTCAGGTGGGCTTTTTCTCTTTTAAGATTATTTAACTGTTGCTGTGCTTGTGATCAATTCAACAGCTTTTTTGATAGTGATATCGTGTTTCAACATGTCAGCTGAAAGCAAGTTTTGTACTTGTGCAACTTCCATATTGTAGTCTGCTGCCAATTGCTCGATTTCTTTTTGGATTTCTTCTTCTGAAGCGTCAAATCCTTCAGCTTTGGCAACTGCTTCGATAACAAGGTTAGTCTTCGTACGTGACTCAGCTTCTGCTTCGTATTGTTTGTGAAGGTCTTCTTGAGTAGTTCCAGTGATTTGGAAGTACATGTCAGGGTTGATCCCTTGGCGTTGCAAGTTTCCAAGGAATTCATTTACTGAACGGTGAACTTCTTCATGGATCATTTCTTCTGGAAGTTCTACGATTTCAGCGTTTTCTACAGCTTTATCGATTGCTGCACCTTCAACAGCATCTTTGTATGCTTCTTCTTTCGTAGCAGTCAATTCTTTGCGGTATTTTTCTTTCAATTCGTCAAGAGTTTCCACTTCTTCGTCGATATCTTTTGCAAGTTCATCGTCAAGAGCTGGAACTTCTTTAGCTTTTACTTCGTGGATAGTTGTTACGAATTTAGCTTCTTTACCTGCAAGGTCTTCTGCTTGGTAGTCTTCTGGGAATGTTACAACAACATCAACAGTTTCGCCAGCTGAGTGACCTACCAATTGGTCTTCAAATCCAGGGATGAATTGACCTGATCCAAGTCCAAGTGAGAAGTTTTCACCTTTTCCACCGTCAAATTCAACACCGTCGATAGAACCAACGAAGTCGATGACAACAGTGTCGCCATTTTCAGCAGCGCCTTCTTTGATAACCAATTCAGCCAAGTTGTTGCGTTCGCGTTCGATACGTTCTTCAACGTCAGCGTCAGTAACTTCTTTTTCTACATCTACTGACACTTCAAGGTTTTTGTAGTCGCCCAATTTTACTTCAGGTTTTGTCACGACTTCAGCTGTAATAACCCAGTCTTGACCTTTTTCCATTGAAGTCACATCGATTTTTGGTTGTGCAACGACTTCAAGACCAGCTTCTTTTACTGCAGCTTCATAAGCGTTTGGCAAAAGAGCGTTCATTGCATCTTGATAAAGAGCTTCTTCACCAAATTTTTGGTCGAAGATAGGGCGTGGAAGGTGACCTTTACGGAAACCAGGAACGTTAAGAGTTTTCTTTACTGAGTTAAATACACGGTCCAATTCTGGTTTGATTTGGTCTTGAGAGATAGTGAAAGTCAAGACTCCACGGTTTGTTTCTTTGTTTTCAAATGATACAGACATTCTGTCATTTCTCCTTAAAATTTTTTAAATACAGTCTATTATAGCATAAACTACGGTTAATTTTCAAGTAATGAACGCGCTTTTCAATGATGCTAAAGGTACTTGCTAGCTTCCTTGATACTGAGTTCAGCCATTCTTTCCTTGTTTTTTTCGATGAAGTTTGCTACCCATTCCGGATTGGTTTTGGAGTAGTCTCTTAGAGCCCAGCCGATGGCTTTATTGATAAAAAATTCTGTTTGGTCGAGATTATTGAACAGGATCTTTTCCATTAGTTGAACATCCGTCTTCTCTTTTCTTAACAACTGGTGATCAATAGCAACTCGTCTCAGCCAGATATTATCTGATAGACTCCATTGGAGAATTCTTTCTTCAAGTTCTGGCTTGCCATATACTAAACTTCCTACTACTCGATCTAGGATATCTACCGTATCCCACCAGGACTTGGTCACGACCAGACGCTCAAGCTTAGGCAAATTATCCTTCGTTAGATAAGACTGCATGGCTTTCAAATAGTTGGCAGCCACATACTGGTATTCTCTAGGCTCCTTTTCCCAGCAAGTGTCTACAAAATCCCAATCGATCATCTTTGTTTTTTTCGCGCTTGGAAAATACTTTTTATAGAGGGCGTTTCTTTCAGGACCTGCAATACCTAAAAAGGGAAATTGATGGCGCATATAGGCTTCCATTGGGCCTGCTTTCTCAGGGTCTTTTGCTGCTTCTAGCTCCTCAATTAAATCTACAAGACTCATCTAAAAGTCCTCATGCCCAACCAAGTGGTGCTGAAAGGCATAGACCGCCGCCTGAGTGCGATCGCTGACCTCAAGCTTGGCAAGGATATTGGACACATGGGTCTTGACCGTCTTGAGAGAGATGAAGAGTTCATCTGCGATCCGCTGATTTTCGTAGCCCTTGGCGATGAGTTGAAGCACGTCACGTTCACGAGCAGTCAATTCCTCATGAAGTTCCATATGATTGCGGTGGTATTCGACCTTCTTGCTGACCTCTTGTTCAATAGCCAGCTCGCCAGCAGCAACCTTACGAACAGCGTTCAGTAATTCGTCTGCACTTGAGGTCTTGAGCATATAGCCCCTAGCCCCAGCATTTAAGACTGGCATGATTTTTTCATTGTCTAGATAAGAGGTCACTATCAAAATCTTGGCTTCAGGCCATTCTTTGAGGATGGCCAAGGTTGCATCAATCCCATTCATCTCAGGCATGACAATATCCATGACAATGACATCTGGGCGCAATTCCAAGGCCAAGGAAATCCCTTGAACACCATTGGCCGCCTCGCCCACAACTTCTACATCGTCTTGGAGGTCAAAGTAGCTTTTCAAGCCCAATCGGACCATTTCATGGTCATCTACCAGTAAAATTTTCATCTTTACTCCTTTATGATTCCTTGTCTAGCAGGGGAATACGGATATCGACCGCCAGTCCTTGCTTAGGTGCTGTCAAGAGTTGAACAGTCCCTGCCATATCCTCAATCCGCTCCTTAATATTTCGCAGTCCATAACTCAAGTCATCTAAGCTCCCTAACTGGAAACCAATCCCATTGTCCACTACCTTCAGCTGCAATTCAACATCCGTCTGATAGAGGTAGACATCTAGGCAAGATGCCTGGGCATGGCGAAGGGTATTGCTGATCAACTCCTGAAGTATGCGGAAGATATGCTCTTCAATCTTCTTGGGCAATTTAGACACATTTTGCTTGAGACTAACCTTGAGATCACTCTTGTCCTCAAGCTCTTTTAAGAGGATTTGAATCCCCTCAACCAGACTCTTTTCTTCCAACTCAACTGGTCGCAAATGCAAGAGCAAGACCCGTAGATCTTTCTGGGCTGTTTCGAGGATGGCTGCGACACTTTGCAACTGGGTCTGCATCTTTTCTCTATCAAGCTTCAAAGCCTGCTGGCTGACACCTGATAAAATCATATGGGCCGCAAACAACTCCTGACTAACCGTATCGTGCAAGTCACGTGCTATCCGCTTCCTTTCCTTCTCGATGATTGCTTCTTCCTTGACCAGACTTTGATTTTCAGCCTTTTGAACAGCTTCTGTCAAGAGGTTGAGCTTGCCAGACAAGGACTTGAAACTGGCATTCAAGTCTGGATCTGCAAAGGCAACCACCTCTTTTCCTGCTAGCAGTCGCTTGAGATTAATCTGCATTTTTCTGCGTGAAATTTCTTCTATCACGCGCCAAAAGAGGTCAAAAAAGAAGGTCATGGAAAGGCTAAATACAAGTACCAAAAAGACTATCTTTTCTATTTTTTCGATATCTTGTAGCAAATAGGACCAATCAAGATTTAAAATATCCAGCAGACTATTGGTCAAAAAGAGGATAAAGAGGAAAGAAGTCAGACCGATTAACAGATAAGATTGCTTTTTCATCCTCTGACCACCTCCACATCGCCAACCATAGTAGTTAGGAAAATCTTGACGCTCTTGTTACTCTTGAGATAGTCTCTGGTCTCCTGATGATAGTGTTCATTGCGGAGGGATCTCTTAGGCTGATGAAGGAAGGTAAGATCTCCATAGAGGCAGTTGACACTGAGACTGATTTCCACATCTACAGGCACGATAATCCTAGTCGTTCCGACCATCTTTCTAAGGATAATGACATTGTCATGATTGGTTAGGATAACTCTTTCTAGATGAATGGTGTCCTTGCCCATGAGGCGAAAGAGGTTGATATCGTCAAACTGGCAGGTCTGGTGACTAGAGAAATGATGGAGATTACCAAACCAAGGATTGCGTTCATTTTTAACCGTCACCACCTCTTCAAAGACCAAGTCCGTCTCCTCTCTTTCTTGATTCATCATTGGATAGAGAAGAAAGAGACTGTAGATCACCGCTACAAAGATGGCTAAAATCACAAAGGGATTGAGCATGACGATGAAAAAGAAAAGAATAGTCGTTACAAGGAGGAAGACATTATTGCCCTCTTTACCTGTATAATAGCGCAGCAAGAGCAAAAAGAGGAACAGAATCAGCAGAAAACGCGAAAAATGCTCTGATACCATCAAAATCAGAGCTCCCGTCAACAGACAGGCTTCAATAAATAAAAAGATTTGAAATTTTTTCATAGATGCATCCTCTCCCTTCTATTTTATCACAATTCAGAAAAGTCACCTCGGTCTGAGGATGGAAAAAGGAGATTGGACAGAAATCGCTCCTACAAACTAGGTTCTTTCAACCCACTACAGTTGACAAAAGGCTACAAAAAAGGGCGGGATTCTTGTCCCGACCTCTCTACATCTGATCTTTTGCTTCTTTTAGTTTACCATAAAGAATGTAGTCTACGTTTTGCAGATCCGCTATGGTGGCACAATTAAGGGCACACATGATCAAACGCAGATCTTCTTTCCAGCCTTGGACAATACCAATCACCTCTTCGACGGAGTAGGTTTCAACCAATTCCAGAACGGTACGTGACAATCCTACAGCCTTGGCACCAAAGACCAAGCACTTAATCATATCCAGCGGATTTCGAACCCCTCCGCTAACCAAAAGTTCGACCTTGTCTTTCCAGTCTTGAGCATTGAGGAGGGCTTGCATGGTGGACTGACCCCATTGATTGAGGTAATCACGTTGGCCACTGCGACGGTTTTCGATATAGGCAAAGCTGGTGCCACCACGACCTGATAGGTCAACCGTTCGAACACCCAGTTCATAGGCTCTCTCGATGGTCTTCACATCCATCCCAAAGCCCACTTCCTTGAGAATAATAGGAGCAGGGATTTGCTTGCTGTAGTCTGCCAGATGTGATTGCCAGTTTCGAAACTTTCTTTCTCCCTCTGGCATGAGCAATTCCTGCATGACATTAACATGCACTTGAAGGAGAAGAGGATTCATCTCTTCTACAGTCTGAAGTCCTAACTCAACAGGCTTGTCCAATCCAATATTGGTTCCAAGGAGGAGATTTGGATGGCTAGATTTGACAGAAAAAGAGTCGTCTGTTGGATCCTTAAGTGCTGCGCTATAAGAACCCGTTACAAACAAAATCCCACAGGCTTCTGCCACCTGAGCTATTTTTTGATTGATTTCTTTACCTTTTTCGCTCCCACCTGTCATGGCATTGATATAAAAAGGAAAGTCCCACTTTCGACCTGCAAACTCTGTAGACAAATCAATCTCATCTAGGTCATAAAGAGGCAGGGAAGAATGAATCAACTCCACCTCATCAAAGCTATTATAGGAACTTTTCTGCTCAAGGGCATAGCGGATGTGCTCGTCCTTACGATTTGTCATCATGTCCAATCCTTTCATGGTATAAGAGCTCAATCCCCAGATTGGCCCAACGGTTTTTTAAGGTTTCAGTCGATTGCGCATCAAAACTCAAGGCAATGCCACAGTCACCACCACCAGCGCCACTACTCTTGGCAACAGCCTGCAAATCTTGACTGGCCTCTTTCAACTGTCTCAGCGAAGGCGTGTAAATATCTGGGCTCAAGCTTTCTAAAAGCTGACTGGCTGTTTCCACCTGCTTGATGATGTTTTCTGCATGCCCCTGCTCCAAGGCTTCTACCAAAGCAGATACCGTTGCTTTTGAGGAACTTAAAAAATTCTGGTCTATGTTTTGCTTGATTTGCTTGACCATTTGACTTGATACGGCCACTTCCTTGGTCCATCCCACTAGGAAATCACATTCTAGGGCTGGTTTCACTTGTGAGATCGAAAAGCCCCAATCACGCTCCAAAACTGTCGCCAAGTTTTCTTCTTCCAACCAAGCAGCCACCTTCTGGCGATCAAAAGACTGGTAGAGAACCAAATCCTCTGCAACGATACAGGCAAGGTCTCCCATAGAACCATTGTCTCCTCGCTTGAGTAAGACCGCGCTAGTCAGCTTGAACAAGAGATCCTGATCAATCGAAAGATTATACAGAGCCAGCAGAGCCTTGACAACCAAGACAACGACGCTACCACTAGAGCCTAAACCAAACTTTTTCCCTTCTCGTTCCATTTTTCCTCGGATTTCCAAGGAAAAAGGTCGCAAAGTCTGACCGCGAACAGCAAGGAAGTCTCCCACCAAAGCAATCGTTTCTTGAATCAAGCTGTAGTCAGGATTTGGCGTCAAGTTCACTGCGAAATCAAACATGTCTGAGTAGATACAATAGTTCTCAGAAAAAGCAATCTCAGCCTTCATATAGATGGGGATGGCCTTTATCAAGGCTAACTGTCCTGGCTCTAAAATAGCATATTCACCTGCCCAGTATAGTTTTCCGCAAGTTTTAACAGCAATCATCTTGACTCAAATCCTTTGTTTTTGACACAATCAAGCGATAACGTTGACCGAAGATTTCTGACAAATGCTCCAAGTCTTCCTCTTGACAGAGAACCTTGACATTGGGACCAGCATCCATGGTAAAGTAGCAGGTTTCCCCTTGCTCACGAAGTTGACGGACAAAGTCCATGGCTTCATAGGAAGCATCCGTTAGATAAGAAAAGGCTGGACTAGCAGTTTTTGTCGTAGCGTGCATGGCTAGGGCATTTTTCTCCGTTAATTCCCCAACCTTGGCAAAGTCATTCTCTTTGAGATAAACCAGCATCTCCTGATAATCCTTCTCAGACTGGCGCACCCAGTCATCAAAGGTCGTCGAGGTTTCCACACAGAGTTTCATCCCATCACGGCTAGAAATTGGTTTTTTCTTGTCCTCCAGCACCAACATAATCATAGCTAGTTTCAAGTCTGTCTCTACAGGGTAGATTTCCCCACTATCCTTGTCCCAAGCACCGAGTGGTCCATAAAAACTGCGAGAGGATGAACCTGAAGCAAACTTAGCCTCCTGTGCCAACTGACTCCGATTCAAACCAAGCTGAAAATAAGCATTGCAAGCCTTGACCAAGGCGGACAAACCGCTAGAACTTGAGGACAGGCCCGCTGCCGTTGGCATATTGTTTTGGGTATCAATACGGACAAATCCCTCACCTTCTGGACGGTAGCGGTCAATGATTTTGCTCATTTTGGCATGCTCAGCCTCATTTTGTAGTTGACCATTGATATAAAAGGCATCAGCAGTCGCATCTGTCGGTAGAGGCGATAAGGTCGTCTCTGTGTACATATTTTCCAAAGTCAGAGAGATACTGCTAGTAGCAGGAACCATCTCTTTTTCTTTTTTCTTTCCCCAGTATTTGATAATGGCAATATTTGCGTAGGAACGTACTGTTACAGGCTTTCGATCCATGTCTGAACAGCTCCTTTCTCTTCTAATCGTTTTGCTAGTTCTTGTGCTTGATCCAGATTGGCTACCAAGGCTATGATACAGCCTCCTAGCCCGCCACCGCTCATCTTGGCGCCTAGAGCACCATGGCTAAGAGCCGTTTCAACGAGGGAGTCTGCCTCAGGGCTACTAACACCAATTTCTTTTAAATGTAAATGCGCTTGACTGAGGATTTGTCCCAGTTTTTCAGCATCTTTTTGTCTAATCGCATCTTCTGCCTGCTGGGTCAATTCTCCCAAGGCATGCAAAAACGGCAGGGCATCCTTGCCCTTGCTTTGAACCACTTGGATGGCTTCACGAGTGTGACCATACACGCCCGTATCGGCAATGACCAAATAAGCGGATAGGTTCATCTCAAGCTCTGTAAAACCAACATTCTTGATAAAGCGAATGGGCTGGTCACTGAGACAGGTCTTGGCATCCAACCCGCTTGGATTCATATGGGCAATCATCTCAGCCCGATTGACCAAGATTTCTAGTACATCATGAGGCAGATCGGCTTGATAGTAGTCAAAAACAGCTCGAATGGCTGCTATGCTGATAGCCGCTGACGAACCCATTCCACGTTTTTCAGGGATAGCCGAGTCAATCACACATCGAATGCAGGCTTCTTTGATATCCAAATACTCCAGCGAAGCATAAACCGCCATGGACAAGGTATCCTCCTCATAAAGACGCCACGGGCTTTCAGCAGGGACCACCTTGCAGGTCACTTCCACCTCTAAGAGAGGCAGAGAAATAGCTGGATAGCCGTAGACTACCGCATGCTCTCCTATTAAAATAATCTTACTATGTGCCTGACCGACACCAACTTTTTTTGTCATGTTTTCCTTTAACCAGACGGAAAGACCGTCTCATTTCATACAGTAGTATTTTCTCCTATCTATTTTATTATATTTTCACAAAAAAAGCGATTGTTTCCTTCACAATCGCCTCTTTCATTATTGAACCCATTCGCCATTATAGTTGACAGAATAACCATCTACGGTTGTATTCACTGCTAAAGCACCTGAACCATACGCATAGTACCATTTGCCATTGACCTGGAACCAGCCTGTCTTCATATCTCCATTACTTGCATGTAAGTAGTACCAAGTCGAGCCTTCCTGATACCAGCCAGTCGCCACGGCTCCTGATGAATGAAGATAGTACCACTTGTTCCCAAGATATTGCCAGCCTGTTTTCATATCGCCATTTTCAGCATCTAAATAGTACCAAGTTGAGCCTTCCTGATACCAGCCAGTTGTCATAGCTCCTGATGAACGGAGATAGTACCATTTATTACCAAGTTGCTTCCAACCAGTTTGCATGATACCAGTTGTTGGATCTAGATAGTACCAAGCTGAACCATCGTTTATCCAACCTGCACGTCTTTCACCACCAATATAGTTTTCTCCATTAATTTCCGTTTTAGCTAAATAATACCAATTAGACTGGTCATAAAGCCAACCTGTCTCTAAAGAATGATCTTGATTAAAGTAATAGTTCGTGTAAAAACTCTTCTCTTCTTTATCTTCTGGGTTTGTACGTTTTTCCCCATACTTTCTTCCAACACTGTCTTTAGTTTTAACCTCTAATGCTTTCCAACCAACAAACTCTTGTAGCACTCCATTTTTGTCAAAGTAGTACCATTCTGGCATTGGGGAACCTTCTAATCTGATACCATTTGGGTAAGGACCAATTGTATATCCTTTAACTGGCATTGGAATATATTGCCAACCAACAACCATTTCACCATTATAATCAAAATAATAGGTCTTGCCATCAATCACTCGCCAGTCCGTTTCTTTGATGTCACCCTTCTTGTAGTAGGTTCTACCATTTTCTTGGACAAATTGCCAGCCTTCTGAATCAACATCATCCGCAAAGACGGTGCTTGTCGCTAACAAAGCAAAGAAAAAGACTGTCAGTCCAACTTGCATCATTATTTTAAATTTTTTCATTAGATCTTTCCTCCATAACTGATTGTAGCAAAGACTTTATTGTATGTCAATATATAGAAACTTCTCAAAAAAAGCAGTTACACAACTGCAACTGCTTTTCTATTCTTGCATGGTGTAACCAACACCACGCACGGTTTTAATGTAGCTTTTTTGACCTTTTACATCAAGCTTGCTACGTAGATAACGGATATAAACATCCACGATATTGGTTTCTGTCGCACTTTCGTACTTCCAAACACTTTCCAACAACTGCTCACGAGTCAAGACCTTCTTGCTTCCCATGAGAGTGGCCAAAAGGTCATACTCACGGCGCGTCAGAGCAATCATCTCCTCGCCACGATAAACGGTATGATGTTCTACATCCATACGCAAATTGCGGTAAGACGTTGGGACCTTCATCTGACTACAATGTTGGTCGATAAAGTCCCGACCTCGGAAAATCGCTGAAATACGAGCCACCAGCTGATCAATAATCACTGGCTTATAGATGTAAGAAACGGCGAAGCGCTGGATTGTCTCAATCTGGTCTTGCAATTCTTCGCGATGGTCCAAGACCATGATCACTGAGGCAGGTTTTGTCCGACTCAGCCTCTCTGCAAAATCCTGGGCCGTCATATCCCCCAGACGAGCATTCAGTAAAATCAAGTCATAATCTGTCTGGAGAGCCATGGAGAGGGCTTTTTGCCCCTCCTCGACCAGATCAACACGGTATTGCTCTTTTTGGAGTTCCAGACTGAGAAAATGAGCGAGATTTCGTTCTTTCTCAAGTAATAAAATCCGTTTCCCCATGGCAGACCTACTTATTTTTCGTCATACCAAGAGTAGTGGAATGTTCCTTCTTTGTCTTTACGTTGGTAAGTGTGGGCACCAAAGTAGTCACGTTGCGCTTGGATCAAGTTAGCAGGAAGGTCAGCTGAACGGTAGCTATCAAAGTAAGTAATAGCTGCTGAGAAGGTTGGCACTGGTACACCAGCTTGAACAGCAAGAGCTACGATATCACGCACTGCTTGTTGGTACTTGGCAGTGACATCCAAGAAGTATTCATCCAAGAGAAGGTTTGCAAGGTCTGCATCACGGTTGTAGGCATCTGTGATCTTTTGCAAGAAACGAGAACGGATGATACAGCCATCACGCCAGATAGATGCGATGTCCGCAAATGGCAAGTTCCAGTTATTTTCTTTAGAAGCCACATGCAATTGAGCAAAACCTTGTGCGTATGAGATGATTTTTGAGAAGTAAAGGGCTTGACGGATCTTTTCAATCAACTCAGCCTTGTCACCTTCAAATTTGAAAGTAGCTGGTTTTGGAAGCACCTTGCTAGCATGTACACGCTCTTCTTTGTATGTAGAGATGTAACGCGCAAATACTGACTCAGTGATGAGTGACAATGGCACACCAAGGTCAAGAGCTGATTGGCTAGTCCATTTACCAGTTCCCTTGTTGCCTGCAGCATCAAGGATATAGTCTACGATTGGTCCATCTTGACCTTCATCATCTTTACGGCTCAAGATATCAGCTGTGATTTCGATCAAGTAGCTGTCCAACTCGCCCTTGTTCCACTCAGTAAAGATTTCAGCCATGTCTTCTGCAGAAAGGCCAAGCAAGTGTTGCATGAGGTCGTAGCTTTCTGCGATCAATTGCATGTCACCATACTCGATACCGTTGTGGACCATTTTCACATAGTGACCAGCTCCATCAGGACCGATGTAAGTCACACATGGTTTTCCATCTTCTGGTGCTTTAGCTGAGATTTCTTCGAGAACATCCGCAACCAATTCGTAGGCTTCTTTTTGTCCACCAGGCATGATAGACGGACCTTCAAGGGCACCTTTTTCACCACCAGAAACCCCCGTACCGATAAAGTTGATGCCTGAGTTTGCCAATTCTTCATTACGGCGGATGGTATCTTTGTAGAAAGTGTTTCCTCCGTCAATCAAGATATCTCCCTTGTCAAGGTGGGGAAGAAGGGCTTGGATAGTTGCGTCTGTACCAGGTCCAGCTTGAACCATCAGCATGATACGACGAGGTTTTTCGATTGAGTTTACAAAGCTTTCCACGTCATAGCTTGGCACAAAGTTCTTTTCAGGATGGCAAGCAATTACGTCTTCTGTTTTTTCTTTACTACGGTTGTAAATGGCAACTGTATAACCACGAGATTCGATATTTAGGGCAAGGTTACGACCCATTACGGCCATACCAACGACACCAAAGTTAGCTTTTGTCATGTGACACTCCTCTTGTTTAATATGTTTTATTTTATCATTTTTACCTATGAAAGGAAAGAATTTTGTAACGGAGTCCTAGTAGTCCAAGTCATCTGCATGACCAGAACCATTCCCTACAAAGTAACCTGTCTTACAGTTGAGGGTGAAGAGATAGGTTCCATCTGGTTTATAGAGGTTGTAATAACCATTTCCGTTTACGATATTGACACGTTCTAGGATATATTGATTTCCAGTGATATAGCCACGAGCACGTGATGTTGCTAGGACTTGTTCCAATACACCATCTGCAAAGGTCCAAGCAGGGTTGTTGCTATCATCTACAGCTGATTGGTTGTAGGGTACACGACTAGCACTTCTTTGAAGATTAACCCCATCGCCAGACAAACCACCATTTGTGTCTCTAGCTGGTGCCGTAGTGCTTGTAGAAGGTGTCGTACTGCTTGCATTGCTTTCTGTAGCTGAACTTGAGCTTGCTTGACTCGTGCTAGAGCTCGAACTTGAGCTGGAAGCACTGGTTTGTTGACTCTTACCAAGACTAATGGCCTTATCCAAGAGTTTGTCTAGTTCTGTGTTTCCTGTCTTAATTTCTGTAAATTTAGCATCCGCTTTGGCTTTCGCATTGGTATCCAAGACACCGTCAGTGATTGCTGGGCTTTCAAAGAGGGCATTAACATCTTGAATGGCCTTGATTTGAGTTGCTAGGCTATCATATCTTGACTTAGCTAGTGTATAATCACGGCTACCTTCTAACTTATCTAGCAAGGTTTTCAGTTGGCTCAATTTATCAAACTGGCTGTTTTTCAGAGCAGTCTTATTAGCATCTGTATAGAAAGTATCATAGAAATCATTGAAGTCTTTCAAAGCTGTTTGTGTCCCTTGATCATCCGAAGAGGCTGCTTGAGAAGACTGGATTTCTTGGTTTGAACGAGATACTTGGCGGTAGACATAATATGTTCCAGCAAGCACAAGGATTGCAGCTACTACCGAAGCAATGATGATGACACCTTTCTTCTTAGAGCCTGTTTCAGGTTCTGTTTGAGCCGAACGTGATAGAGGTGTATAGGTCTCCTCTTCTTGTTCCTCATTTATTTGCTTGGGCTCTGTTTCTGTTAAAACGAGAGCCTCTATTTCAGCACTTTCTTCATCTTGAAGTGGTGGAACAAACTGAGTAGTCTCTTCATTTTCTATCTCTTCAATAGATTCCTCAGCAACCACGTCTGAACCGTCTACCTGATCAGAAGATTCACTTGATTCACGAACTTCTTGAATCATTTCCTCTAGATTTTGAGTAGAAGCTAGCTCTTCTTTTTTAAACTGACGAGTTTCAAACTTGTCAGCTTCGATTTCTTCACGGTGTTGTTTGATGTATTTGTCTAAGATACTGTCCTCAGGCAATACTCCTGCTTCAACCTCTTCATTCTTACGAATGACTTGACCAACAGTCAAGTCTTTTGCTTCATCAAAGTCGAATTGTGGTTCTTGATGTCCTTTTTTATGACGATCACGTCTTTTCTTACTCATGAGTTCACCTTTCTATTTTACCTCTTGGCGTTTGACACGCTGACCAAAGTATTGATACAAATCCACTTTTAAGGTCCCGTTATAGAGTTTTCGCTTTTTATCAGCTGGACTTCCGTACTTGCTTTCAAAAGCTTCGTCACTCGTCAGGATAAACTTACTCCACGTTTTCAGTGGTGCAAAGACCTGTCCCATCTCAGCATAGAGCTTGGTAACTCCTGCATCATCAGACAAGCGTTCCCCATATGGTGGATTGGAAATGATAACGCCATTAATCTTATCTGTGCGCAAGTCCTGTACCCGCATTTGCTTAAAGGTGATATCACCTGCGACGCCTGCTGCTTGAGCATTTGCCTTAGCAATCTCCACCATACGAGCGTCTATATCACAGCCCATGATATCCAGTTCCAGTTCACGGTCAATTTTCTTGGCAGCGTCGGTACGCACTTCTTGAATTAACCGATCGCTGACCCAGTTCCATTCCTCAAAAGCAAAGGAACGTCGAAGTCCTGGGGCCATCTTCTTAGCTATCATAGCCGCCTCGATGCAGAAGGTTCCTGAACCGCAGGTTGGATCAATTAAGGGCTTGTCTGGATACCAGTTAGATAGTTGTAAAATGGCCGCTGCCATATTTTCCTTGATGGGCGCTCCACCCTTTTCCGTACGATAACCTCGTTTAAAAAGGCTAGAACCTGTCGCGTCAATCATGACCGTTGCCACATCTTTCAGGATAGATACCTCGATCTTAAACTCGGGACCCGTTTCCATCAAGGGAACTCCTTCTGGGCGGGCATAGTGTTTTTGTAATTTCTTCACAACAGCCTTCTTGGAAATAGCCTGAACACTAGGCTCGTTATGAAGTTTAGACTTCACACATTTTGCCTTTGATATCGGGAAACGTGCTCCTAGCGGGAGATAGTTTTCCCAATCTAGAGCAAAAACACCTTGAAAAAGCTCTTCAAAAGTCTTAGCAGGAAAACTTCCGACTACAATCTTGATGCGATCCGCTGCACGAAGCCAAAGATTGGTCTCGATGATTGCCTTCACATCTCCTTGAAAGCGGACACGCCCATTTTCAACCTGGCAATCATAACCAAGGTCTCGCACCTCACGTCCAACGACAGCCTCAAGACCCGCCGCAGCAGTTGCGATTAAATTAAATTGTTCTTTCATTTCTAGTCTTGCAAGACCTTTCTCTTGTTCACTTTAAAAAATGAGGTTGAGAAAGATTTCTCAGCCCCAACCTATATGCAATTTTCTATAAGCCATGTTTTGTTCCAGAAGTGACTAGGACCACTTCCTTCGATAATCATCTGTCTACCGCTAACAGCATAAATCTGCTAGCAGTCAGAGTACTACGTTCGTTTCCGTGCACTCCATGCCCCGACCAAAATTTGGGTTGCTAGCTTGAGGGGTTTACCGCGTTCCACTCTCTCTGTTTCCAGAAAGACTCCGTCACTGTGGCACTTTCAAGCCTATTTTGACCTATCCGAAGACTTAGCCATTTCGACTGCCGTAACGATTTCTCGTCCCTAGGCTTATGGATTCGCCTAGCACAAACACTACAGGCATCACAGCCTGTGCTAGCATGGACTTTCCTCATGAAAAGAGAACCTCTTCACGCGATTATCCAAAAATTGCACTCATTCCTTAGTCAATTATAAATCTTGGTTGTCTAAGATTTGCTTACCAAATACTTCTTTTTCGAGACGATTTAAGCGTTTCAAAATATCAAAGTTTGTCATTGAAGTAGAAGCCGTTACTTCAATAGAGTCTGGTTGAGTTGGAGCTACCTGTGGTTTATGAGATAATTCTTCCTTCAAATCAGCAATCTCTTGACGAAGGGATTTGACCAAAGCTGCGTAGGTTTCATAATCCTTAATCACATCGTCTAGGAATTCATCTACCTCTGCTTTGCTATATCCACGTACTTCACGTCCGAAGTCTTGTTCAAAAATATCTTTCGCTGAAAATATAATACTTGCCATGTCTCTCTCCATTCTGGGTTACTAGTATTATTATATAAAAAAAGACAAGTAAAAATCAAGGTCAAAGGCTTACTTTTCAGAAAAATTTTCTACTATTTCATTCAAGTCCTCAAATGTTAATCTTCTTGTAACATAGTCCGCTTGATTTTTCATCATTTGGTAAAAATATCGTAACTTGGTTTCGTTTTCTTCGTCGTAAAAAAGGTAACAAGTATCTGTATTTTCCAGCAGAAATTTCTGATAATCGCGTAGTTGTCCCTTGTGCTCATATTGTGGATAGGCGTATTTGACAAAATCAACCTGCTTGAACTCACTCAATTTCGCTTGATTTGCTTCATTCCAATTACTGCCATGGGTTTCAAAATCAAAAATAGTCGCCAGCTGAAATCCATAGTCTGCTTTCATTTCTTTCGCTACCTGAAGCGCCCAGTACTCAAAGCCCAAAGTCCCTGTAAAGACAAGCCATGTCACCCCATCCTCAGCTAGACGTTCCAGGTCTCTCCGAATGGCTGTTTTAATAATATCAACGCGAATATCCTTGTCATTAAAGAGACCAAGGTCCAAGGCTGAATAGCCTAAAATCAAGGCTGATGTCATTTTTAACCCTTTCTTTGTAAATTTATGATATAATAGAGTGATGTTATTGTACCAATAAGGAGAATTATGGTCAACTATCCACATAAAATTTCATCTCAAAAGAGACAAGCACCCCTGTCACAAACTAAAAATTTCGCAAATCGGGGAATGTCTTTTGAAAAGATGATCAATGCTACAAACGACTACTATTTGTCGCATGGGTTGGCAGTTATTCACAAGAAGCCGACTCCCATCCAAATCGTACGTGTTGACTATCCCCAACGAAGTCGAGCCAAGATCGTTGAAGCCTACTTTAGACAAGCTTCAACTACTGACTATTCAGGGGTTTATGATGGATACTACATCGACTTTGAAGCAAAGGAAACCAGGCAAAAACATGCGATACCGATGAAGAATTTTCATCTCCATCAGATCCAGCATATGGAACAAGTCCTTGCCCAGCAAGGAATCTGCTTTGTACTCCTTCACTTTTCTTCTCAGCAAGAAACCTACTTATTGCCGGCTATTGACCTCATCCGTTTCTATCATCAAGATAAGGGACAGAAGTCAATGCCACTTGGATATATTCGAGAAAATGGATATAGGATTGAGCCTGGGGCCTTTCCTCAAATTCCCTACCTCGATATTATCAAAGAACATTTACTAGGTGGTAAAACAAGATGAACAAACAAACTTTTCTGCGAATAGCTAAGTATGTCAGTATCAGTCTCTTAACTGTATTTATCGCAGCTGTAATGCTTGGTGGAGGTCTCTTCCTCTACTATGTTAGCAAGGCTCCAGAACTTTCTGAAAGTAAACTAGTTGCTACAACGTCAAGTAAGATCTATGATAGCAATGACGAGCTTATCGCTGATCTTGGATCGGAACGTCGGGTCAATGCCCAAGCAAACGAAATACCGACCGATTTGGTCAACGCTATTGTTTCGATTGAGGACCATCGCTTCTTTAATCACCGAGGAATTGACACGATCCGTATCCTAGGTGCTACCCTCCGAAACCTTCGTGGTGGTGGAGGTCTGCAAGGAGCTTCAACCTTGACACAGCAGTTGATCAAGTTAACTTATTTCTCTACGTCAACTTCTGATCAGACTCTTTCTCGTAAGGCCCAGGAAGCTTGGTTAGCCGTTCAGCTAGAACAAAAAGCGACTAAACAAGAGATCTTGACCTACTACATCAACAAGGTTTACATGTCAAACGGTAACTATGGAATGCAGACAGCTGCCCAAAGTTACTATGGCAAGGATCTCAAAGATCTAAGTATTCCTCAATTGGCTCTCCTTGCTGGTATGCCTCAGGCTCCAAACCAGTATGATCCATACTCGCATCCAGAAGCTGCTCAAGAACGTCGTAATCTCGTCCTCTCTGAGATGAAGGGGCAAGGTTACATTTCAGCTGAGCAATATGAAAAAGCGATTAATACTCCGATTACAGATGGACTTCAAAGTCTAAAATCGGCTAATAGTTATCCTCCATACATGGACAACTATCTCAAAGAGGTAATCGATCAAGTTGAACAAGAAACAGGCTACAACCTCTTAACGACTGGTATGGACGTCTACACCAACGTTGATCCTAAAGTTCAACAACATCTCTGGGATATCTACAATACCGACGAGTATGTCAACTATCCAGATGATGAAATGCAAGTAGCTTCAACGATTGTGGATGTGACAAATGGGAAAGTCATTGCTCAGTTAGGTTCTCGTCACCAATCAAGCAATGTTTCCTTCGGAATCAACCAAGCTGTTGAAACCAACCGTGACTGGGGTTCTACCATGAAGCCAATCACAGACTATGCTCCTGCCTTGGAGTATGACATCTACGACTCAACTGCTTCAATTGTTCACGATGTTCCTTACAATTATCCTGGAACAGACACTCCCGTCTACAACTGGGATAGAAGTTACTTTGGAAACATCACCATCCAATATGCGCTCCAACAATCACGGAACGTTACAGCCGTAGAAACCTTGAACAAAGTCGGTTTGGATAGAGCCAAGACCTTCCTAAATGGAATCGGTATTGACTATCCAGATATGCACTATGCCAACGCGATTTCAAGTAATACAACTGAGTCAAACAAAAAGTACGGAGCAAGTAGTGAGAAAATGGCTGCTGCTTACGCTGCTTTTGCTAACGGTGGTATCTACCATAAACCAATGTATATCAACAAAATCGTCTTTAGCGATGGTAGCTCAAAAGAATACGCTGATCCTGGTACTCGTGCCATGAAAGAGACGACCGCCTATATGATGACGGAAATGATGAAGACTGTCTTAGCATACGGAACTGGTCGTGGTGCTTATCTCCCTTGGCTACCTCAAGCTGGTAAGACTGGTACATCAAACTATACAGATGATGAAATTGAAAACTACATCAAAAATACTGGTTATGTAGCCCCAGATGAAATGTTTGTTGGTTATACTCGCAAATATTCAATGGCTGTATGGACAGGTTACTCAAACCGCCTTACTCCTATCGTTGGCGATGGCTTCTATGTTGCAGCTAAGGTTTATCGTTCAATGATGACTTATCTGTCTGAGGATAACAACCCTGGCGACTGGACTATGCCAGAAGGCCTCTATCGAAGTGGTGAGTTCGTCTTTAAAAACGGTGCTCGTTCTGCATGGACTGCTCCTGCTCCGCAACAAACCCCAACACCTGAAAGTTCGAGCTCGACATCAGAAAGTTCAACTGCACAGTCAAGCTCAACTACTCCAAGCACGAATAATAGTGCAAACAATAATACCAATAACCAGCAACCAAATACAACGCCTGGTCAACAAAACCAGAACCAAAATCAGAATCCTCAACCAGCACAACCATAACATTTATCACCCAGATTTTTCTGGGTGATTTTTTCATAGCTCTATTGCATTTATGTGCTTAACAAAAGCCTGAGAAGACATCTTCTCAGGCTTTTTCTGTACTATGAACCTCATTGGGAAAGATAGGAAACGGATTTCGTAATCTTGTTAAGAGGTTTTACTAAATACTAGTCTTTCTTTGTTTTTGCTACAAAGAGAGCAGATAGGGCTAGGCTAACACCTGCTAGGAAGAGGGCTGTGTCAGATTGGCTCTCACCTGTTGCTGGCAAGCTTTGTTCAGCTGTTTCTTGTCTAGCAATTTCTTGTTTATGATCTGGAGTCTTACCTTGATCAGAAACTAGAGTGCTAAGTTTAAATTCAGGTTTCTCTACTGTCGGAGCCGCTTGGTCGCCTACTGTTGCTACTGGACCTGTGTACTCTGGAAGCTCATGTACCAAGGCTTCAACTGCATTGACACCACCCTTGAACTCAGGTTTCTCTACTGTTGGAGCAGCTTGGTCACCTACTGTCGCTACTGGGCCTGTGTACTCTGGAAGTTCATGTACTAGGGCTTCAACTGCATTGACACCACCCTTGAACTCAGGTTTCTCTACTGTTGGAGCAGCTTGGTCACCTACTGTCGCTACTGGACCTGTGTACTCTGGAAGCTCATGTACCAAGGCTTCAACTGCATTGACGCCACCTGTAAATTCAGGAACCTCAAGAACAGGTGCTGGTTCTTCACCCTTGCTTGATTGAACCGGTTCTTCTGTTAATTCTTGATAGAAGCTTGCCAATTCATAAAACTCAGCCTTGCCGCCTTCCCAGACTAATTTGACGTCTAGAAGAGAGCCACCATTTCGGATAGCGAAGGTTTGGAGACTAGATGTAATGGCACCGAGGTCTGTCCAACTGTCTTGACCATCCTTAAGTGTTCTAGCAAGAACACGTGCTTGCGCTCCTTCAGGAAGACTGGAAACGAGACGAAGGTGGTTGGCATTGGTTGGCTCAGATAAGTGATACACCAACTCGCCCTTTTCTTTTTCAGACTTGTAGCTGGTCAAGACTTTGCCGTCTACAAGATTATTATAAAGGTTGCCTTGGCTTTCTCCACTACTTCCTTCTACTGTTGGATCATTGATTGGTTTGACAAATTCACCATCGTTGATGACCAATTCTGTAAAGCCTACAAAACGGGCATCATAGTCTGCTGTATAGAGGACACGGAGATAGTTAGCTTTGACTGGTGTCGTCAATTCACCCTCGATGTAGCGATTTCCTGGCATCTTAGAATCATGTGTCCAACCATCTGTCAATGAATCATCGTGTGTGCTATTGGCCACACCATCTCCTACTGTCACGACATCAGTCCAAGTTTTACCGTCTTGGCTGACTTGAATCTTACCATCACGAAGATAGTTTTGAGTTCCGTCTTGGATGTAGGCTCTAATCTTCTTGATGGTGCGTTCGCTACCAAGTTTCAAGGTTACGTGACCATCTTTATGGGCGTAGTCTGAAAACTCAACGAAGTTGTTGTAAACACCGTCAAATAGTTGATCTAGGTTGTTCAGTTTACGAACATCATTGCTTCCGTATGTTGGATGAATGCCCATAGTTGTAGATTCTAGTTTGGTTGGTTGTACTTCTTTGGTTGTCACAAGGAGAGAAGTGGCTGTCACAGCTTGTTCCTGATCTGTTTTATTGACCAGACGAACATAACGTACCAAGTGGCTCACCACAGATCTGTCTGTCAATTGGCTAGCTGGCGTCCATTCTTGCGCATTTGCAGAGTACTCAAGGCTAAGAGCAGGGTTGGCCTGACCTTGGAGCTGGATGCTCTTGATCTGATGGATACGGTCAAGCTTCATTCCTAGATAGCTATGAGCAGGAAGTTTGGTTCCAGCTGGAATTTGAAGTTCGTAACTGCCTAAGCTATCCACTACTGGTGTTTCCTTCAAGGAGTCCACGTTGGTGTCCGTTAACTCACTGTTTCCAGAACGTGTCTCAACAGAAAAATCCTGGATACGCCACCAGAGATCGAGGGCCTTGGTATTGCGGACTCGGATGTAACGAGCATTGATCGCTCTAGTCACTTCCTTGGTTTGTTCTCCTGATAGGCGATCCAACTCTTGCCATGCAGTTCCATCTGTAGAGTACTCCAGTACACCTGCGGCAAGCTTATCACCCGTTCCTTGGCGAAGTCGTACTTTAGTGACTGACTTGACTTCACCGAGGTCAAGTTGTGCCCAAGCATCTACTGGAGTGGTATTGCTACCGTCAGCGTTTGCCATCATGGCTTCTGTATTGTCCTTGCCATCAGTGATTTGACGGGCTGTCGTACTTTGTTTGTAAACTAAGTTTGAGCTAAGACTAACTGTCGTTGCTTGTTGGCTACGAGCTTTTTCAACTGGACGGTTGACTGCAATTTCCTGAACTGCAAACCAAGTATTATCGCGGTCTGCTGTCGCAATCATGCGAACTGCCTTGGCCTTGATAGTGAGATTTTCAAACTTAAGAAGGGATTCATTTCCGACATAGCTTGGCTCTTTCAAGGTTACCCAGTTATCGTTTTCATCTTGATACTGCACTTCTGCCTTACTAAAGGTATCACGTGGATTAGCCTGCGTTCCCATAGCAAAGGTCAAGGTTTGGATATCTACCAGCTTGTTGAATTTCATACCGATATAATCACCTGTCTTGATGCTATTTGGTGATTTAATAATCGCATGAGTTGCCAAATCGCCATCCGTTACTTCTGCCAAACCACCTTCTACACCTGTTCGATTGGTAATAAAGGTACTGATGATTTGGTCTGGGTGCAAGACTTTTTGAACTTCAGACGCTAGAACTTCTTTCAGGGATAGGATAAATGGACGAATATGTTGAACACCCAATTCAGCTTTTTCCATATGGTCTACATAATGGAAGGTGTGAGTTTGAGACTGTTCGTAGAACTTCAAACCTTTATAGTAACTATCCCAGAGTTTGGCTGCATCGTTTGTAGCCATGGCTTCAGTTCCTGTAAGGAAGGCATCGAGAGCATTCATTTGGTCGATTGCGTTATCCAACCAATAGTGGATTTGGGCAACCATTTTTTTATCGCCTGATGCTTTATAGAGTTCGGCTGCTTCTTTAATCTTGGCAAATTCTGCACGCAAGGCTGTACGTTCTGCAGTCACATCCTGACCTGCTTTGAGTTTGGTCATGAAGTCTGTTAATTTTGGAGCCAAGTCTACAGATTCTTCTAGTTTGACGACACGATTATCCATGTTTTGGTTGATCATGTGCTTACCAAGTTCGCGGAAGGCTGCTGATACCTTGCTATCTTCAAAATGACCATTTTCTACAAAGTTGAAGGCAATATCATTGATTTTCTTAGCTTCTTCTTCTGATTTCCACTGTTTCCATGAGTATTGAGCTCCTGCAAAGAGGGCAATCTTAGATGGTTCAGACTGTTGCATTGGGTTCAACATGATACCAGATAGCAAGCTTGGATCCACATTTGGATGAAGGAATTTCTCACCACCACCTAGAATCAAGTGTTGTTTAGAGTTATCTGTTACAGGCCAGTTAATCCAAAGTGAAACTGGGCGATAGGTCTTGCCACCTGCGGATAGATTGTTCTTGAGAGTTGAAAGGAAGCTTTCAGAGACTTCACCCCAAATCTTACCACCCGTCAAGGTCATGGATGTTGAACTTGGGAGATTTTCATTGAGGGATTTCAACTCATCCTCACGTCCATTACCCCAATACTGGCCAGGAACAAAGATCATTTCTTTACGAAGACCGCTGTAGGTTCCCTGCATTTCAGTCAACCACTTGGTCATATCTTGCATCAAGCGGTTGTAGCTATTGTAGCCTCCGACTGGGCTTGGAGCATCATCTGCAAGGATACCAAATTCGCGGACACCCACTTTCATCAGCTGGGTGAATTTGGCCTTGATGGTTGCCAAATCTTCTTGGTAATGCGCTTCATTGCCAAAGCGGATGCGGTTGTTCATGAATGGATGGATAGTCCAGACATAGCGGGTTTTACTTTGATTTCCGACACGAGCAAGTTCACGGATTTCAGCTAGTTTTTCTTCTGGATAGAGTTCACGCCATTTCTTGTTGTGGTATGGATCATCTTTTGGTGCAAAGAAGTATTGGTTCAATTTCAAATCGCCACCATAACGCATGAGCTCTGCACGATCGGCATTAGACCATGGATTTCCATAGTAACCTTCGATGAAACCACGGTTCTTGAGCTCTGCGTAATCTTCTACTGTCACATTGCGAAGGACTGGCACTTGGCTTTCCTTGAGCATGTGTTTCAAGGTTGTCAAACCATAGAAGACTGCATCAGTGTCTTTTCCGACGATAGAAATCGAGTTATCCTTGATGCTCAAGACATAGGCGTCAATCTTGTCAAAGAGACCTGCTGAAACATTGGACAAGTTTTGCTCTGCTTGTGAACCTTGTCCATGCACTCCAAGATAGATATTGGTTGCGCCAGCGATTGCCGCCTTACCAGTTGTATAAGATACTTGATTGTCCTGCAAAACACTCTTCAAGCGATTGCGAGTATAGATATCGAGTTGATCGCCCATGACCAGATTGACTTGCTTGCGAAGAGCTGTGACACCTTCTCCATAAGTCACTTTTTGTGGAGTTGGGAAGACCTTGTACTCTTTCTTGAGATAGTCTGCGCTCTTGCTGGCAGCTGCAATGCTGTCTTCGCTAGCTGGTTTACTTGCAGTAAATTGATCTGCCAATTCAACTGTTCCATCACCTGTTTGCTCTACTTTTGGGTTTTCTGGTGTAGTTGGGTTTTCTGGTTGACTTGGTGCAGGCGTTTCTTGCTCTTCTTTAACAGGTTTCAATAGATGAACTTCAGCTGCACTTGCAAAACCACCAACGCCTTCCAATACTTTCAACTCAATCTTGTTGGTATCTACCGCCGCAAAGTTGACTGTTTTTTCTTGGGCGTTATTGTCCCAGCTTCCTTCTGAAACCTTGACCATTTGGCCATCTTTTTGTGCGTAGATTTCGTAGCGCGTCACAACACCATTTCCACCACCAGGACGTGGGAGATACGTCAAGCCATTGACTTTTTCTGCTTCTTTCAAGGTCATAGTAAGGGTGTATGGCGCAGTGTCACCAGTCCATTTAGTATGCCAGAAGGTATTTGGATCATTGTCAAAGGCCTTTTCAACAGCGCCTTCAGTCGCGTTTCCTGGAAGTTGCTGACTGCTTGCCGTTGCTGTAATCTTATCATTTGAAATCAAACGAGGATTTACAAATGGTTTGTCTGACAACTCTGCACTATGCAGGATCCCTTTGAAACCACCGATGCTTTCAAGCGGTAGAACCAAGCTATTGTGGGCAAAGCGAGGGTATTCTGGATTTGCGATACGCTCAATCTTCTCACCATCCACATAAACTTCAGTTGATTGTGGTTTGGTCACAATAGAGATTTGATAACGTTTGTTCTTCTCCAGTTTTTTCTTGAACTGGATATGGAACTGTTCAAATTGATAAGCAAGATAACCATCTTTATCAGCTAGATAGATACGGTTGTCCCCACTTGTTGAGAAGGTTTGTTCCCCGTCTCCAGTGACAGTCACATCAAACTTCAAGACATGACTTGGACCAACATCACCAGCCAAGCCTTCGATACTGCTGTCTTTCTCAAAAGCCAATCCCTGTTCGCTTGTCTTCACCTTCTTGCTTGCATAGTCCTTAACTGTTTCAGGATTGATAGTAAACAAATCACTTTGATCAATCGCTCTATCAGGATTTGACTGTGGCGCATAAGGGCTCGTTGGTAGGGTACGTTCTGCAAAGGTCGCAGCTGCACGGTCAGATCCCCAAGTGCGCTCCGCAGTAGTTTGCATGCTCTTGAAGAAGCGTTTAAAGATATCATAAGAGGTCAAACCGGTCTCATGAAGGTCAATATTGTCATTCCAAACTGCGTGCCCACCACCAAGGATACTTGGATGAGAAGCTGGTAGAAGTGGACCTCCACCTGTTCTAAAATCATTCGGTGTCCAGCTATTGTACTGACGTTCGTAGTTAGCATAGTCCCCGTAGGCTGCTTGACTATTGCTTCCACTTGGCACACTATAGGTCGGTACATCCGTGATATTGATAATCTTAGCTCCCTGAGCAATGGCTTCATTTGGTCGTTGCCATCCGATACTCCAGATATCAACCTCTACTCCGTTCCAATCAACAGGTGTGTTCCCACGTTTCGCACTGAGCGATCCCCAGATACGAGGGGTGTAACCTTTTCCTTTAATGTATTTGATAAGGTCATTGACATAGCGGCGATAGCTTTCGCGACTGCCATAGTATTCATCCGTTCCGATATGAACAGTGGACACGCCATGAAGCGGTGCATCTGGACCATCGAGAAGTTTGTCATAAACTGATTTGACAAAAGCTAGCGTTTCATCGTATTTATTATCTAGATCGAGCATGGCAACACGTTCAACATTGTGTTTGCCAGCATAATCACTCAAACTACCTTGATACATGAGGTCTGGGCGGACTTTGACAAAGGACAAGGCGTGACCTGGTGTGTCAATTTCTGGCACTAGGTTGATATGCAAGGCCTTGGCAAGTTTAATCAGATTTTGCATTTCTTCCTTGGTATAATGCTCATCTGATGTCAATTTTTGACCATTCTTACCGACAATATCTGTCTCCACACGGAAACCAGTCTTAGCGTGTTCAAGTACATACTTGAGTTGTTCTTCTGGACTTAAATTCTTACCTGCCAAGTGTTCCTTTAGGAAGATATAGTTATCGTTGAGGTGCAACTGCAAGTCGTTCATCTTGTAGTAAGCCATGTTGAGCATGATGTCTACAAGAGTGTCGTAAGGGATAAATTTACGACCTGTATCTAGCATAAAGCCACGGTGGCTGAAACTTGGGAAATCACGAATTTCGCCATTTTGGAGGTTACTTTCTCCCATTTGAAGAAGGGTCCGAGTGGCGTAGAAGGCTCCTGTGTTTGTGGCAGCTTCGATGGTAATCACATCATTTTGGATAGTGATGCCATACCCTTCTTTACCATAACCCTTGTTTTCAACCTTTTTAAATTCGATTCGTTTTTGAGCTTGCTTGTCACCTGTTGCTAGTTCCAATCTACGGCTTGCAAGGTCTGACTGGTAGAAGGTTGCTGCCTGATCAAAGCCAGAATCACCTGTCGCAAGGACTGTATCTGAAGTGATAGAAGATTGGCCTTCTTTCCCATACCATTGTTGAACAGCTGGTGCTACTTTTGGTTTGACACCTACACCCTCGTTCTGATGTAGACCCTTGATGACTACTTCAAATTCCTTAGTGAAAGTATGACTGTCTCTGATTTGTTGGACCATGACCTTGACGCGTTGATCTGTTAGAGGTTTATGGATGTGATTTTGAAGGTCAATCACACCTTGCTTGTTGCTTCCGATAAGGCTAACTTTCCCTGGTAAAGTTGGTAAGACAAGAGACTGTCCATCTTCTGCTACTGTTAGTTCGGTTACTTGGCGGATATCCGTTACCTTACTTGTATCAGGAATATTCGAATAAGCTCGAATTTCTTGGATACCAACGTTTCTCCAGTTCATTGTACCAGCTTGGTAGTCGTTAATTTCTAACTTAAGATACTTAGCTTTGATACTTTCAGCTAGGTCAACTTTCTCATCTAAAACAGGTTCTCCAGTCTTGGTATGAGCGAGTTTCCATTGTTTTTCTCCGTTAGCGCCCACATCTTCTTGGCCTGCGTAATAGAGACTCCAAGATTTGATATTGGGGTCATTTTGCCCATTACGAAGACGACGATCCCAGTCAATTTCCACATGTTTGATCAAGGTAGTTTTGGGAAGAGTTAGTTCAAAAGTTGGTTTTGGTACATCTTTATCCGTAGCCCAACGAGTATCCGGATTACCGTCCACTGCCTTATCCGCAGTAAAGTTGGTACCAGTCTCATGGTTGCTCGCCTGAGCAGTAGCACCTTCGAGATGGTTGACATCTTCTCTATCTTCGATTGTCTTTTCAGCTGGTTTTACTGCTGGTGTAGTGGTTTCCGCAGGTTGTTTGTCTGCCTTTGGTGTTTCAACCGGTTTCGGCGTTTCTGCTGGCTTGGGACTTGTAGGACTTGTCTCTGGTTTTGCCTCTTCACTTGCTGCAAGATTGGTTCCCTCATCTGTCGCTGGAGTTTCTTCATGACTTGCTTCTGTTGCAGCTTCTGCATCCGCCTTTTCAAGCGCAGCGACTAAATCATCTGGTAACTTATCCAGAGCTTGAACATGAGTGATACTTCCCTCTGCCTCTGAAGGTGTTGCTGTTTCTGCCGCCTGAACCATATTGGCGCCAAAGATACTAGCACCAATCATAACGGAGGCTGCACCGATTGCAAATTTTCTTATACTATAGTGACAGCGTTTCTCAAAAAAATGTCTATCCATCTTTCTCCTATTCCTTTCATCCGCATACATGAGTAAGCGGTATCATTTCTCCTTTGAAAAAGGAGAGAACCAAGAGGTCCTCTCCGGCTGTTTGTTCCTTTTTGATTCGAGTTGCTTTGAACTGCTGAAATCAAATCTCATTACTCTTCTTTACGTTTTGTCGCAAGAACCGCAGCAGATAAAGCGATGCTCACACTTGCTAAGAAGAGGGCTACTTCTGAGCTGTGCTCTCCTGTAGCAGGTAGTTTTTCTTCATCTTTAGCTCCCGGAGTTTTGGTATCAGCTACTGGACTTGGAGTGAGCGGGTACTCAGGTTTTTCAACAGTTGGAGCTGCTTGATCTCCAGCTGTAGCCAATACACCTGTGTAGGCTGGCTTTTCATTCACCAAGGCCTCAACTGCATTGGCTCCACCTTTGTACTCTGGAACTTCATTTGCAGCTGCTAGAACCGCATTGGCTCCACCTTTGTATTCTGGTAATTCGTGAACCAAGGCTTGGACCGCATTAACGCCGCCCTTGAACTCAGGAACCTCATGTACAGCTGCTTCTGTTGCATTGACGCCGCCTTTGAACTCAGGTACATCAAGAACTGGTGGTTGTTCTTCTCCCTTGCTACTTGTTGGAGCGTCTGGTTTCGTAGCAGAATCTTTTAATTGGTTGAGATAGTCTGCGAAGTAGGCAACCATTCTTTCCGTCAAGAGATGGTTATCCGTCGCATATTTCATGCTTGCCTGAACGCTAGCTACTTCCTCTTGATTGTCTTTGTCTGTTAATTTCTGCGCCTTAGCCAAAGCTGCTTCATAGCCTGACAAGTCAAGAGGTGTCTCTGCTACTTGTGGACGGGTAAAGATAAGTTCCGCTGCAGATTGGTATTTATCGCCACCATCTCCGTAAGTCTTGGTACCAGTAAGGACAATTTTCTTAGCCTTGATTGTCTTGCCAAAGTCAATGTCTTTTGGCTTGTTGTTATTTGGCCAATCTGTTACGTTAAAGGTATGTTCCTTACCAGACTCATCTGTGACAACCAGTTTCACATCACGCAAGTTTCCATTTGAATCAGAGGCACGTGGAACATAGCGAAGTCCAGTGATTTCAGTTGGTTCTTTCAAGACCATGGTTGCAGGCTTGCCTACATCTCCACCATTCCAAGATGTATGCCATAGGCTAGATACATTACCATCAAAGGCATTCTCAAGACCTTCACCTGGTTGAGCTGGCGCATCCAAACTTTCAAAGTCTTCTGCTACCAAGGCTGTCTTCTTCTGAACCAAAGCATTCTTCAAAGCTTCAATCTTGGCAATCTCTGCACGCGCCTCTTCCACGCTAATATCATCATCTGCCTGACTGAGGTTAAAGACCGCCTCCTTCAAAGCATCCATAGACTCTTTGGTGTAGTTGGTCATGGCTACAGTTGGCAAGTAGTTCTTCAGAGCATTTTCTGTCAGCATCTTACCAGTTAGGGTAATTTCTTCGATTTGAAGATTATCCATCATGAAATCGTTGTAACCACGGAAGTTGGCATTTCCGCCAGCATCTCCACGAGTATTGCTTGCATTTCCAGTTGAGTAGATACCTACCCAAGTATCGCCAGTTTCTGCACCTGTCACGAGGAAGGTTGCCTTCTTGGCTTTCTTAGAATCCGTCCAAGTATTTGGCAATTCATGCATTTCCAAGTTGCTTGCTTGAGTACCACGACGACCTGACTGGAATTCTCCCTTACCGACTACAAAGGCATAGGTATTGTCTGATCCTGCTTCGTATTCAAAGGTTACACGATAAGTCTTACCAGCTTCAAAGCGGAAGTTTTGCGGAATAGTTTGGTAAACCAAGTTACGACGGCTCACTAGTCCATTTGTCTTCAATGACCAATTTCCTTCGATAACATCATCGACTTTCTTACCATTCCAACCACGCTGTGTATATGGATCGTGTTTTTCAGACAAGTGAGTGCGGTTATCTTCGACACCTTCGACACCACCTACTACAAATGGGAAGATACCTTGAGCAACATTTTCAAAGTCTTGTTTGAAGGTTCCTTGACCAGTATCATGCTTGTCTCCGTACATGCTTGAATTGTTTTCAAAGGTACGAATTTCATCAAAGTAAGTTGCTTCATCACCAGCTTCACGACTCAATGTCAGAGTGACATTTGATACATCAGATCCAGTTGTAAAGAAGGCGTACATATTTTGGAAGTAACTTGTATCGTCAACTGTAGCATTTTCACGACGATTGTTATGAGCATAAGCTTTGATATAGTTGAGAGCGAGTGACTTATTGGTATAAGTAGTCACTTCTTTCTCGCCAGTATTCACTGTGATACTTGCCTTAGCATTACTACGGTTATCGACACCAACATAAACCGCATACTTGGTATTTGGTTTCAAGCCAGTCAGTTTCTGAGTAAGGCTAACCTTGCTCTTATTGCCTTGGATACGAAGCATTTCATTTGCACCCTGTGATTTGACAATTTCTGCCTTGGAAGCATCACCAGAAATAGTCCAGTGTTTCAAGGTTCCACTGTTAAATCCTTGGTCATAGATGTGCATGCCTTCGCTCCATGACATTTCAGGATTGGTTTGTTTTGAACGGTAAAGAACGTATGGTTGATTTGCTAGAAGGTCTAGGGTAATCTTACCATCTGTTACAGTTAGTTCTTGCTCTTCTGTCTTACCTTGGTCAGTTAGCTTGTAAAGGTAAACCTTGCTATTTGCCCAATCACTCGGAAGGGTCCAAGTTGTTGCACCGGCCTGCGTATTGAAGTAGTACATCTTTTCCTTTTCAGTAGGAAGTTTCTTACCATTTGCATCCCAATTCCAAGGAGTCAAGTAAGCTGAACCATCTTGGATGACACGTCCATTGAGCGTTACTGTACGTTCGCGGTATTGCGGGCTATTGACATCGTTTGACTTACGAGTCACAACAACCTTGTTACCTGCTGCATCGACTAGCTCAACCTTCATTTCTGGAGTCCATTTATAGGTGCTACCATTATCGGTCATGGTAACTGGTGTACCATTTTCCCATTTACTTACAGTGAAGTGTTGGAAGTACTTAGTCATGACGTCATGGGCAAAGAGGTTAGTCACATAGCCATTGTAGTCGCTTCTTCCTTGCCAGCCTTCAAAGTCTTTCATGCTGTAGCCACCTAGAAGTGGGTAGTTGGCTGCACCACCGTAACTTCTGTAGTCCCCAACCCAAGAATCTTTTTGGTGGTTGCGGATAAAGCGGGTGATAGCACTGTTGATACCTTTATTAGTGTAGCCACCATAGGTCAAGTCAGCTGCCCAGTGTTGGAAGGTAGAGTCGTATTCACCACCATGGCCCCACTCAATCGCAAAACGCCAGCCTTGTTTGTTGATTTCTTTAGCAAGAACGTGGGTAGCCCAGGCACCGTTATCACCTGATTGACCATTGCCCCATACGTCCACATAGATAAAGTCGAGACCTTCACCAAGTTTTTTCTTCAAGTCTTCCCAGCGAGCCAAGCGTCCATGCGCCAAGTCATAAGCAGCATCGATGTTGATACCTTGGTCTAACCAGTTCCAACCATAGCTGTAGCTTCCATCTGGATTCTTACGAAGAATATTTTCATTAAAGTATTTAGACTCAGGATAAGTCTCAGAAGCGTTCACGTGGATACCTAGATGAGCTCCATATTTCTTCGCTTTTTCAATCAAGGTCTTGAAGTCTTCGACACCACCAATACGTTTACCAATATCAGCATAGTTCAAGTGTCCAGAGTCATGACCTTCACTACCATAACCTTTAAGGAGAACACCCTGCCCAAGACCATCTGTGTGGAGATTGATTTTCTTGATACCATCCAAGGTCATAAGGAATGGGTTTTGGGCTTGTGAGCCAAAGTTCATCGCGATACGGTAAGCAGTGATATCCTTAACTTTTTCCCAACCTTGAGGGTTGTTCATGATGCTACGATAAGCAATGGCACCATCTTGCCAGTCGACTTTGTTGTCAGCATTGGCATCTTCGGTGATAACAACCTTGGCACTTGGAAGTTCCTTGGTGTATTCTGGGAAGACAATGCCCTTATAAGCCTTTTCCCATTGCCATTCAGAGCTGTGAATTCCGACATAGTTGGCATTTCCAACTGTTTCTTTATAGGCTGTCAAACGAGTCCAGTCATTCGAACCACCACCATAGCTGTTTTGAGAATTGCTCCAAACACCTGCAGCAAGCTTATCTGTAGAAACAAATCCATACATGTAACCCTTAGCCAAATCTTTCATTGGATTGGTTACATCGATATGATCATCCCCGCTGACATGGGTATTGTTTGACATGGTTGCCCCATCAAACTTAGCACCAGCTTGATCACTCGAAACAGAGACCAAAGCATTACCAAGGAAACTAATAGTTGAAAGCAATTTTCTTTCGTCATCAATCTTTTGACCTGGAGTAACTTGATTGTGGTTGACAATCTTGGTCACATCAAAGTGTAATTGATTATCCACAACTTGCAAGCGTACTGTCATTTCCGCATTGATTAAGTGAGCATCATCGCGAAGCTTCATCAAATACTCTGCTGTTGTCTCATTGATTTTCTTATAAGTAACTTCAGGGGTGATTCGGTGGTTATTGATAAAGACTTGATTGAACTGTTGCACCTGTCCTGGCAAAGTATGCCCATTCAAAGTATATTCTTTCACGCGTGGAAAGGCTTGGTCAATCACTGCCTTGAGGACCTTAGACTGGATCGTATCATAAGTCACCTTGCTATCATCAACAGCCGGACCTGTTTCTTTCTGGGCAGGAGTATCATCCGCTTTTACACCTTCTTGATTGTCTGTTTTAACGCTGACAACCGTACGGTCATTGCTATAAGTTCCTGCCTTGAGAAGGATCTTCTTCTCATTTTTAAGATTCTCATTGACCGCCCCAGGTAGGGTCACTGTGTCAAAGAGATTTACATCATTGTTGCTGGCATTGAGTTGTCCATCTGACTTGAGAGTGATAGAAAGACGATTTACAGAACCTGGTTCTGGTGCTGCCACACGGTTGCCTTTATACCATGTGCTATTACCTGGAGTTTTGTATTCCCAGAACCAGCCACCTTGGTCATATCCAACAAAAACATTGTTCTTGGTATCTTTAAATTTCAAGAAGACACCAAAGCGTGATTTGCCCTTTTCAGAATCATCTTTGAAGGTTAAATCAACCGTCGCATTTCCATTAGCATCAACTGTCAATCCTTGTTTTTCAAACAAGGCTGGTTTGCCATCATTGTCATTTTGGGCCGTTGAAGACAATTGATTGTAGCGAACACCCTTTTCTTCACGAATAGTGACGGTTCCTTGTTGCTCTTTATTCGCTACTGTTTGCCATTCAGGAGTTACTGCCTTAGGTGTTTCAGGTTTAGCAGCTGCAGGTTTATCCTCTTTTGGTTTTTCTTCAGCCGGTTTTTCTTTCTCTTCCAAGTCTGCTGGTTTCACACTTGAAATTCCCTGCATGTGGTCTTGGATCCATTTTAGTTGAGCTGGTGAGAAGAGAATACCGCCACTCCGTTTTCCAACTACACCATTTTGGTGTACACCGACTAGTTTGCCTTCTGTATCAAAGATACCGCCGCCACTAGCACCCGGTTTTCCTCCTTGGTAACCAATCCCTTGGACACCTTCTCCGTATGGTTCCGCAAAATCAACTGTAGTATTGACAATCGGATTCAATTTTCCTTCTGGATAACCAAAGACATGGAGTTTATCTCCAATTTTCTTAACAACTGGCTTTTTAGTTACTTCAACAGGCGTATTTTCTAGAACTGTACGCAATCTCACTAGGGCCAAATCATTTTTGAAGCCTTTCAGATAGCCTTCACGATCCCAATGAATGATATCTTTCTTGCTAAACTTGACATCTGGCAATCCTGGATATGAGATGCTATAGATATCTCCATCCCCTTGGTCATTGTCCACAACCTTACGGATATTGCCTTCTTGGCTGTCCTTGATAAAGTTATGAGAAACCGTCAAGACAAGGTCTTTAGCAACGACAATACCGCTACCTTCTCCTGATGGCGTCTTAATCTTAACAGTTGCGCCGTAGTTTAATTCCCCATTAGTAGTCTTAGCCACATCTTCTGGGACGAGCTTCCCAGTATCTTGGGCCAATTGATCCTTGTCAACTTCGCGCCCATTGTCTTCAGCTTTCTCCAACTTATCTTCTAATTCTTTTGGCAGATTGCTTGGCTTTTCAGACTTTTCTTTTTCTTGAGCCAACAACTCTTCTTCTGTTTGTGGGCCTTCAGTAGTCTCAGCTGAACCAGGATTCTGAGCGGCAGCTTCCTTGTCAAAATCGTGCCCCTCATCACTAGCCTTCTTATCCAAATCAGCTAGTTCACTCGGCAAATTATCTGTTGAACCAACTCTTGCTTGATCAGCTAATACTGGGCTAGCTGCGAAGAAAGTCGCTCCAATCATCACTGAAGCTACTCCAAGCGTAAACTTACGAATACTGAACTTACAGCGTTTTTCAAAAAATCGTTTATCCATGAACTCCTAAATCCTTTCATTTTCCAGTAAGCGTTTACATTTCGTTTTTAAAAAATACTCCTTTCTCTGAAAGTGCTCTGCTTAACTGTTATAAATAAAAAATAATTGTACTTTTAATATAACAAATAAAAAGGCAGAAAGCAATAGGAAATAGGTAAAATTCACTAAAATTTTCTCTTTTCTGAACAGTGCTAACGCTTAGAATTTTAAGAATAGCTTTACAGCTATAAAAAAATTCTATCTCAAAGAATCTAATAAACAGTTTCATTTCAAAAACAGATTCTTATCGGATAGAAACCAGCAAAACAAGGAGCGAAAATCAGATTTTTTATCATTTTTTTGCTATGATTAGATAGAATAAAAGTTAAGGAGAAGACAATGATATTAATTACAGGTGCAAATGGTCAACTCGGTACCGAACTACGTTATTTACTAGATGAACGAAATGTGGACTATGTTGCAGTAGATGTGGCCGAAATGGATATCACTAATTCTGAAATGGTTGATAAAGTATTTGCTGAGGTTAAACCAACTCTGGTCTATCATTGTGCAGCCTACACTGCTGTTGATGCCGCAGAAGATGAGGGAAAAGAACTGGATTTTGCCATCAACGTAACTGGAACTGAAAATGTAGCCAAGGCCTCTGAGAAATACGGAGCTACTCTGGTCTATATCTCGACAGACTATGTCTTTGATGGAAAGAAACCAGTAGGACAAGAGTGGGAAGTCGATGACCTACCTGATCCGCAAACAGAGTACGGACGTACCAAGCGAATGGGAGAAGAACTTGTTGAAAACCTTACGTCACAGCATTACATCATCCGCACTGCTTGGGTTTTTGGAAATTATGGAAAAAACTTTGTCTTTACCATGCAAAATCTAGCCAAAACCCATAAAACACTCACAGTAGTCAACGACCAACACGGCCGCCCAACCTGGACACGTACCTTGGCCGAATTCATGACCTATTTGACTGAAAATCAAAAAGAGTATGGCTACTACCACTTATCAAATGACGCAGCTGAAGACACCACTTGGTATGACTTTGCTGTCGAGATTCTTAAAGACAGTGATGTCGAAGTAGTACCAGTAGACTCCAGCAAGTTTCCTGCCAAGGCCAAACGACCTCTCAACTCAACTATGAGCTTGACAAAAGCAAAGGCGACAGGTTTCGTCATTCCAATCTGGCAAGATGCCCTTAAAGAATTTTATAAACAAGAAGTGAGAAAATGAAAGATTACGACATACATAAAAAGCAAGAGACCATGAGGTCTCTTGCTTTTTAGTATCTGATTATTTAATCACTTGTTGCGTTTTAGCATAGTTAGCCTCTACCGCTTCTTTTTCAGATTTCCACCAGTCTTGGTTGTCTGTATACCATTTGATGGTCTCTTTGAGGCCTGCTTCAAAGTTGGTAAACTCTGGCTTCCACCCTAGTTCATCACGAAGCTTGCTAGCATCGATGGCATAGCGAAGGTCGTGACCAGCTCGGTCCGTCACATGGTCATAAGCATCAGCTGGTTGCCCCATTTCCTTGAGAATGAGTTCCAGGACTTCCTTATTGTTCTTCTCACCATCCGCACCAATCAAGTAGGTTTCCCCGATTTGACCTTTGGTTAAAATCGTCCAAACACCTGATGAATGGTCATTGGTGTGAATCCAGTCACGGACATTCTTACCTTCACCATAGAGTTTTGGCTTGATACCACTCAAGATATTGGTGATCTGGCGCGGAATAAACTTCTCGATATGTTGGTAAGGACCATAGTTGTTTGAACAGTTCGAAATAGTCGCTTTAACACCAAATGAGCGCACCCAAGCTTTGACAATCAGATCTGAAGCTGCTTTAGTTGATGAGTAAGGCGAGCTGGGATTGTACTTGGTTTCAGCCGTAAATTTCTCACCTGGACCTTCTCCATGACCTGGCAAATCTTCACGCAGAGGTAGGTCACCATAGACTTCGTCAGTTGACACATGGTGGAAACGAAGGTCGTATTTACGAGCTGCTTCCAAAAGAGTGTAAGTCCCGATGAAGTTGGTGTGGATAAAGGGACTCGGATCATTGAGCGAGTTGTCATTATGGCTTTCTGCCGCATAGTGAACAATGGCATCTGCTTGAGCAGCTAGCTTATCGACCAAGGTTGCATCTGCAATATCTCCAACAACCAACTCAACACGATCACCTAAAATTGCTTCAATATTGGCACGATTACCCGCATAAGTCAGCTTGTCCAGCACTGTCACATGGACATCTGGGAAGTTGTTATAGACATAATGAACAAAGTTAGAACCGATAAAACCAGCCCCACCTGTCACGATGATATTTTTGTATTCAGTCATATTAAATCTTCCTTTGTTAGATAATATTCTATTATAAAGAATATTACAAGAATAATTAAATCAGTCTATTCTATTTAAATTTTAATAGTTCTTCAAACTCATGATAGTCTAATTCCTGTTCTTGCATTTTACTAATTAAAATACGGTTGTCCTCTGAATCTCTATCTCTATCGTAAATTTGATTGTTCGCCTTTCTAATCCGGGCATACTCAAAATAATCCTCTTCTTTAAAGTCATTTAAATAAGGTATAATAAATTTATTCATAATTATGTTCGCGTCATCAAATCCAAACCAATTAGGAACATATTTTTCTAGTATTTTTAATAAAAATTCATTAAATACTTCAATAATTCCTTTTTCTTTACAAATAAAATTGAAGAGTTTAATTTGGTCGGACGATATTCCGTCTAAATCTTCTATATCATCAGCCATAATCATCTCTATATACTCTGGTATATTCTCCTTTGTATACCAGATATAGAGGTAATGATTGATTTCTTTAAATTTTTTCTCTATTCTTTCCTGAACATCTGAGTTTAGATATTGGTAATAGTCTGGATAAAAGTTTAAAAATAAGATAAATTTGTTGATAGGAATATCTAAATCAATAATGTCTTTAATCTTATCTGACTTTAGTTTACCCTCAATAAAATCTTTGAAAAGTTGTTCATCTTGTTCTAAAACTTTGATTATAACGAATAGATTTAAAAAATTATTTTCCAGCTCTTCATTATTCTTTTCAAAAGTCAATGCCCAAACATTTTTAAAGAATTTCTTTTTTAGTGGCATACTCATTCGTGAATAAAAACGATTATAAAAGTAATTATATTCATAATTATTATCTTTACTATCCTCATAAAAATTACGAATATTAAAATGCGATTTTTTTTGTTTAAAAGACTCAAAAACTCGTTCAAGACCACGAGACATAAAATGTGCAGATTTAGTTAGTAAAGTTTCATAAATTTCCTTTATAAATCCAAGTGTCAATTCTCTTGTAGGTTGATAAATTTGTTGTTCTTGATCAAATGACGGATGAGCGCTCAAATTTCTTTTTAATTTCACTGCTTGAATAGTCGACCACAAATTATCATCAACAATTTCGAAATCCGTACTCTCATGCAATTTATCTAATAATAGATTTTCCCATGAACTCTTATCACCAGAAGAATTTATTTTTTTATAAATTTCTTCCAATAGTTGCTTAGCATTTGAATCCTCATATTCATCTCGTAATTCTTCGAGTTTATACGTTAAATCATAAAGTATAACTGTATATAGGACAAGGATAGCGGCACGGTAATTATGATTCTCATAACAACTGATTACTTCACTAAAATAACTTCTAATTTCTAAATTCTCAATCTGATTAATATCGAATAACGAATACTTCATACTTTACAAATCTTCTTTTCTTAGTGGTTTGACATCCTTTAGCAGTGGATGATGTTTATCAGCTTCTGAGACTTCTGCTGCTTCTAGGTTTTCCCACTGGATTCCCAAGGCTGGGTCTGCATAGTTGACAAAGGCATATTTAGGCTTGAGTTCAAGTGCCCAGTAGTCATTGACCAGATAGCTATAAGAAACTGTATCCGAGAGGACTTGGAAACCATTGGCTACGCCACGAGGGACAAAGATTCCCTTACTTGCATCAATCTCGGTCTGATAAACATTTCCAAAAGTCTCACCTTCACGTAGGTCAACCCAAGAACCCAGAACCTTGCCACCATCTGCTACTGAGATGTACTTATCCCAAGGTTCAGCATGGAGGCCTCGGAGAACATTTTTGCGAGAAAAGCTGACGTTGTTTTGCAGTTTTCCTTCAGCAAAGAAGCTTTCAGGAAAACCAAGTGGTAGCATCTTTTCTTTCTGAAAATTTTCCTTAAACCAGCCACGATTGTCACCATGAACCGGAATGTCAAACTCTAACAAACCTGGAATGGCATCAATCTTGTGCACTGCAAGTGTTTTGCCGAAAAAATTATCTGTCATCTAGATTTCTCCAATCAAACGAAGCAAGTATTGCCCGTATTCATTCTTCTTGAGAGGTTGCGCCAACTTCAGCACATCTTCGCGGCTGATATAACCCATTCGGTAGGCAATTTCTTCTAGATTGGCAACCTGAACATTTTGCATCCTTTGAACCGTTTCGATATATTGGGATGCTTCTAACAGACTCTCATGTGTCCCTGTATCCAGCCAGGCAAAACCACGTCCCATAACTTCAACTGACAAATCCCCACGCTTCAAATAAGCATTGTTAACATCTGTGATTTCCAACTCGCCACGAGCACTCGGTTTGATCTGTTTGGCAATCTCCACAACGTCATTGTCATAGAAATAAAGACCTGTCACTGCATAGTTAGAGCGAGGATTCTCTGGTTTTTCTTCTATGGAAATAGCATTCATGTCTGTATCAAACTCGACCACACCAAAACGCTCTGGATCCTTCACTTGGTAGCCAAAAACAGTCGCGCCCTTCTCTTTCTTGGCTGCCTTTTGAAGCATTTTGCTCAAACCAGGTCCATGATAGATATTATCGCCTAAAATCAAGGCAACACTATCATGACCGATAAATTCTTCACCGATAAGAAAAGCCTGAGCAAGTCCGTCGGGACTAGGCTGTTCCGCATAGGAAAGCTTGATCCCAAATTCGGAACCATCCAAGAGCAGGTCCTTAAAACGGGGTAAATCCTGTGGTGTTGAGATGATCAAAATGTCCTTAATCCCTGCCAACATCAAGGTTGACAAAGGATAGTAAATCATGGGTTTATCATAAACTGGCATCAGCTGTTTTGATGCAGCTCGAGTAAGTGGGTACAAGCGCGTTCCTGAACCACCCGCAAGAATAATACCTTTCATAATGAAGTAACCTTTCTAACGAACTGATTAATGAGTAGCTTCAAATTCTTACTTCAATTTAGAAATAGCCGATTTCAGATAATCACCATTTCGAAGCGCTACTCCTACTTGTCTAGCATTAGCTGACAGTTTCATGTAATCTCGATCTGTCAAATCGTCTAGTGACTTTTGGAGGTCATGTAAAGAATCAACTGCTATTCCACACTGTTTGTCCAGTACAAAGTGGGCCAGAGCCGATTCCTTCCACACTACTAGTGGGAAACCTGATGCCAAATAAAGAGAAGCCTTGTGCGAGTTGTTAAAGCGTAGGTAGTTTCCGTAAGAACCTTGACAGGTTTCTGAGCTGTCTCCGTCCCAGACCAAACCAAAACTACCTTCAAGAGCAGCTGGGAGGTCATCTGGCATAAAGGAACCAAAGTAGCTAGTGTTTTTCAATGCACGACTTTCATCATAGCCCACTCCGTACAAGTTATAGGCTGGCTGTTCTGGCAAGTTATAAAGATAACCTGACTTTGCAGGGTTCAAATTTCCAGCAACGATAATAGGCTGATCTTTTTGGAGATTTGGTTTTTCAGCAAAGTTTGGAATCAGATAGTCAAAAATCTCCAAGCTAACCATTTTATCTGCTGGCACTCCTTGACCTACCAGAACTTTCTTCATGATATCGTTATGAACGATAATGCCATCCACTGACATCAAAGCTTTCTTTTCCTGGAAGTAATTTCTCACTTTATGACGGAATTTTACTTCTGAACCTGCTGCATGACGCAAGGTTTCAATATCATGGATCAACAGATAGAATTTTGCTCCTCTTTTTTGCGCCTGCTTGATGAGTTGTGAGATGAAAAATGTATGGTGGATAATAGGGAACTGAATCACCAATTCATCTCCAGCTCCCAACTGATCAAACACAGACTTGGTCGCACGATATTTGTGTTGTTGAGCTTTAAAGAAATTCATCTTATACCAATTCTCAACCTTGAGCTCCAAGCCCTCATAACCCTCTGAGATTAGAATAGCTTCCACGTCATTCCGTGCCTTACTCCCTGCATTCTTTTCGTGTGCATTATGCAGAAATGAATCCTTCAGATAATATTTCACCTTTTCTCCCCTTTATCTGTGAAGTTTCTAGATACTCTCTAGTTCTTCCTCTACCACATCCAATGCACGTTCAACAGTCACATGCATATCATAATATTTATAATCTGCCAAGCGACCACAGAAGATCACGCGTCCATTTTTCTCAGCTTCTGCTAGATACTGCTCATAAATAGCATTGTTTTTGGCATCATTGATTGGATAATAAGGTTCATCTCCTCTTTTCCAATCTGCTGGATATTCACGAGTAATAACGGTCTTGGCCTGAGTCCCAAACTCAAAATGTTTGTGCTCGATGATACGCGTATAAGGTATATCACGTTCAGTATAGTTGACTACAGCATTTCCTTGATAATTTTCTTGGTCCAGAATCTCATGCTCAAAACGGAGACTGCGATACTCTAGTTCACCAAACTTATAGTCAAAGAACTGGTCAATCATCCCTGTGAAGACAAGCTTAGTTGCTGAAGCCTCCAAGTTCTCCCGATTTGCAAAGAAATCGGTATTGAGCTCTACTTCGATTCCTTCCAACAACTTTTCGATGATGACATTGTAACCACCAATTGGAATTCCTTGGTAACGGTCGTTGAAATAATTGTTATCATAGGTCAATCGAACTGGCAAACGCTTGATGATAAAGGGTGGCAGTTCAGTAGCGGAACGTCCCCATTGCTTTTCGGTATAGCCCTTGATTAGCTTTTCATAGACATCCATACCAATCAACTTAATGGCTTGTTCCTCTAAGTTTTTTGGCTCAACATCTTGCATGTGAGTCGTCTGCTCAGCAATCTTGTCCTTTACTTCTTGGGGTGTCTTTGTCCCCCACAAAGCATAGAAAGTATTCATGTTAAAAGGCAGATTGTAAAGATGTCCTTGATAGTTGGCAATAGGAGAATTGATGTAATTGTTAAACTCCGCAAACTGATTGACATAATCCCAGACCTTTTTATTGGATGTATGGAAGATGTGAGCCCCATACTTGTGGACATTGATTCCTTCAACAGATTGGCAATAGATATTCCCACCAATGTGTTCTCGTTTATCAATCACCTTCACTTTCTTGCCACGTTTGTTAGCTTCGTAGGCAAAGATTGCACCTGACAAGCCAGCACCAACGATAAGATAATCGTACATAAAATCTCCTTATTTCTTTAAAACACTTTTTAGTTCTTGAAAATCCAAGACACGTAAGACCAAAACCAAGCCACCGTAGACTAGGAAGCCAAGCAGAGAATAGATCAAGACATTCACAACAGACGAGAAGTGCATGAAAGCTTGTGCAGAATACAGGGCGCCGTACATCAGTAGTGCTGCTAGAAGTATTTTTAGCATAGATGGAAAGATCTTGACCTCTTTTAGATACGAACGTGTAAAGTAGAGTTGGATCAGCCAGACCAAACCTTCAGTCGCAACAGATACAATTGAAGCTCCAATATAACCCAGAGGCGGGATCAAGAGGAGATTCAAGCCCACACTAAAAACAGCTGGAATAGTTGTTGATAGCATAAATTCACGATTCTTATTGTGAGGAATCAAGATTTGAATTCCCATTATATTGGTCCAGCCAATAAAGAACATTCTAAAGACCATGATGGCAATCGCATAGCGAGCATCTTGGAAGTCTTGCCCTAGGAAAAAATTGACAAAATCTTTGTTAACAATTAAAATCCCCGCAATCATCGGGAAGATGACCAAGTTATACACTAAGAAAGACATTTCATGTAACTTGTTAACCGCCTTTTGATTGCCTAATGAGAGAAGATTGGAGACCCGAGGCAACATGACACTACCTAGGGACGTTACCAAGGTTAACAAAATATTCAATAATTTCAAGGCTTGATCATAGATTCCAACATCCTTAGTCGAAGACAAGGCACCTAGCATCGTGCGATCTAGCGTGATGTAGAGTGAAATGGCAATCTGTGGCAGAAACAAGAGAATGACTGGTTTGATATGCTCTTTGGCATAGGCTATATCCAGATGCGGCTTGCGAATGTGTTCCCGAGCAGGAAGCCACATACTCAACTGACCTAGTAGATCATAGGCAACCAAGAGGATGATATACAAGTACAAGTCGGATGGTTTCTTAACAAATAGGAATATCGAAACAACACCTAGAAGTTTGACCATTGTGTTACGAGCTGTGATTTTTTTGAAATCTTCTAACCCTTGAAAAAGCCAAGAAATATCAAAACCACGAGACAGCAAACTAAAGCCAAGTATATAGGCAATTGGATTGTTCATCGACGGTACAAGCAAGCAGACAATGATATACAGAGTAACCGCTAAACAGGTTGAAAGGACTTGTAAACTGTAAATACCCCAGAAGGTCTTTTCAACTTCCTTACGATGGCTAGAAATTTCCTTGGTCCCATAATTCGCTACTCCCAGCGTCGCTAGTAGGATAAAATAAGTCACGATAGAGTTATAGTATCCGTAAGATCCCAAATCATCCGAAGAGAAAACTCGGGTGATATAGGGAGTTGTAATCACTGGTAGGACGATGACAAGTAACTGATAGGACAGATTGTACAAGTAATTTTTTAATACTTTCACAAGGAGTTCCTCGTTGTAGATTTCTTCGATTCAAATTCAATAACTGGCAAGGTTGCAAATAGAGTAAACATAAAAATATTATAAGACGGGCGAACCCAGAAGGCCTCAAACATACAGTTGACTGCTATTAAGGATAAGGCCGTCAATAGCAAATAATTCTTTTTGCGATAAAGAGACCAAGACCTAACTATGTATAACACGACCAATAAGAGAACTGGAATCATACCATAGGTAAAGAGCATCTGAACGTAGGAAGAGTCTACATAGTCGTAGCTCAAAACGGATTCTGTACGCCCCCCATAACCGATAAATGATATGCCCCGAATCCCAAACCACTGCACTGCATATTTTTTTAGTGCCTCATGTCCTAGGTGTAATCTCATACTAAAAAAATTGTTTAGAGCCACATACATTGGATGAGACCAGGTAAATTTAGAAGAGAGATAAATCATTACTGAAGACGCTATACCAGCCGATAAAGGAAGTAAAGCAAAAAGCCGTCGCTGTTTATCATTTCGGAAATAAAAGTACAGAAAAATGAGCGCCATTACAGTAATAGAAGCGGCATTAAGCCTCGCATCGCAATATCGAATAATGAAATAAGCCAGACCAAATCCTAAGGCAGTCCGTAAAATAATGAATTTCTTTCTAAAGATATACGATATAGCTGTATATAGATAAAAACAGTGAGAAGCAAAATCAGTTGGATAAATAAAGCCAAATGAATTTCGAACAACGACTCCCGCAGATCGTGATTGGACAAATTGCAAGTTTGGAATAGCACCAATCACGGCCAAGAGCACTATCAATACAATAAAAAACAAGGCTACAACAGAGTATATTTTAAGTACACTTTCCATCTCAGCCTTGTAAAGAAAGACAAGCAGAAACATATACATCAATGCATTAAGGTTCCCAGTCTTATAGTAAACCATGCCCCCAGCAAAAAGAAGAATTGGTGCAAAGATGAGATAGCTTATAGAGTAGTGATGAATATAAGCAAATCGCATAGCAAGTAAAAGGACCGCAAAAAAAGGAACTAGATTAGGAATATTAGGTAAAACAGGAGCTAACATAGACGTATTGATCATATCTATGGAGACAACCACTATTAAAACTGCTGCAATTAGCAATTTATCACGTTCTAACTTTAACATTTTCTTTTTCCTTTTCTTCTTTCGTCCCTAACTCTTACTTAGGATTTTTTTAACTTTTTAAATTGATAATAGAGCCGCGGATACTTAGTAATTAAAACATAGAGGATCCTACGTTTCTTGCTAACTCTAGCATTCTTCAAGACAAGAGGCAAATAAGGCCTGGTTTCCTCCTGAAGTCTCTTGAATTCTACTGAATCCCCATCCTTAATCATCGTAAAGATAAGAAGACTTCCTGTAAAGAAGCGTGAAATGATAGCTTCTTGGAGTTCTGAACTCTCAGGATAGGTTGCATTCACAACCTCTTTTAAATGATCAATTGCTTCGTAAAACTCGTATTGTTTTGGAGTGAAAGCCGAGGCAGTAATGCTACCAGGTCTATGGTAATAATGGTAAATCGGAAGATGGTACAAGGCCACGGATTGGGCTTGGTTGAGATGCTCACTGATAACATAGAGGTCTTCGTAGATGCGCCCCTTGGGGAAGGGAGCTTTCTCAAGAAGTTCTTTCCGATAGAGTTTCCCACAAGCAGAGACCGTCACAAGGTCTCCATAAAGCATCTCAGTCAGAGCCTTTGCCTTGTCATAGACCTTAACTTGGTCTAAATCAAGCTGATCCAAGTGAAAATTTTGAAAACGATGATAGTGAGCTGTTGGCTCTACTTTGCCACTCACCATATCTGCTTGGGTACGACTTTGTAGCTCTGCTAGCAGTTCCAAGGCGCAGGGTTCCAGATAGTCGTCTGGATCTAGGAAAGTAATCCAGTCACCCTTGGCTTTTAAGACCCCATAGTTCCGAGCATCAGACAAGCCACCGTTGACCTTATGGTAGCTAGTCACCCAATCATATTGCTGGGCATACTGGTCACACAAGTGTCCTGAGCCATCACTCGAGCCGTCATCAATCAAGAGGACTTCCATATCCTTGTAAGTCTGATGTTCCAAACTCTCCATGGCATAATGAAGGTAGTTCTCCACATTGTAAACAGGCACAATTACCGAAATCATATTTTCTTTTCTTTCTCTTACTTAGTTTTACAGTTTAAATCTCAAATGAGCTTCTATCTGGAAGCAGTTGATCCATAGCCTTGATAAAGTCTGTCATCACCTGCTCCTCGTCTTGAATGTTAAATCCATCATTGATACACATAATTTGGTATTTGCCAGAATTTAGTATCTTCCAAAAATCTGGTCCGGCATTATCCAAAGAAAAGAGTCCCCCCAACTTAGGATTTCCGACAGCGTATTGACCACTGGCAATCTGCCAATACTTAAAGAGCCAAACATTGGTATCAGAAGGATTTCTAAAGCGACTAGCCGAGGTTCTTTCCAAGACAGCTTTTTCCTTTTCCCATACCAAGTTCATCGTTGATCTTAGTAGAGGATAGGGCAGATGACTCTCCCAGAAACCACAGATAAACTGACTATTTCTGTATAGTAGCGACTTAACGATACTTTTTAATCCCTGCTTTGGATCAAAGAATTGGCCATTCTTCAAAATTTCATTTCGACTGAAATAGCTAGTGACAATCTCCATGTCATTTATCTGAAAATTCCCCGTTCCATATCGCTCAGGAATAATCGGTGAAAGAGCCGTATTATATTTGGGTAAACCATCCTCTGAGAAAAAATCTGTCGGCTCGACTGGAGCTGTCAAATACATATCGTCATTAAAAAAAACAAAATGCTCAGAGAGTCCGGGGATCCGATGGATATTACTTTCGATAGGATTGGCAGAAAAAACTGGCAGGTAGTCATTGCAGATAATCTCTGTATGATCTACCAATACCAATTTATCACTGTTTAACTCTAACCAGCTTGGCTTTTGCTGGTCGGTCACGAGGTAGACCTTATTAACCCAAGGAGCAAATTTTTCAACTCCTCTAAACCAATATTTAAAGGTCCCCCATTCTCGGTAAGCCTTGACTGAATTCATACTCTGTTTAGAAGTATTAACCGATCCATCATAGCTTGATTTTTTTTCTTGCCACACAGGATCATTCCCATCAACCCAAGTAACAACAAAATCTATTTTATTCATAACTAATCTTTTCTATCTGTTTTATACAACTCCGAAAAGTTCTTGATGTAACTCTCCAAAGAAAACAGCTCTTTTTGTCTCTGATATCCTACTCGCCCAAATTTTTCTCTTTTTTCAGAACTATCTAGTAAGAGAGAAATGGCATTAGAAAGTTCTTGAGGACGATTTGGTTTGACTAAGCAACCACTTTTGTCATCTACTACCATTTCAGCTATTCCCCCATTGTTATAACCAACAACTGGTTTTGAACAAGCCATGGCTTCTAGGACCACTGTAGGTAGGGAATCAGGTTTTATACTTGGTAAGACAAAGATATCAAACATATTATAAAGTTCAGAAGTCTTATCGTAGTAATCAATACGATGAATTTGTGACACAACAGATGAAGAAGCTATTCTCTTATCTAGTTCTTCTAAGCGCCATTCTTCACCAGGAAAAACACCTCCAGCTAGGAAAGCCACCGCTTGCTCATTCTTTTCCAAAAGTGGCTCGACTGCTTCTATGAAATCATTTTGTCCTTTGATAGCATTGACCCGACCAATCATGCCAATCACAAGTGCATCTTGCGCAATGTCAAATTTTTCACGAATAGAAGACGCATCCATTGGATAATAGACAGTATTATCGACACCGTTATAAATCACTTCCACTTGGCTATCTTTGATAAAAGGAGACTGCTTGATATGATTAGCGACCGCTTGGGACACCGTCACAATCTTGTCTGCATATCGTCCCATGAGCATATTGATAAAGTCAGAAATAGCTTTGGGTTTGACGATAATCTCATGAACATGCCAAATCAAAGGCAGCTTGAGCTTGCGTTTCAAATAGATGCCCTCCAAAACAGCCGCTGTATTATTGTGAACCATATCTATACTGTGTTGTCGAGCATAGAGGGCGATTTGCTTAGCATAGAAATTATAAGAGCGAATATAGTCGGCAATGCCTTTAGGATTAAAGTATTTTCTACGTAAAATCGGATAATCCAACACACTGACCTGAGCCCCAACTTGACGCAAGGCCTTGACTAAAACACCATCATTTGGCAGGATGACATGAGCTTCAAATTCTTTGGAATCCAATCCTTTGATCAATTCCAATAAGACCTTATCTGCTCCATACATTTCTGCACCAGCATGCAAGTATAAAATCCGTTTCATTCCCTATCCTTTAAACACTTCTTCATAATCTGACACAATCTTTTCCCATGTGAAAGCTGAGAGGATTCTTTGGCTTGACTTGAAATCCAAGTCAGTTATTGCTGCCTGATCAAATCCTTCTACTTCCTCAATGACACGTGCCAACTCATCTTTTTTCCAATAAATGGCCCCATCTTCACCAACTTCACGGTTAAAGCCAACATCTAGCAACAAATTTAGTTTTGTGGATGCTAGGGCTTCCAGTAAAGAAGGGTTGGTTCCTCCAACCTCATGCCCATGGAAATAGGCAAAGGCGTTTTCACGAATGTACTTGAGTAACTCTTGGTCATAGACAGTACCGACAAATTTGACCCTAGGATCTTTGTCAAAACCAGTATCCCGTAACAACTGGTCGTAAAATTTATTCTGCTCCACATTTGTGATGAGAACAAAGTCCTTTTTGGACTTGGACTTGATAAATTCACGAATCATGGCTTCGTAGTTATTTTCAGGAACAAATCGTCCCACTACTAGATAATAGCCATTTTCGCTAACTCCTTTTTCCTGATACCAATCCCGAACTTTGGTATCTTCTGCTTTCAGGATTGAAGGAGCTGTATCTGTCCCATAGGCAATATAGGTGGTCTTTGGTTGATATTGCTTATAATCCTCTTGGATATATTGTTCAATATTTTTACTGTCACAGACCAATAAATCTGCATGTTTGACCATGAGCTGCTCTGAAAATTTCCAATACTTACGAACTGGAAGGCTCCATTTTGCTCGCAACCATTCATGACCATCAGGATTCACCAGCAAAGAGCCACCAATCGCACGAATTTTTTTCTTAAGTCCAGAAATAAAAGGACCGATGCGACAAGCTAGAATGTAAAAAATGGGAGCTTCGTCCTTGTTTTCCTTAGCCAATTCAATAGCCTTGTTGACCGCTGCAATATCGTAAGCGATGGCGCGGGCCGGGCCGATATTGGGTACATCGATGTTGAAGCAAATGGCTCCATTGTGCTCAAACTGGTCTTCCGTAATGCCAGACTTAGCAGAATTTTCACGCATACAAGCAACATAGTATTGTATGTTGCTGTCTTTTTGATATTCGGTTAATTTTTCAACAAAGGTTTCAAATCCTCCATACTTAGCAGGAATCCCCTTTGAACCAATAATATAAACTGACTGTTTCATTTCTCTCCTAACAGGACTGAAGGGCAGAAATTACTTCGCCCCATCTCTCATAAATACAACTTTAACGGTCTTTAACAATATTTCAATATCTTTCCAAATAGTCCAATCATCAATATAGGCCACATCTAATTTAACAACTTCATTGAAATCCTTGATCTCACTTCGCCCGCTGACTTGCCACAAGCCTGTTATCCCAGGTTTAAAACTCAATCGACGTTTTTGTTCAGGAGTATATTTCTCATACTCATCCACTGTTGGGGGACGGGTTCCGACCAGACTCATATCTCCCATTAAAACATTCCAAAACTGCGGTAACTCATCTAGGCTGGTCTTACGAATAAAGCGACCAATTGGAGTGATACGAGGATCATCATCGACCTTAAACATGCCCCCCTGCATAGTATTTTGCGCCAAAAGTTCTTGTTTCCGCTGCTCAGCATTCACGCACATAGATCTAAATTTATAGAAAGTGAAATGTCGACCATTTTTTCCAATACGCGTTTGAGAAAAAATCGCTGGCCCACCATCTTGTCGAATCATCGGAACCAAAACAATGCTCACCAAACCACAAATAATCAATCCGACAATCGAACCGACAATATCAATGAAACGTTTGGCAATGACATGACTGGTCTTATAAAATTTTGTAGAAAACGTGATAACATTCAGCCCTGCCATCCCACGAATCTTTTTATCACTACCTAGATAGTTATTAAAAGCATTCAGATTAACTGTAACATCAATTCCCAATGTCTCAAAAAGTGAGATAAACTCCCCGATGTCGTACTCTTCACTTGGTAGATTGATAAAGACCTCATCGACAACTTCATGAGTAGCAAAGTCTAAGATATTCTCAGCAGGTACAACGGTTAAGGTTTGATGCCGAAAATCAGGCTGGTCTAAAACACTGACCGCCACCAAATTCCAAAAAATTTCTCCCGACTCTATCAGCCTATCGATGACTTTTTCAACCCTAGAGGTCGCTGTTATCAAGAATATCTTCTTACTCCCCTTGAGATTTGGAAAGATGCTTTTTCTATAGCGTTTAATGCATAGATTCAACAAATACAACAGAATAGAGTGTATAGTCAAAAAATAAATCATTCCTCGTCTAGAGATACTAAAACGATCTTCTAAGAAAAAATTCGAAATACTGATAGCTAGAGCAAAGAACACGATATACTTTGTCGTGTTGATAAACTCTGCTAAATAACCCCTTTTAAAAAAATCATGCCCATAATCACTGATATAAAAAATAAAAAAATGAAGAATGAACAAGATAATAACAGAAGTATTTACAATCTCTGTTTCCTTAACAAAACTAAGTAAATAAGCTAATAAAATGACAAGAAAACTCTGGATTGCCGCCAAAGTAATCTTCAATCCCTTTTCTTCCATAATATCTTCCCTAAACTATTTATTATTTTTTGCCATAATTCCCATAGTTTCCATATGCTCCATAGGAGCCATATTTTTCAACTGAAGTATTGAGTTTATTAAGCACAATTCCTAAGAATGGTTTGCCTGTTTGTTCGAGTTGTTCTTTAGCTTTTTGGACATCACGACGATTTGTTTCACCAGCAGCAGTTACTAAAACAGAAGCGTCACACTTCTGCGTGATAATCGCTGCATCGATAACAACTCCAATCGGAGCAGTATCTACGACAATGTAGTCAAAGTACTTGCGTAAGGTGTCAATCATGGTCGCAAAATTTTCACTTTGTAGCAAAGCTGTAGGGTTTGGGGATACAGAACCCGCTTGAATGACAAACAAATTTTCAACATTGGTTTCACATAAACCTTGTGATAGGTCTGTTGTGCCTGACAAGAACTCTGTTAGGCCTGTAATCTTTTCCCGTGATTTAAAGACACCTGACATGACTGAATTACGGATATCCGCATCAATCAACAGCGTCTTATAGCCCGCACGCGCGAAAGCCCAAGCAATATTGGTAGAAGTTGTTGATTTTCCTTCTCCTGGTTTGACAGACGTAACGGAAATCACTTTCAAGTTATTCCCACTCAATTGAATATTGGTGCGAAGGGCATTGTAGTATTCTTCTGCTTTTCTTGCCAAATCTAATTTTTTTTGTGCAATTTCTAACGTTGGCATTTTTCTCTCCTATTTCAATTTATCCAAATTTGGAACTACTCCCAATAGTGCAATTTGCATCACGTCCTCAATATCTTCTGGACGTTTCACTCGTGTATCCAAGAGCTCAACAAGGAGAACTGTGACAACCATCACAACCGCCCCCGCAAGGAATCCAACCATGGTATTGCGACGAATATTTGGTGAAGATGGCGATGTTGCAGGGCGTGCTTCTTCAAGTGTTGTCACATCCGAAACGCGAGTGACGCTGATGATCTTTTGAGCCGCAACCTCTCTCAAAGAGTTGGCGATACGGCTAGCTTCCTCAGGTGCACGGTCTGTAACAGAAATCGATACAATACGCGTATCCACTGGAACTGTTACCTTGATTTTACTAGCTAGACCTTTTGGAGGGAGTTCTAGTTTCAAATCAGTCGCAACCTTCTCTAAAACGTCTTGCGAGAGAATGATTTCGCGATAGTCTTTTACCAAGTAAGATCCTGCTTGCAAATCTTGGTTAGTCAAGCCAGGCTTATCTCCCTGATTACGATTGACCACATAAATTCTGGTCGTACTCGTAAACTCCGGCTTCACAATAAAACTACTGTAGGCAAATGCTACTATCCCTGTCACGAATGCTACCAAAGCAATTAACAATTTTCGCTTCCAAAGGATTTTAAGTAAGTGAAATACATCGATTTCCATCATATTTTGTTCTTTCATTTTTTCTCCTAAATCAATTGATCCATTATTATTTTTCGGGGATTATCCTTAAAAAGTTCCTTAGCCTTATCTTCACTGTATTTTTTGGCAATGATATCATAGGCTTCCTCCATATGAGGAGGTCTGTGATCCAAGTTGTGCATATCACTTGCTATCACGTGAACCAGATCTCGTTCCAAGAAATACTGGGCTCTCTTTTTCATAAATTTATAAGTTTCTCCGAAGAGTTTTGGTTTCAAAACATGAGAACTATTAATTTGAGTATAACATCCCATATCAATCAGCTCTCGCACGCGATTTTCATTGTTTTCTAAAGCATCGTAACGTTCAATGTGGGCAATGACGGGTGTAATGCCTAACATTAGAATATTACTCAGCCCCTTATGTATATCCCGATAAGCTGTATTCATACTAAACTCAATCAAAGCATAGCGACTATCGTTGAGGGTTGGGATTAATTTCTTTTCCAACTTCTCAACAACATCTGGCGTATAGTAGATTTCTGCCCCATAGGCAATGATTAAGTCATCCGCAACTTCCTTAGCCATTTCTCGCACCTTCAAAAAGTTAGTTGCGATTTTTTCTTCAGGAGTTTCGAACATCCCTTTTCGTCTATGCGAAGTGGAAACAATTGTCCTCACTCCTTGACTATAGGCCTCTCTAAGTAGTTTTTTACTGTCCTCTATTGACTTTGGACCATCATCCACATCGAAAACGATGTGCGAATGGATATCTATCATGCTACTTGCCCTCCATCACATCATTGATAGCAGCTTTGGCGGCAGCCAAGCTACTTTCATCGATTTCCATCATGTAGAGGTTACTATCTGGCATAGCGTATGAAGGAAGATCCGTGCGTCCTGTCCCCTTCAAGTCTTGAGAGTTGACTTTGTAGTTACCGCCACTCTCCAATTGAGTATTGACTAGATCCATCATGGTTTCCAAAGGCATATTGGTCTGAAGAGAATCTTGCAATCCTTGGATGATATTGTCATAGTTCTTCAAAGCTTCGGTTGATGTCAACTTCTGAATAACAGCTACAATAACCTTTTGTTGGTTCCGACCACGGTCACGATCTCCATCTGCTAGAGAGTAGCGCTCACGGACAAAACCAAGAGCCTGCTCAGAGTCTAGATGGACATTCCCAACAGGGAAATGGTACTTGCCATGCAAAGAAGTGAAATCCTGATCATTATAGACATCAACGCCACCTAAAAGGTCAATCAACTTCAAGAAAGAGGTAAAGTTCAAGCGCACATAATAGTTAATATCCACCCCATAGAGTTTTTCCAAGGTATGAATCGACGAGTCCACTCCATAAATCCCAGCGTGGGTCAATTTATCCTTTTGATTATTTCCCCCATCCGCTATCGGAACATAGGAATCTCGAGGCGTTGTAGTCAGAAGGATTTTCTTGGTATCTCGGTTCACAGTCATCAAAATGTTTACATCTGAACGCGAAACGGAACTAATCGGACCATAGGTATCAATACCACTCACATAAATATTGAAAGCTTTATTCTTTGATACCTTTGGTGCCGCTACATCCTTAGTTAATTGTTTTGTATAGATTTTTTTGATTTTTGAAGCATAATCTGGATACTCTGCTTCAATGATATTTTCAAAAACACTATTTAAGACAATTGCTTTCGTTTCGCCAGAAAGCAGACTCTTATAAGCTGCTAGATAAGAAGTACTCTGTTCAACTGTCAAGTCTTTACTCTGTGTCGTCTTAATATCCGCCACCAACTTTTGGATATTATCATTATCTGTTTCAGTCGGACCTGTTACACTATCCAACTGGGTCACATTATTGATTTCACTATCTTTCAAAACGACCACACTCATCGAATACTCTGAGTAGTTTGAGGTCGCATTGATATGATTGGTAAAACCGACAAACTGTTGCAAAGCATAGAGAGAAACGGAGCTAACTACGATAGCAAGTGTCAAAAAGAAAACCGTAAACTTCTCGGCTTTTTTATACACTATCAGGAGGATTGCAATTACAGCAGAAACGAGAATAAGAACCGCCGTAAGGATATTGAGGTATCGAAAAGCTAGGATATTATGTTTGAAAATCAAGAACAACAAAAAACCACTCAATAACAAATAAATGGTTGCTAAAACTATATTAATATTTCGTTTTACATTCCCTAAACGAGCTCTCTTTGAACGTCTACTCATGATAATCCCCTATACACGTTAATAGTTATAAATATTATATCACAATCATGATGGAAATTCCATCCATCCTTGCTATTTTCAGCGTTTTCATTCGCTTTTGTTCTCTTAAATTGCTCTAAAATATGGGCAAAGTTCCGAATGCCATTCTACACAAAAAGACAAGGCGCTCAGGGGCAACCTTGTCCGCAATCTTATTTTACGTGGTTTTCAAACTCTTTTTGGCTCTTTTCGATAGCCTTTTTACTTTCTGCTTCCCACTTAGTCTTGGCTTCGTCAAATTGTTTCTTGGTAACAGGGTCTTTTTGTAATCTCATGTACTTATAATTATTTCCGTCACCCTTGATTCCCACTAGGGAGTATGCACGTGTAAACGGAGTTACTTTTGTTACAGAGGCTGTCCCACCATTTGACATAGCAGACATGACTAGAGAATTGTCAATCATCCAAGCTTGAGCTTCAGCGTATTTCTCATAACGCTTAGCGACATCTTTATTCTCAGCATCTGCTTCTTTCAGGAGTTGTGTATAGGTATCGAGTCCCAAACTCTTAATGAGCTCTTGGTCTTCCTTGGCATCAAGACCAAAAATCTTGAGATAGAAGCCAGTTTCAGCATTGAAGGGGTCTAGATAAGTTGATGGATCCTGGTAATCACCAACCCAACCATCAAAGTTTAGGTCGTAGTCACGAGCTGCTGGATTTGGTGCTAGGAAGGCAACATTTCCAAAGTCATCTGTAGAAAGCTGTTGAACATCAATGACGATATTGTCAGAACCTAGTACTGTTTCAAGGGTTTGTTTAACCGAGTTCATACCAGAGACCGCATTTTTATTTGTCTGATCAACAGGGACATCCAAATGGATTGGGAAAGTCACGCCTTGGGCTTCCAATTCCTTTTTAGCTTCCGCAAATTTTGCTTGGGCCTTTTCCTTGTTAAAGTAAGCATCTTGAGCGTCTGCCAAATTGATACCTGACCACTCAGTTCCGTAGTTCACAAGCTTAGAGGCTGTTACTTCTCCAAAGGTCTTATCTCCCACCTGAACAAATGTTGGGGGAACCAGAGTATTACGAAGGGTTTTGCTCGCTGCTTCTTCACCGTTAGATTGAGCAGAGTAGGCTGTTCGATCAATACCAAAGTTGATAGCCTGACGGAAATTTTTATTTAAGATAGCTGTTTGAGCGGATTTCTTTTGTTCGTCCGTTATTTTAGCGGTATGATTATAGGTTTTGCGGTTGACGTTAAAGTTAAAGTACCAAGATGTCTTGTCTTGTAAGCTATAAACGATATTGTCTTGGTATTTTTCTTTTGTCTTAGCATAGTTCGAACTATTTGGATAGACTCCTGCAATCGAGTAAGCACCATTTTCAAAGTTTCGAATGGTCATCTCCTGATCTGACCCATCAAAGTAGGCTAACTTAACTTTTTCAATGGTTACTTTGTCATGGTCATAATAATGTGGATTCTTCACATATTCGATCGAAGATTTTGATGTGAAATCTTTTAACAGATAGGGGCCGTTATAAAGAATACTGTCTGGTGTCAAGGTACCAAAATCTTTATCCTTTGATTTCAAGAACTCTTCGTTGACTGGGAAAAGAATACTATTGGTTGTCTTAGAGTTCCAATAAGGTTCTGGTCGTGTCAAAGTGTACTCAACCGTATAGTCGTCCAAAGCTTTGATACCAACAGTTGAAAAGTCATTAGTCACACCCGTCACATAGTCATTCAATCCCTTGATTGAATTTTGGATCAGATCCATGGCTTGCCCCTTGTTGTCAGCGGCATATTTGATCCCAGTGACAAAATCCTGAGCTTTGACTGAAGCGTATTCCTCACCATCAGCCGTATACCACTTGGCATCTTTTCTAAGCTTGTAGGTATAGGTCAAACCATCTGATGAAACAGACCAATCCTCAGCAAGAGCAGGTACGAGGTTCCCATAGCTGTCATTTTCTAACAAACCATCTACAAGATTGGTAATAACGGCAGTGTTATCCGCATAATAATCTAGAAGATAGTTAAAAGTTGTTGGATTTGCACTAAATGTTGATGAATAAGTGCTAGTATCTGTGTTGGACTGTCCACATGCCGAGAGCAAAATCCCTGTCGCTAAGACAAGACCTGTCCCGATTAGTCTTTTTTTCAGTTTGATCATCATTCACTCCTTTATGTCACTTTTTATAACATAACCATATTTTATCAAATTTATTCAAAAATGTAAAGTTACTACCTTTATGACAACTGGTGTCTAAAACAAAAAAGGGAGCACAGTTTCCTGCAACTTCCTTTTCTATTTATAGATTACTTGACGTGTTTTTCTAGCTCTTTTTGGTATTTGGCATTTGTTTCAATCTTTTCTTTCTGCCATTTCTTGAGAGCTTCTTCGTATTCTTTTGTAGTTACGACATCATTTTGCAATTCCAAACCTTTGAACACAAATGGGTCTCCCTTGATTCCGACTTGAGAGTATGCTTTTGTGAATGGCACAGTACGGCTAACAGTTGGAGAACCACCTGAAGAAGCAACTGGGATCAAGAGCGAACTATCCGATACCCAGGCTTGCGCTTTAGCGTATTTTTCGAAACGCTTATTGAGGTCGCTTGTTTCAGCTGCGGCATCATCCAAGAGTTTCTTGTATTCGTCTAGACCGACTTGAGCCATCACTTCTGGATCTTTTCCACGAGTGATACCCAAGTGTTTAAGGGCAGAACCCTTCTTAGCATCAAGAATGTTTAGGTAGGTAGCTGGGTCTTGATAGTCTGGTCCCCAACCAGTTCCATTCAAGTCGTAGTCTTTTTGTGCTGGAACCTTAGCTTGAGAAGTAATGCTCATTTTCTCATTATCGGTCATTTGAAGGACATCGACAATGACATTTTCAGTACCAAGTGATGATTCGATAGACTGCTTGAGTGAGTTGGTTTGTTGAACCGCGATTACATCTGTTTGTTCAACGGGGATATCCAAATGGATTGGGAAGGTAACACCCTTGGCTTGCAATTCTTCCTTGGCTTTAGCAAAGGCTGCCTTAGCTTTTTCAGAACTGTAAATCGTATCCTTGCCATCTGTAAGGGCTACATCTTTCCACTGGTCTCCATATGAAACGAGCTCTGCCTGTGCCAACTCTCCAAAGGTTTTTTCACCAACTTGAACGTAGTCATGAGGCACTAGGCTGTTACGGATAATCTTGTTCGCACCTTCTTCACCATTCAACTGAGCAGTGTATGAGTGACGGTCAAGGGCAAAGTTTAGCGCCTGACGGAAGTTCTTGTTAAGAAGAGCTTCTTTCGTTGATGTTTTTTGAGCTTCGTCTGTTTTGGCTGTTTTATTGTAAGATTGGCGGTTTACGTTAACAGTGAGGTAGTAGCTTGTCGCTTCTTGTGGACTGTAAACAATCTTATCACCGTACTCTTGTTTAGTTGACTCAAAATTTGAACTTGTTGGGAAGAGACGAGCTGTTGTATAGGCACCTTGTGTAAAGCTACGAATCAAAGATTCTTGGTCTGATCCATCGTAGAAAGTTAGTTTAATATTGTCAATCTTGACATTGTCCTTATCCCAGTAGTTTGGATTCTTTTCATATTCAATGACTGATTTTGAAGTCAATGATTTCAAGAAATAAGGACCATTATATAGGATACCTGATGGGGTTGGTGCACCGTAGTCGCTCCCTTTAGAATTCAAAAATTCTTCATTAACTGGAAGCATGGTTGCAGTTGTGACCTTAGAGTTCCAGAAACTTTCTGGTTTGTTGAGCGTGTATTCTACCGTGTAATCATCAACAGCCTTAACTCCTACGGTAGAGAAATCATTGCTCTCACCACTAACATACTCTGCCAAACCTTTGATAGAATCCTGAATCAAAGAAAGACCATCTGATTTTCCGTCAGCAGCATGTTTAAGCCCAGTAACAAAGTCTTTGGCCTTAACTTCAGCGTATTCTTCTCCATCAGAAGTATACCATTTTACACCCTTACGAAGTTTGTAGGTGTAAGTCAAACCATCCTTTGAAACAGACCAGTCTTCTGCAAGTGATGGAATTAAGTTCCCATACTTGTCATTTTCCAAAAGACCATCAACAACGTTTGCTATAACGTCAGAGGTTGAGCTCTTGCTCGTCACACTATAGTCCAAAGAAGATGGATCCATAGCGTAGACATAAGAGAATGTTTTGGGAGCATCCGCTTTCTTTTCACTTTGCCCACAAGCAGTTAACAGTAGAGCTGCACTCAAAACAGCACCTGCTCCTAAGAGCCACTTTTTCGATTTCATAAGTAATCTCCTTAAAGATAGTGTTTTCACCATTATACCCTATTTTTTCATAAAAGCAAGGACTTTCGACAGATTTTTTAGAAAATTCTAACAAATATTTTTTAAAGACTTTTCTATATATTTTTCAACAAAAGAACCCCAAGCATCAAAGGCTTGAGGTTCACTTATTTTAATCCGTTAGTTCCACACAGAAAGCATCCCATGGTGCCAAGGTTTGTTTTTCAACTGCTTCTTTAGCAGTAGTATTTTCAATCAAGATTGACTTAACTCTTCCTTCTACTGAAAAGTTTTGTTTTTCATTGGACAAGTTAGCTACAACTAAGAAGCGGTGCTCACCGTCCTTACGGATATAAGCAAAGATCTTGTCAGCTGTATCAAGCAATTCAAAGTCAGCTCGAATCAGCCAGCTGTTCTCCTTACGGATTTGAACGAGTTTTTGATAAGTATAGAAAATAGAATCTGGATTTGCCAGAGCTTCTTGAACGTTGATTTTTTCGTAGTTTGGATTAACTGCCAACCAAGGTTGACCTGTTGAGAAACCAGCGTTTTTGCTCTCATCCCACTGCATCGGGGTACGGGCATTATCACGTCCAATGACACGGATGCTGTCCATGATTTCTTCCATAGAAACACCTTTTTCAAGAGCTTCACGCGCATAGTTGAGGGATTCAATATCTTCTACTTGATCCAGTGTTTCAAATGGATAGTTGGTCATCCCAATCTCCTCACCTTGGTAGATATAGGGAGTCCCTCTCATAAGATGAAGCAAGATTGCAAAGGCTTTGGCAGATTTTTCGCGATATTCTTGGTCATTTCCCCAGATAGAGACGATACGAGGGAGGTCATGGTTATTCCAGAAGAGGGAATTCCAGCCATCTTCAACTCCCAGCTCTGTCTGCCATTTGTTGAAAATCTCTTTTAACTTCCCTACATTTAACTCTTTTTGGTAGTGCCACTTAGGTTGCCCTTCCTGATATTGAAGACAGATGTGTTCAAACTGGAATACCATAGACAATTCTTGTCCCTTTGGATCCGAGTAGAGCTTAGCAATCTCTGGCGTTGCACCCCAGGTCTCTCCTACTGTCAAGAGATCTTTGTCACCAAAGGTGGCTTGGTTCATCTCCTTGAGATAGGGATGGAGCATAGGACCGTTATTGACTACTTTCTCATCAGGAATTTTCCCAATCATGTCAATGACATCCATACGGAAACCACCAATACCTTTATCAATCCAGAAGTTCATCATCTCATAAATTTTCTGGCGCAGTTTTTCATTCTCCCAGTTGAGATCGGGCTGTTTCTTGCTAAAAAAGTGGAGATAGTATTGACCCGACTTTTCATCGTATTCCCAAGCAGATCCACTAAAGATAGACTCCAAATCATTGGGCTCATCTCGCCAGATATAGTAGTCTCGTTCGGGGCTGTCAGGATTTTCACATGCCTCGACAAACCAGGCGTGTTCATCCGAGGTATGATTGACCACCAAGTCCATGATAATTCGAATGTCACGCTTCTTAGCTTCTGCGATGAGTTGATCCATGTCCTCCATAGTCCCGAAAATAGCAGCAATCGCTTGATAATCAGCAATATCGTAGCCATTATCATCCATCGGACTGTCATAAACAGGAGAAAGCCAAATAGCTGTAATCCCTAACTTAGCTAGATAGTCTAACTTACTCGTAATTCCTGGCAAATCACCAATTCCATCTCCATTACTATCCATAAAACTCTTGGGATAGACTTGATAGACTACGGCATTGTGCCACCATTTTTCTTGCATCTTCTTACCTCATTATTTTAATAATCTATAGTCTATGATAGCGCTTTTTTAAACTTAGTGCAAGCGTTTGCCTAATCTTTTTGATTTCTTTTTTGACTCCGTAGTTTCCTATCTTCCAATTTTTTA